>NZ_CP016796.1:319625-639251 GCF_001895265.1 Francisella uliginis
CCAGTAAAGTTATGTAAAGTTTGTTGGTCTGGAGCTATGTCTTTGATAACTTTAGCTTGTCTTGCTAAAAAGTTGGTAGTTGTTTGTGCTCTAAAACGGTTAAAATATAACATCATTCCAGGGTTTGGTGCAGGAATAGTTGGGCGAGGTATATTTATCTCATCAAAATCATTATATGTTTGTGACCAAAAAACTGAGCCAATAGCATCATTAAATAAGTCGATGTTATTATCAAACTGCTGTTTTAGATAGTCTCTAAACTCTAACTCGCATTGATCACAGTAGCACATATCACTAGTTTCATGACCTAGTTCATTATCTATATGCCAAAGTAATAAAGCAGGATGTTGATGATATGCCTCTACCATTTTCTGAGTAATACGTTCAGCATACTTGTTGTATGTTGGTGAGTTTAGACAAGCCTGCCTTCTACCACCAAAATGTCTTTGTAAGCCATTTTTGTCTATTGAGAATATCTTTGGATCTTTTTTGTATAACCAAGCAGGAGCTGTAGCTGTTGGTGTACCAAGCATTACTTTGAGATTTAGCTTATGTGCTTTATCTAATATTGTCTTAAAAAAACTAAAATCAAATTGACCTTCTTGAGGTTCCATTAGATGCCAAGCAAATTCTGCAATTCTAATACAATTAAGTTCTGAGTTTGCAATACGTTGAAGATCCTTATCAATAAGTGAATGATCCCATTGCTCTGGGTAGTAATCGACACCAAAATACATAGTTAAAGAAGTGTGAAATAAAGGTTAAATTTAATTATATGGTTACTTTGCTTAATCATCAACTAAAAAAAATGTCTAAAAATTAACTCTTTGTTGTTTGTTTTTTTTGGTTAAACACCTTGTAAGCAAAGGGTTATATTTTGAGGTTTTTTGTATCTTTTAAAACAGTTGAGGTTTATGATGCTGATACTAATCAGTTAGTTTATTCTAGAATAGCTTAAGATAATCGATATATGTACGATGGTTTTTAAAGAATGTATATTTTTAAGAGTTAAAAAAAGAATTTTTGTTGATATACTAGGTATTATTTTTTAGGAAAAATATAAATGAAAAAGAAGTTTGTATCTTTGGTATTGTTGTGTTCATTAACTTTATCTCTAAATAGTTGTTTTTGGTTGGCTGTCGGAGGTGTTGCTGCTGCAGGGGGTGCTGCTGGAGCATATATGGTTGATAAGAAGTAAAGAGTTTTTTATGATTTTGTCTCATCAATTACATCAGTATCTTTAGGTGCTTTAAAGTTAAAAGTCGAGTTATCAAGAGAAACATTATCTTTTACATCAGAGAATTTAATCTGTGTAAATTGATTTAGTGAAGTTGAAATCTCTAGTGATTTAAGTTTATTTTCACTATCAAACTTAATTACGATACTATTTATCATTTCATCATTTTTAGGCTTAAGAATATAACTATTGTTACTTTTTTCTTTTACAGTAAATAACTTATCAATATTATCTGTGTTTTTTGATAAAAGTATGAGATATGGGTATTGAGCAATATTGTTTGAGACTTTTTTAATTATAAGCTGTTCAAGATCACCATCATAAATCCAAAGTTTTTTGCCGTTAGAGACAATTTCTTGGTTATTTGGAGAGATTGTGACCCATTTAAAAAATTGAGGCTTTTTAAGGCTCATTTTACCTTTAGTATTCATATCATTTTGGCTATTAATAAGTCTTTGACTAAAGTTAGCAGTCATAGAGTCGATGCTTTTAATTTTTTCTACCAAGTCTCCCGCAGCATTAGCAAAACAGATATTTGCACTAATAAAAATTGTTATTAAAAGTAGGGTTATTTTTTTCATTTAAGATTCTCTTTTTACTAGCACGTCACGCATGCCATTTTGATTCATTTCTGAGACTATACCATTTTCTTCCATTTCTTCCATAAGTCTTGCAGAACGGTTATAGCCAATTTTTAGTTTACGTTGGACTGCTGATATTGATGCTTTCTGTGTTTTAATTACTATTTCAACAGCATCATTATATAGAGGGTCTTCGCTATTGTCTTCCCCTCCTGATGAACCATTTTCAGCTTCTTCAGTAGATTCGAGAATATCTTGGACATATTCTGGTTGGCCATATTCTTTCCATGATTCGACAACTCTATGGACTTCATTATCATCAACAAAAGCACCGTGAATACGCATAGGGGCGCCAAAGCCAGGTTTTAAATATAGCATATCACCTTGACCAAGTAGTTGTTCAGCACCTTGTTGATCAAGTATAGTTCTTGAGTCTATTCTAGATGATACCTGAAAAGACATTCTAGTAGGTATATTAGCCTTTATAAGTCCAGTTACAACATCAACGGAAGGTCTTTGTGTTGCAAGTATTATATGAATTCCCGCAGCACGAGCCTTTTGAGCAAGTCTTGCGATAAGCTCTTCAACTTTTTTACCAACTACCATAATCATATCAGCAAACTCATCTGCAACGACAACAATATAAGGCATTTTTGTAAGCGTTGGAGCTTCATGGGCACGCTCTGGATTCATCTTGATAAACATTGTATCTTTTAGAGGTTTACCAGCTTTTTCAGCTTGCTCAATTTTGTCATTTAACAATGCGATATTTCTAACACCAGCAGCTGACATAAGAGCATAGCGTCTTTCCATTTCTTTAACGCACCAGCGTAAAGAGTTAGCAGCCTCTGTCATATCTGTAACAACAGGAGTTAAAAGGTGAGGAATGCCATCATAAATAGATAATTCAAGCATCTTAGGATCAATCATGATAAATTTTAGATCATCAGGAGTACATTTATATAGCATACTAATTATCATAGAGTTAACACCGACAGATTTACCAGATCCGGTTGTACCAGCAACCAAAAGATGCGGCATTTTTGCAAGTTCAGCAAATGCAGGTTTTCCAGAAATATCAACACCAATTCCCATTAATGTTGCTGCTCGAGATTTTAAAAATTCTGGAGAAGATAAAACTTCTTTTATGCGTACCATTTGTCTTGTTGGGTTTGGTAGTTCTAATCCAACGTAGGGTTTTCCAGGTATCACTTCTACAACTCTAACAGCTGTTGTTGAAAGAGCTCGAGCTAAATCTTGAGCTATATTTGTAAGTTTACTAACTTTTGTACCTCTAGCTAAATCTATCTCGTATCTTGTAATAACAGGACCGGGATATGCAGCTACAACTTTAGCATTAATATTAAAGTCATTTAGAGTCTGTTCTAGCAGGGACGAAGTTTCATTAAGTTGCTCTTGAGATACTGCAACCTTTTTTGCTTCAGGTTCCATAAGAAGGTCAATAGATGGTAAGCAGTCTTTATTTAGGCTATTTGTTTTAGGTGATTGTGGTTTTGTTTTTTCAATAGCTTTTATTGGTTTTTTATTTTTTTTTTGTTCAGATTCTGTAAATGATAGCTCATCTTGAGATGGGTTATTATTAAAGTCTTTGAATGATAGTTCATCATTATCTTTTGATTTTTGTAACACTTCTTTAAAAGTGTCTTCACTAGGGGCTTCTTTTTTTTCATCCTTAAAAGGTATTGAAGTTGAAGTTTTGTCTTGAGCTAATGCTGATGTATTAGGTTTATTGTTAAAGTCATCAAAATCATTAAAGCTTGTAATGTCTTTATCATTCTTTTTAGATTTTGCAACATGGCTAACAGACTTACCAAATATTGAAAGAATCTTTTTGCCTAAGTGTAACCATGTCGTACCAGAATAAAGCGTTAAGCCAATAAATAGTGATACTAATAACCCAAATGATCCACCTACAGTACCAAAATATTTAATAAAAATCTTTGCTGTTTCATAGCCTAAAATTCCTCCAGAACGTTGAGGCATCCAGTAATTAGCAAAGCTAAAATATAACTCAGCAATACCGCAACAAGATAGAATAAAAAATACAATACCTATTGTTTTGACTGTAAACATTAGATAACTAAGGCTTTGTTCTTTTCTTTTAATTAGTAAAATTCTAATAAAATCTATAAAAACAAATGGAATGACAAAACCAACTACTCCAAATATTGAGAGTATAAAGCTTGCAATATATGCTCCAACAGGACCTGCATAATTTTTTATAGTAGTTTCTGAAGAAACACTACTCCAGCCAGGATCATTTATATTAAAGCTAAATAATGCTATAAAAAGATATATTACAATTGCTGCTAAAATGACAACTAGTGTTATTTTTAGTCTGCCAATAGCATGAGTTTTGTTTGTGTTGTTCGTATTATTGTCTACCATATTAATTTACAAATGAAATATTAAACTTAATCATAAAACCAATTCGTAATTCTAACAAAAAAAAGTTTAAAAATGTTAAACTTATAGTACTAATTTATTGAGTATAACTTAATTAAGGATAAATTTTGGCAAAATTTCATATAATAGTAGGCTTAGTTGTTTGCTTCTGTGCGTGGGTGTTTTTTTTAATATTTCCCCATTTAGATTTAACTTTAGCAAGTGATTTTTATAACCCTTCATATGGGTTTGCAGCGAGTGCTAGTCAAGGTATACTTGGTGCTCTACATAAATTTGCAATGGTCTTCCCTGTAATATTTTCGGTAATAGTTATTTTATTTTTGCTAGGATCGTTATTTATAAAAGCTTTTAGAATAAAAAATAGAAAAGCTATATTTTTTGTGGCTGTGTGCTTATGGATAGGTCCAGGACTTGTTGTCAATGCTGTATTTAAGAATCATTGGGGTAGACCTAGACCATATATGGTACAACAGTTTGATGGAGATAAGGTTTTTCAACAACCATTTGTTATATCTAACCAATGCTCTACTAATTGCTCTTTCCCTTGTGGAGATGCATCTATGGGATTCTGGCTTTTTGCTTTAATGCCTTTAGCTGCGACACGTAAGAAAAAAGCCTTAGCTTTTGCAGCAGCGATACTAGCAGGTGGCGGCTTAGGCCTAATGAGAATGGCTCAAGGAGGACATTTTTTTAGTGATGTGATTTTCTGTGGAATATTTGTATACATATGTACCTGGATTATATACTGGGTGATGTATGAGAGGAATAAAAAGCCTCCTGAAATAGAAAATTATTCAGGTTAGATTTTAACAATACATATATTTTCTAGAGTTTTGAGTCATTAAGGATTAAAGTAAATCTTTATCAAACTATTTTTATAACCATTTTCTCTGTACACGATGATTTTCATATTTTGAGTTCCTTATTTGTTTTATTGAGTACTCTTAAGCAAAGAGAAAAGTCTTTTACAGAGAAAGCTATCTTTTGAATTGCATTAATAATCATATCCAAACCATACCTAAAATAAGAGTTCTGCAACCTTCCATGCTTTTTTCTAGGAATAGGTTTTATTTTAGCATCTTTATACTCTCCAACCTTATGAGCCCATACAAAGGCTATAGATATCAAAGCTATTAACTTTGATATTTTATTAGTATCAGTCAAATGAGTATCTTCTAGATTAAATCCTCTGCCCTTAAAAGCTTGAAATAAATTTTCAATCTCCCACCTCATACCATAAATAGGTATCAGTCTCTTTATACTATTGGAATTACTAGCTACAATAAGTAGTTCACCAGTATGCGATCTAGTGCCAGATAGATAAACACTTTGGTTACAAATACTTCTTTGATCTCTAAGATCCTTATGCTCATGAACAGTTAAGTCATCAAATAGTGTTGAGACCTTAGCGCTGAAACCTCTAGTGTTAGTTGTCATAAGGTTGTTTTTGATTCTAACAACATAATCAATACTTTGAGATTCTAACCAACTTAACCAGTCTTGACCTATAAACTCTCTATCTCCTAATATACAACCAATACGTTGTTTACCAAATTTAGCAATAAACTTTTTGACTAAATCTATTCTAAATCCAGAATCAGAATTACCTCTATGATCTAATAAATCATAATATAATGGTATTGCTATACCTTCATACACAGCTGATAGAACTAGAATATTTATATCTGTTTTTCCAAACTGCCAGTTTGTCCTATCAAGAATTAGATATAATTTATCTTTAGTTGATAAAAGATGTTGTATACTGAATTGGGCTATATCATTAATATCAAACTCTACTTCCTTGAAGAAGTTTTGGATTGTATCTTATAAACAGTGATTAATCTTGTATTCTATCATCCTTGATAAAATATAAGAAAGAGATGAGACTTTGACCTTGGATTGGTTATTGAAAACCGTGAGAATCAAAAAGCTCATCTCAATCACGACTTTAAAACGCGAACGGTAGAAAGGTCATCAAAGACCGAATGTACAATCCCGCGATTATGAGCCTAATAAAAAGGATACCAAACATGACAGATAAAACAATAAAGTATTTAGGAATAGATATATCAAAAAAGTGGATAGATGTTTGCTATGGCGATAAAGGCAAAGTTAAGCGTATAGCCATGAAAAAGAGTAGCATCAACTCTTTCATAAAAAAGCATTTTGAAGAAAACGAAGCTGTTTTAGCAGTATTAGAAAGTACTGGAGGTTATGAAGTTCTGCCAGCAAAATGTTTAGAAAGCTTTGGCATAAAAGTCCACATAGCTCACCCTAACAAGGTGGTTTCATTTGCTAAAGCCATGGGATGTTTAGCAAAAACTGATGCTATAGATGCAAAAGTACTAAAGGCTTATGGTGCGTTTATTAAAGACGATGATATACGAGGCTTACCTAGCGATCAAGATCTAGAGTTGAATGCACTAAGCTCTCGCCTAGGTCAGCTTAAAGAGACTCATCATCAAGAGGCTTGTCGTTTAGGTTTGGTTAAAGATAAAATCTTGAAATCATCGAGTGAAAGAATGCTTAAATACCTGAAGAAAGAGATAGAGAAAATAGAGCAACACATGATGGCAATCATAAATGAAGATAAAGTACTAGCTAACAAGTTTGACATATTAACATCGATGCCTGGTATTGGTGCAAATACTGCCTGCTGTATTGTATGTGATTTACCTGAAATTGGCAGAATTAACAATAAAGAAATAGCTGCTTTAGTTGGTGTAGCACCTATTACAAATCAGAGTGGTATGAAAAGCGGCTATTCTGCAATTAAGTATGGTCGCTCTAAAGTACGCAAAACATTGTATATGGCTGCATTAGTAGCTACTAGGTTTAACTCTAGGATGAAGGATTTTTATAATCGTTTATTAGAAAATGGTAAAATCAAAAAGGTTGCTATAGTTGCTGTTATGAGAAAAATGCTTGTAACTCTCAATGCTATGGTTAAGCAAAATATGCAATTTAGTGCTTGATTTTCAAGACGGTAGATTCTTCTATAGTTTGACTCTATCAGATTATTATTTTTAAAGTATCTAGCTATCTTCGATAGATTAACAGTTTGAGCTGATATTAGTCCAAGTAATAGATTGCTAAAGCAATCTATTCTTGACTTGTGCCAATCAAATATTTTAGATAAACTTCCTGTTAGCTGATTAAGGTGCTTTTTCATCTGTTCCAAATAATGAATATATAAGGCTTTAGTCAGCTAACTCAACTTTTTTTGTCGTGTACAGAGAACCATTTTAAGAAATGCTAAATAGAATTTGACAGGCTTTGAGTTCCTGTGCTAGGCTCCAAATTAGTAAGTTTTCTTACTAACGCAATTTAAAGAAGAGGAGCATAATCTATAATGCTAATCTGAAAGCCATAACGCTTAGAGATGATTAGATTTTTAGAGATTGTGCCGAAAGAGTGTAGAAGTTATGAGCTATATTCTTGGGTCTGGTACTGAAAGGTAGCAGAACTGTCACGTTGAACTTAAACGTGGGGCGCTTCGGTCTAAGCATTAATTTTTGCAAAGTCTCAGCTCCCCATTATTGGTGAAAGAATGGGAAAATCAATGACTATACAAATTAGTAATCGTGTAAAAAATATTAAACCTTCAGCAACAGTATTAATGTCTTCTAAAGTTCAAGAGCTTGTTGATAAAGGCGAGAAAATTCTCTCTCTAAGTGTAGGAGAACCAGGATTTAGCACGCCTGATATTATAAAAAAGCAGGTATTACAGCAATCCAAAATAATTATACTCAATATACAACTGTTGATGGTTATAGAGATTTAAGACAAGCGATAATAAAGCGGTACTATAGTGATTATGGAGTTGATTATGAGCTTGATGAAGTTTGTGTCACAACTGGAGCTAAACACAGTCTTCATAATATATTTAATTGTATTATTAATGATGGTGATGAGATTATTTATATGGCTCCGTATTGGGCATCTTATCCAGATATGATTAAATTATCTGGAGGTGTTCCGGTTGTTTTAGAAACAAATATTGAAAATGGTTTTGAACCTGATATTGAGAAACTTGAAAGTTTAATAAGCTTAAGAACAAAAGCTATTTTGATAAATATTCCCAATAATCCTTCAGGAGCTATTTATTCAGAAGCTACAATGTCAGCTTTAGCTGATTTAATGAAAAAGTATCCTCATATTGTATTAATTAGTGATGAGATATATGATCAGATTTATTGGGATAGAGCCCCAACTCCTGTTACAAAAATTTCTCCGGAACTTAAAAACCGTGTCATAGTGGCTAGTGGAGTTTCTAAGAATTACGCAATGACAGGGTGGCGAGTTGGGCATATTCTAGCACCCTCAGCTTTTATTAATGCTATTAAGAAGTTTCAGTCTCAATCTCTATCATGTGCTTGTTCAATTTCACAAATTGCAGCGATAGAGGCACTAAAGTTAGAAAGATCTGATATCGAGTATATGAATCAAGAATATTATAAGAATGTTTCTTTTGTTTTTAATGCTTTGAAAGATATTCCGAACGTTAAAGTTTTTATGCCTGACGGAGGTTTTTATATATTTTTAGATATAAGTGATGTTTTAGAAAGGATCCAACTTACAGATGAGAGCTTTTGTATAAATCTTTTAGAAGAAACCTTTGTAGGAGTTATTCATGGTAGCGCCTTTGGTTTGGCAGGACATATTAGAATTAGTGCCGCAGCTGGGAGAGGAGTTTTAGAGGAGGCTATTAAGAGATTAAAGAATTTTATATTATCTCATTAATTTAATTTTATTAAAATGCTAAATAGAGTTTGACAGGTTTTGATTTACTATGTTAGACTCAAAATCAGTAAGTTTTCTTACTAACGTAATTTAAAGAAGAGGTGCATAGTCTATAATGCTAATCTGAAAGCCATAACGCTTAGAGATGATTAGATTTTTTAGAGATTGTGCCGAAAGAATATAGAAGTTATGAGCTATATTCTTGGGTCTGATACTGAAAGGTAGCAGAACTGTCACGTTGAACTTAAACGTGGGGCGCTTCGGTCTAAGCATTAATTTTGCAAAGTCTCTAGTTTCCCCACATTAGTGAAAACATGGAGAGCTTTGTGGAAGATCAAATAAGTGTTGCAAAATTCGGTGGTACAAGTGTTGCCAATATTGAATCAATAACAAAATGTATCGAAATTATAAAAGATACATCTCAAGTTAAAGTAGTTGTTGTAAGTGCTCAGTCTGGAGTAACTAATCTTTTAGTAAAACTTGTGACAAGCTGTTCTAATGAGAGCTCTCTACAAGAGACAATTAATAAAATACAAGAAATTGTCTATCCAATACTAGAGCATATTAAAAATTCTGAAACTTCGATAAGAATAAAAGAAGTAATAAAAGATTTAGAGTCTCTTACTAAGCTATCCCTAAGATTAAAAACTCCTCAATTATCAGATGAGATATTATCATTTGGTGAGTTAATTTCAGCAACGATAATGACAGAGCTTTTAGTTCAATCAGGTGTTAATGCTACACATCTAAGAGCAACAGAGTTTATAAAAACTGATAACCACTATGGTCAGGCAAAACCTATTACTAAAGGTATTCGTGCAAATGTACAGCAAAAATTAGTACCATTAATTCAAGATAGTATTGTAGTAACAGAAGGTTTTATTGGTCAAGGATCTCAAGGCCTGACAACTACTCTTGGTCGTGGTGGAAGTGATTATTCTGCAGCCTTAATCGCTGAGGCTATAGGTGCTAAGGATCTGCTGATTTGGACAGATGTTCCAGGTATTTATCAAGCTGACCCTAGAGGAATACCTAGTGCAGTATCAATACAGAAAATGTCTTATAATGAAGCAGCTGAGTTAGCGACTTTTGGAGCTAAAGTTTTACATCCTAGTACGCTATGGCCTGCTATAAGAAGTAATATAAGTGTATTTATAGGCTCAACTTTTAACCCAGATAATCCTGGAACATGGATTGCAAAAGAAATAGATCAAGAGCTTCCAGTTGTTCGAGCTGTTGCTGAGCGCAAAAATCAGGTATTAGTAACGATAAAAAGTTATGATATGGTTCATACTCAAGGTTTCTTAGCTAAAGTTTTTCAGGTTTTAGCTGATCATAAAGTAAGTGTTGATCTTGTGACTACTAGTGAGGTAAGCCTTGCTTTGACTTTAGATCATATCGGTAGTCAATCTATAGGAGATACTATACTTACACCAAGCTTATTGGAGGATTTAGATGAGATTGGTGATGTTGAAATAAGGATTGATGAGAATTTATCTCTAGTTGCGATAGTTGGTAACAATATCCATCAGACTAAGAATATTAGCTCAAGGTTATTTTCTGAGTTATCTGATCATAATATACGCTTACTTAGTCATGGAGCTAGTGGACATAATATGTGTTTGCTTGTTGACCAAAATGAATCATCTCTAGTTATACAAAAAATCTATAATCAATTTTTTGAAAAAGGAGGGATGGTATGAAAATTGCAATTGTAGGAAAAGGTAACACAGGACAAGCTGTTTTAGATTTGCTTGGTAGTCAAAATATATATGAAGTTTTTGATTCAAATAACACAGTTACAGTTGAAAAACTTAATAATGCTGAGGCTGTTATTATATTTGTTTCAGCTAAAATATTGGAAGATATATTACCAATTTTATTAGAGACAAAAACACCTATTATTTGTGGAGCAACAGGCTTTGACTATACTCAAGGTGTTGTTGAGCAAGTTACTCTAAATAAAAAGGTGTGGATTGTTGCTAATAACTTTAGTCTATCCATGGTTTTTATTAAAAAAGCTCTAAACTCACTAGGTAAAATCCAACATTTAATTCCACGATTAGAGTGCACGATAAAAGAAACTCATCATACAAGAAAACTAGATGCTCCAAGTGGTACGGCAATATCTTGGGAAAATTGGCTTGATATTGATAGCTGTGCGATATCATCAGAGCGTTTAGGTGATATTAAAGGAATTCATGAGGCGACTCTTAGCTATGAATATGAAACTATCGAGTTAAAACATACTGCGCATGACCGCAAGCTTTTTGCTCAGGGTGCTATTTGGGCAGCTAAATATGCCATAAATAATTCTGATTTATATGGTTTTTACCAATTTGAAGAGCTTGTTGCTAAGGAGTATGCAAATGAATATTAATAAAGATCTTTATACAGCGATAGTAACACCAATGCTTGATAATGGTGAGATAGACTATGGTAGTTTTGAAAGAATATTAAAATATCAGGCAGAATCTGGCTGTGGAATATTAATTTTAGGTAGCACTGGAGAAGCATTAGCACTAAGCTTTGAGGAACAATGTGAGGTAGTTAAATTTACATGTTCATTGAATTTAAATACTCCAATAATGGTTGGTGTTGGAGGATCTAGGCTTGATCAGCAGATTAAATGGATAGAATTTTGTAATTCTCAGAATATTGATTGTTTTTTACTAGTAACACCAGTTTATGCTAAACCTGGGACAGTTGGTCAAATTAATTGGTTTACAAGTCTACTTGATGCGGCTCAAAGACCATGTGTTTTATATAATGTTCCATCTAGAACTGGTGTGAATTTGAGTTATGAAGCACTAGAAATTATAAAAGATCATAAAAATGCATGGGCAATTAAAGAAGCTTCAGGTGATTGTGAACGTTTTGCAAAATATGCTCAGATTGCACCAAATTTAAGAATGTATAGTGGTGAAGATGGAATATTTCCTGAGTTATCAAACTATGGGGCTGTAGGATTAATATCTGTGATATCAAATATTTGGCCTGTGCAAGTTAGAAGCTATGTTAAAGAAAGCATAAATAAAACTATACAGCTAAGTCATTGTCAGACTTGGAAAGATGCGACAAAGGCATGCTTTGAGGTGGCAAACCCAATACCAGTTAAAGTATGGCTTAAACATAATGGTGTAATAAGATCTAATACTTTAAGAGCTCCACTTGTAGCAGAGGAACTAACAGATATTACTAATCTAGAGAAAGCTAATAGTTTAGTTAAGCAGAGTTACACAAATTTATAAGATTAATAGGATAGAAAAGATAGGAGAGTAGTATTATGGAATGGCAGGAGACTTTAGATGCGCTTCAATCAGGGCAAATAAGAGCAGCAGAACAATTAAGTGATGGAAGCTGGCAAGTAAATGTTGAAGTTAAAAAAGCTATTTTAGAGGCTTTTAAAGCTGGTGTGAATGTTGATTATAATGGTACTTATGAAGGATTCGTTGATAAGCATAACCTAGCACCACGTAAGTTTAGTAAATCAGAAGGCATTAGGATAGTTCCAGGAGGTTCATCTGTACGAGCAGGAGCTTATGTTGCATCATCTGTGATTATAATGCCACCATCATATATAAATACTGGTGCCTATATCGATGAGGGAACAATGGTTGATAGTAATGCATTGGTTGGCTCATGTGCTCAAATAGGTAAAAATGTTCATTTATCTGCTGGGGTGCAAATTGGCGGGGTTCTTGAGCCAGTGGGGATGAATCCTGTAATAATTGAAGATGATGTATTTGTTAGTGCTGGAGCTATTATTGTTGAAGGTGTCATCGTTGGCAAAAGATCTGTAATCGCACCATCTGTTTCTCTTTCAAGAGGTGTTAGAGTTTATGATAGCGTTAATGAAAGAGTGCTTGATAAAGGAGAAAAAATTCCTGAGGGGGCTATTGTTGTACCGGGATCACGTCCAATAAATACAAGTTGGGCAAAAGCTCATGGATTACAATCTTATTGTCCTGTAATTATTAAATATCGTGATGATAAAAGTGATAAAGCTTTGACTCTAGAGGAGGCGTTACGTTAATGTTTTCTTTGGGATTACATAGAGATTGTTTACTTAACTTAGCAGATGAAGTAGGCAGTCCCTTCTTTTTTTATGATTTAGATGCGTTAGAGAATAAGTTAATAAGTTTAAGAAAACTAACAGTAAAACTTTGGTATGCGGTTAAAGCAAATCCATTATCAAGTATAATTCAGAGTGTAGCTAAACAGGGTATATCTTTTGATGTTGCAAGTTGTGGAGAACTAGACCAGGTTCTAAAACAAGGAGTAGATCCTAAGAATATCTTAAATACTGGATCAGCAAAATCATATAAGCAGATTTGTTATTTTATTGAAAAAGGTGTACGAACTTTTGTACTTGAAAGTGTTCAGCAGTATCAAGATCTATTAAAAGCAGCTAAAAACTATGACGTTCAAGTTACATCACTGTTACGTGTTCAGATCAGTTGGGATAATTCTGGTGAGAAGAATGTTCTTGGTGGCGATAGCGTGACTCCTTTTGGATTAGCACCTGAAGAATGGGTGAATTTTTTCACAGAAAACTCTATAAAAAATGAATATGTTGATGTAATAGGTTTACATTGCTTCCAGTGGGGGAATATTACAGATATAGAGAAGCTTGTACATCTTTGGGAAGTTATTACTGAAAATTTAGTTGTATTAGCAAATCAAATTTCAATGGATCTAAGAGTTATAGATCTTGGTGGAGGTTTAGGAATACCTTACTACAATCAAGCTAATGAACTGAAAGTTGAGGATGTTGCAGAAGCTTTAAATAATTTGAAACTGAAATATCCATTAGTCGACTTCTGGCTAGAGTTAGGTCGTTATGCAGTGGGTGAATGTGGTGCTTATGTAACAAAAGTGATAGATAGAAAAAAAGTTTATGATAAAGATTTACTTGTTTTAGAGGGGGGAAGCCAACATTTAGGTCGTCCATTTATTACAAACCAAGCATTCCCAGTAAAAAATATATCAAGAGCTAATCAAGAAAATCATACAATTATGGAAGTTCATGGGCCTTTATGTACAAGTATAGATCATTTAGGAAGAGTTGATTTAGCTGATAGTACTGAGTCTGGAGACTATTTAGCATTTACTCAAACAGGAGCATATGGTTTTACAGAAAGTATGCCTTTTTTCTTATGCCATACATTACCTGCAGAGATTATTTATATAAAGGGTCAAGTGCAAGTAGTGCGTGAAGCAAAACAAGCATCTCAGTGGCTAGTTTAGTAGGATCTTTTTAGAAAGAGTATGCTAAAAATCTTATGAGAATTCGAAGGTTAATTGATTTATGTGTCATTAATGAGATAATAAATATTGTATTTTATAAAAGAAAGTTAAGATGTTATATCTTAATTATTGTGTTGTAGAAGTTAAAAAAACTAAAAATAGTTGGAGAAGAAAGTTTAATGTCCCAGAAACTTAAGCGTAGTTTACAAAGTCGCCATATGTCAATGATTGCATTAGGCGGATGTATAGGTACAGGTCTTTTTATTGGTCTTGGTAAAGCTATTGCAGATGCAGGCCCAGGCGGAACGGTTATTGCATATGTATTAATTGCTATTATGGTTTTTTTCTTAATGTCGAGCCTTGGCGAAATGGCAGCACATTCACCAGTAACAGGAACTTTTTGTGAGTACTCAGGAAGGTATGTGGATGAAGCGTTAGGGTTTACTACAGGTTGGAATTATTGGTTTAATTGGGCTGTAACTGTTGCTACTGAGGTTATTGCTGCAGCTGTTGTTATGCAGTATTGGTTTCCAGCATCAGAAGTTCATCCTATTGTGTGGAGCTCACTTTTCTTCTTTTTAATACTTGGTTTGAACTTATTTTCTGTGAAGATATATGGTGAAGTTGAGTACTGGCTTTCATTTATAAAGGTTTCTACTGTTGTTATATTTATTGTAGTAGGGACATTGGCAATATTTGGTTTGATGGGAAATCAGCCAGTTGGTTTTGAAAACTGGACAGTCGGAGATGCCCCATTCCATAATGGTTTTTGGGGTTTTATAACGGTGTTTATGATCGCAGGTTTCTCTTTTCAGGGGAGCGAACTTATTGGTGTAACTGCTGGTGAAGCAAAAGATCCATCAACATCTATACCTAAAGCAATCAGGCAAACTTTTTGGAGATTGTTTGTGTTTTATGTAGTGACAGTTGTGATAGTTAGTTTCTTAGTTGCTTATAATAACGAATATGTTAAACAAATTGATGGTAATACTTTGTCAGCTGTTTTTAGTCCTTTTACTATTGTGTTTAGCGATTTGGGCTTTAAGGTTGCTGCAACAGTTATGAATGTGATTATACTTACAGCGATATTATCTGCATGTAATGCTAGTATGTATACTGCTACTAGAACTCTGTGGCATTTGGGTAATATCAAACAAGCACCGTCATTTTTGTCTAAAATAAATAAAAATGGTACGCCAATATTTGCACTGCTTGCTACTGCTATTATAGGATCACTATTTTTTGCTGTTAGTTTTATTGGTAGTAATGAGATTTTAACATGGCTTATAAATGTATCTAGTTTGGCGGGTTTTACGGCTTGGTTTACCATTGCACTTAGTCACTATAGGTTTAGGAAGGCATATATTAAGCAAGGTTTTGATGTTGATAAACTTCCTTATAAATCTAGATTTTTCCCATGGGCGCCTTTGATCGCTTTGGGTATGGTTTGCATTATTGTTGTTGGTCAAGGCTTGAGCATGTTTACACAACATGATAGAAGCTTTATATCTATGTTGTTGGAGTTTTTATCAACATATGTGGGACTAATCGTATTTATAGTAATGTATTTTGTTTATAAGCTTGTGAAAAAAACTAAAATTGTTAAACTTGAAGAATGTGATTTAGGAAGCGCAAATAATGTTTAGGGTTGTGTCTTGAATACTTTTTTTATACAAGGTAAAGCTGGGCAAATCGAAGTAGCTCATGATAAAGTAAAAGATTCTAATCAAGAGGTTGCAGCTGTTATCTGTCATCCTCATCCGCTATATCAAGGTAGCATGCATAATAAAGTTGTAACTACTGTTTCTCGAGCGATGAAAACTCATAATATACAATCGTATAGATTTAATTATCGAGGAGTTGGTGGCAGTCAAGGTGAGTATGGTGAAGGAGAGGGTGAACTAGATGATTTACTTTCTCTATGTAAATGGATATCTGAAAATACTTCTGTAAAAAAAATATTACTATGTGGTTTCTCATTTGGAGGAGCTATAGCCTATAAAGGCTTAAGCAATTTAGATAATGTTGTAGCACTGATAACGATTGCTCCAGCAGTTGATAGGTTTGATCTTACTAAGTTTAATGAGCCTAATGTGCCATGGTTTGTTATTCAAGGTATAGATGATGATACAGTTAATCCAAACTCTGTTTTTGATTTTACTCTTAAAAAAGTAAAGTCAGATTTAACTTTAGTAAAGATGGATCAAGTTGGCCATTTTTTTCATGGTAAATTGATACAATTAAAGAATGTAATAGAAGACTTTTTAACCCCCATAGTTAAGAAACTATAAAACAAAAAGGACCAAAGTAATGAATAGAAAAGTAGCTCTTGAAGCGGTTAGGGTAACAGAATTAGCAGCATTAGCATCTTGGAGTCAGATGGGTCGAGGAGATAAAATTGCTGCAGACCAAGCTGCTGTAGATGCAATGAGAGAATCTCTTAATGAGGTTGATATTGATGGAACTGTTGTTATAGGTGAAGGAGAACTTGACGAGGCTCCAATGCTTTATATTGGTGAAAAAGTTGGTGCTGGTGGTTGTGAAGTTGATATAGCTTTGGATCCTCTTGAAGGAACAACTATTACATCAAAAGGCGGAGCAAATGCTCTTACTGTTTTAGCGATGGCAGATAAAGGAGGTTTTTTAAATGCTCCTGACGTATACATGCAAAAAATTGCAGTTGGTGGGATTAAGGCTCCAAAAGGAATTGTTGATTTAGATGACTCTGTAACGGAAAATCTAGAAAGAATTGCAAAATTCAAAGGAGTTCATGTATCAGCATTAGTCGTTTGTACAATGGATAGACCTAGGCATGACTATATTATTAAAGAGGCTCGTGAGTGTGGTGCTAGAGTTATTTTAATAGATGATGGTGATGTTTCAGGTGTTATTTCAACAGCTACTGAGGGTTCAGGCATCGATGTCTTTATTGGAACTGGTGGTGCTCCTGAAGGGGTTTTATCAGCAGCTGCTTTGAAATGCTTAGGTGGTCAAATGCAAGCAAGACTAGTTTTTCATTCAGATGAAGAGGTTCAAAGAGCACATCGTCTAGGTATTACAGATCTTGATAAAAAGTATGATATTGATGATCTAGCTTCGGGAGATATTGTATTTGCTGCGACAGGTGTTACTGATGGTAATATGCTACAAGGAGTTAAGAGAGTTAAAAGCTCACTTAGAGGATCTTTTGCGGTAACTCATAGTGTTGTTATGCGTTCTACAACAAAAACAGTGCGTCATATTACAGCTGAGCATAGTTTTGATTTTAAAGATGGTGTTGAGAAGTTTATGTCTTAAATTTTAGCTCCCTCAGAATTTTTCTACCTCCCATGCCAAGTTGCCTTTGTATTAGGTTTTAATTTATCTTAAATTTTAAGTGCTATTTTATTAAGATTAAGTTCTAATAAAGTTAATTTGACAAATAAACTTTATAATCCCAATAAACAAGGTTTAAAAAACAATTCTAAAATGTTAGATTGTAAAAATGACTTTTAAAACTAATATCTAACAAATGGATCAAATAGGTATTCTCTGGGTTACTTTCATTATATATATAGCTATTATTTTCGGTATAGGCTTATATTCTTACTTTCAAACGAAAAAAGTTTCTGACTATATGCTAGGGGGGCGCTCTTTAAGTGCTCCAATTGCTGCACTAGGAGCTGGTGCCTCTGATATGGGATCTTGGCTACTACTAGCTCTTCCAGGAGCATTTATGGTTTCTGGATTTAACCAAATTTGGTTACCACTAGGTTTATCAATCGGAGCATTTATTAACTGGGGAGTTATCGCAAAAAGATTAAGGATATATACAGAGATAGCTAAAGATTCTATTACTATTCCAGCATATTTTGAAAATAGATTTCATGATAGTACAGGTAGAATTAGAACTTTGACAGCAATTGTTTTAGTGATTTTCTTTACTATATATGTTGGCGCGGGTTTTGTCTCTGGAGGGGTTTTATTTAGCTCAATGTTTGGGATTTCATATCATAGCGCCTTATTACTTACAGCTTCAATTATATTTATCTATACTTGTGTAGGAGGCTTTTTAGCAATATCTTGGATTGATTTCTTCCAAGGGTCATTAATGCTTTTTGCTTTACTACTAGTACCTATTGTTGTTTATTTTAATTTTGATAGCTCTGGAACTACAAGTATTTTATCAAATATTGATATTAAAGGTTTCTATGATGTAACTTCAGGAGTTCCTTTAATTACGATTATTTCCTTGCTTGCTTGGGGACTTGGATACTTTGGTCAGCCACATATTATTGTGAGATTTATGGCAATAAAAGATCCTAATAAAACTTCACAAGCTATGTGGATTTGTATGATTTGGATGATCTTGGCACTTATTGGGGCAGCATGTGTTGGTATCCTTGGAGCAGCTTATTTTCAAGGCGGTCAAATAAATCCTGAATCGGTATTCTTAAAGCTATCATCAGTATTTTTTAATCCTTGGATAGAAGGGGTTCTATTAGCAGCAGTTCTTTCTGCTGTTATGAGTACATCCTCAGCACAATTGCTAGCACTATCGAGTGCGTTCTCTGTAGATGTTTATGCTAAGTTTATAAGAAAGAATGCTTCACATCGTGAACAATTAAATGTTAGCCGCTTAATTGTACTTATAATAACTATAGTAGCAATAGTTATCTCTCTAAATCCTAATACGACTATATTAGATCTAGTTGGTTATGCATGGGCTGGCTTAGGAAGCTCTTTTGGTTCCGTTGTGATATTCTCACTATTTTGGTCTAGAATTAATAAGGCTGGCGCTACAGCTGGTATTTTATCAGGAGCATTGGTAGTTTTAATATGGCCATTATTTGCAAGTTTAGGAGGCTGGTTTAAAATATATGCTATGGTTCCTGGCTTTGCAATTAGTAGCATATTAATAGTGATTGTTAGTTTGTTAACTTCAAAACCAGAAGAATCAATACAGCTTGAATATAATAAGTATAAACAAGCACTCTGTACACGATGATTTTCATATTTTGAGTTCCTTATTTGTTTTATTGAGTACTCTTAAGCAAAGAGAAAAGTCTTTTACAGAGAAAGCTATCTTTTGAATTGCATTAATAATCATATCCAAACCATACCTAAAATAAGAGTTCTGCAACCTTCCATGCTTTTTTCTAGGAATAGGTTTTATTTTAGCATCTTTATACTCTCCAACCTTATGAGCCCATACAAAGGCTATAGATATCAAAGCTATTAACTTTGATATTTTATTAGTATCAGTCAAATGAGTATCTTCTAGATTAAATCCTCTGCCCTTAAAAGCTTGAAATAAATTTTCAATCTCCCACCTCATACCATAAATAGGTATCAGTCTCTTTATACTATTGGAATTACTAGCTACAATAAGTAGTTCACCAGTATGCGATCTAGTGCCAGATAGATAAACACTTTGGTTACAAATACTTCTTTGATCTCTAAGATCCTTATGCTCATGAACAGTTAAGTCATCAAATAGTGTTGAGACCTTAGCGCTGAAACCTCTAGTGTTAGTTGTCATAAGGTTGTTTTTGATTCTAACAACATAATCAATACTTTGAGATTCTAACCAACTTAACCAGTCTTGACCTATAAACTCTCTATCTCCTAATATACAACCAATACGTTGTTTACCAAATTTAGCAATAAACTTTTTGACTAAATCTATTCTAAATCCAGAATCAGAATTACCTCTATGATCTAATAAATCATAATATAATGGTATTGCTATACCTTCATAAGACCTCTTGCGAAATACTACTTCAGAGGCATTTTATTTCTAAGTAGGTATTTTCTTTTTAGAATCCGTTTTGTAAATTAACTATTCCAGCCACTAAATTAAACCTAAGATTAGCTTTTTTACCAAAACTTCTATAGGTTTCACCCAGTATACGAAACTTTTTAATTTCTGCAATTTTATGCTCAACATAAATCCTAATCTTACTAAGCCATTTATTATAATTCTTCTGCTCTATACTTAAAGAACCTCCTTTGGGCTTTTTATAGGGGAGTTTTACTTTAGTAGATTCATTTTGAATACCTTGGTAGCCATTGTCACAATATTTATCAACATCACGAGCTAATTTATCTGATTTTCTGCGAACAGTTATATCATGAACACTGCCTGGATAAACCTTCGAAACATTAACTATTTGACCTGCTTCACTGATAGCTATTTCTACTTTCTGTGTATGGCTTTTTTTCTTCCCTGAATAGTTAGCCTTTCTTCGTTTTAATTTCTTAGGTCTCTGGATTGGCTGTTCTGTTGCATCTATTAAAAGTCTTTCTACTTTTTGATTAGTCATGCTTCTATCTTTTTTTATATGTATTTCTTTAACTAGTAGTAACTCTACTCGTCTAATTAGGCGATTTACATTTGATTCATCTAATCCTATCAAGTAGCCTAAAAATTCTTGTGTCATATAGCAACGATAATATATTAAAACTAACAATAATCTATCTGCATGATTATCAACTTTTGGCTTTCTGCCAATCCTTGGAAATCCTTCATCTAAGGATTTTGAGGCATCGGTTAAGATTTTATTGAAATGTTTTAGTTTTAAACCTGTTAGTTTTCTAAATATTCTGGCTTTCTTTGACAATATTGCGTAGCTTATTTGCATTTTTATGGATCTCTTAAGCAATCTTTCTATATATATGGTGAATAATTAGTATTTCGCAAGAGGTCTATACACAGCTGATAGAACTAGAATATTTATATCTGTTTTTCCAAACTGCCAGTTTGTCCTATCAAGAATTAGATATAATTTATCTTTAGTTGATAAAAGATGTTGTATACTGAATTGGGCTATATCATTAATATCAAACTCTACTTCCTTGAAGAAGTTTTGGATTGTATCTTATAAACAGTGATTAATCTTGTATTCTATCATCCTTGATAAAATATAAGAAAGAGATGAGACTTTGACCTTGGATTGGTTATTGAAAACCGTGAGAATCAAAAAGCTCATCTCAATCACGACTTTAAAACGCGAACGGTAGAAAGGTCATCAAAGACCGAATGTACAATCCCGCGATTATGAGCCTAATAAAAAGGATACCAAACATGACAGATAAAACAATAAAGTATTTAGGAATAGATATATCAAAAAAGTGGATAGATGTTTGCTATGGCGATAAAGGCAAAGTTAAGCGTATAGCCATGAAAAAGAGTAGCATCAACTCTTTCATAAAAAAGCATTTTGAAGAAAACGAAGCTGTTTTAGCAGTATTAGAAAGTACTGGAGGTTATGAAGTTCTGCCAGCAAAATGTTTAGAAAGCTTTGGCATAAAAGTCCACATAGCTCACCCTAACAAGGTGGTTTCATTTGCTAAAGCCATGGGATGTTTAGCAAAAACTGATGCTATAGATGCAAAAGTACTAAAGGCTTATGGTGCGTTTATTAAAGACGATGATATACGAGGCTTACCTAGCGATCAAGATCTAGAGTTGAATGCACTAAGCTCTCGCCTAGGTCAGCTTAAAGAGACTCATCATCAAGAGGCTTGTCGTTTAGGTTTGGTTAAAGATAAAATCTTGAAATCATCGAGTGAAAGAATGCTTAAATACCTGAAGAAAGAGATAGAGAAAATAGAGCAACACATGATGGCAATCATAAATGAAGATAAAGTACTAGCTAACAAGTTTGACATATTAACATCGATGCCTGGTATTGGTGCAAATACTGCCTGCTGTATTGTATGTGATTTACCTGAAATTGGCAGAATTAACAATAAAGAAATAGCTGCTTTAGTTGGTGTAGCACCTATTACAAATCAGAGTGGTATGAAAAGCGGCTATTCTGCAATTAAGTATGGTCGCTCTAAAGTACGCAAAACATTGTATATGGCTGCATTAGTAGCTACTAGGTTTAACTCTAGGATGAAGGATTTTTATAATCGTTTATTAGAAAATGGTAAAATCAAAAAGGTTGCTATAGTTGCTGTTATGAGAAAAATGCTTGTAACTCTCAATGCTATGGTTAAGCAAAATATGCAATTTAGTGCTTGATTTTCAAGACGGTAGATTCTTCTATAGTTTGACTCTATCAGATTATTATTTTTAAAGTATCTAGCTATCTTCGATAGATTAACAGTTTGAGCTGATATTAGTCCAAGTAATAGATTGCTAAAGCAATCTATTCTTGACTTGTGCCAATCAAATATTTTAGATAAACTTCCTGTTAGCTGATTAAGGTGCTTTTTCATCTGTTCCAAATAATGAATATATAAGGCTTTAGTCAGCTAACTCAACTTTTTTTGTCGTGTACAGAGAAACAAGCATTATAAATTAAATATAATATTGTTACTTAGGTTGTTTTGCAGTAGAATTCTTATCATTTGATTTCGTGATTTTTAGATGGGACGAACATTAGCTTTAACAATAATACTTATGGTATTGTATAATGTTTCGTTTGCAGGACGATTTATGGCAGCAATAATTTTACTATCCTTATTACTTTTATTTTTATTATATTTATTTATATCTTCAAAAAAAGATCGGCTTAAACTCATTGGTATTATATATGCTATTTTGAGTTTTGGCTTTGTTGCTTACGTGACACAAACTTTTTTAGGTGCAGACTATAATTCTCATCCATTTATATCTGTAGTAGTATTGGTTATCCTTTTACCAACATTTTTTTTATTGGGTTATAGGATAATCCTAAGCTTACATTGCTTTATCGATAGTTTATATCAGTCGCGTAAAAAAAATAAAATAGTCACAGAAACATCAGATCTTAAGTGCTCAATAGTTATTACAACTCGTAATGAACCTTTTGATGTTTGTAAGATGACTTTTGATTCAGCATATGATTTAGATTATCCTGCGCAGAATAAAGAAATAGTTGTTGTAGACAACAGTGATTTAGATAATAAAGATTTTATTAAGTGGCGCCAGTACGTTAGCCAAAAGAATATGCGTGATGGCATAGCTTGTAGATTTATTCATAGAGATGGCACTGAAGGCTTTAAGCCGCGTAATCTAGATATTGCTATGGAAAATGTTAGTTTTGATTATGTTCTATTCTTAGATGCAGATTCAACATTACCAGCAAATGCACTTAAAGTAGGACTATCTGAGTTTAAAAAAGATTCAAAGCTAGGATTTATAAGCTTTCTAATAGAAAGTACTAATTATGGCACTAACTTAGTTACCAAGGTTGCTAGCATATTTCAAAATACAATTAGGTATTTTAATGAGTTTGTAGGTAAATATGGTTATTGTAACTATCAAGGGCATAATGGTATTTGGAATAAAAAAGCACTTAATGCGATATCTAAGTGGGAGGAGTACTACAAATCTCAAGTTATGGTAACTGAAGATATTGCAGCAGGTTTTAGATGTTATGAAGCAGGTTTTACAAGTAAGCCGGTGTTTCTTAAGACAGGCGAGTGGGTACCTACATCTTTGAAAGAGTTTGAGAAAATGTGGTTGAGATGGTCATTTGGAGGTATGCAAGTTATGCACAAGCATATGTCAAAGATAATAAGATCACCAAATCTTCATTTTAGAGTGAAGCTTGATATGTTATATCTTTTGTTTAAAGTAGTAGCTTCAGGATTTCCTATATTTGCATTGCTTTTAGTGCTTTTTCCTAAAGGAGATCCACAGTTTGTTTTAATTGTAAATATAACCCTTGTTCCGTTATTTATTTTAAGTTTTTGGTATTATTGGTATGGAGATATTCAAGGTGGTTTTTTAAGTAAAATATCACAGATATACGTATCAATGTTTATGCTTTCATCTTTCGTATTCTGGTGCGGTATAAAAGCTGAAATAAACTATTATTTAAATAAACCGCAAGGTTGGAAGCCTACGAGTAAGGTTTTTGATAAGATTGAGGGTTGGCCGCAAATTATCTATGATAATATTGGTAAGCTAGCGTTTTCAACATTTGGCTTAGCTGTAGCTATTTATTCAACTTTAAAATTTTATCCTCAAACAGATTTTTATATGTATTTCTTGTGCATGTTGCCAAGTATACTTTTATTTTTGAATACAATTTTATGTGTTGCTATACTAGGTAAAGCAAGATAATAAAATTTATAATATGATTGAATATGAAAGTTTATTTTACTTGGTTATAGCGTTTGGGTTTGTCCTGCTAAATGCTTTTTTTGTAGTTGCGGAATTTTCTTTAGTCAAGCTTAGACATTCGCAAGCGAAAATCTTAAAGCAAAAAAAAGGTCTAAGAGGTAGAATATTATATAAAGTACATAATGATCTTGATGTTTATCTTTCTGCTTGTCAATTAGGTATCACGCTAGCTTCTCTTGGATTAGGTTGGGTTGGGGAGCCTGCATTTTCTAAGCTATTGGAGCCATTTTTATTATATCTAGGAATTGTATCAGTAGAGATCACAAAATTTATAGCATTTGCTGTGGGTTTTGCTGTGATATCTTTTCTGCATATAGTTATAGGTGAGCTAATGCCAAAATCTATGGCTATAAGACAAACAGAAAAGCTATCTTTACTGACATGCATTCCTCTTTATATATTTTATTGGACAATGTTGCCATTTATATGGATTCTTAATGAGACTGCAAACAAACTCCTTAAAGTTTTTAAACTAGACACAGTTTCTGATACTGAATATGGCTATACTACTGAAGAAATAAAGCTTATTCTTAAAAGTAGTCGTTTTAGAGAGCCGATGACTGAAGATCATAGAGATATATTACTAAGAATAGTAGAGTTCTCTAATTTACAAGCAATAGATGCTCTGCGACCAATCAAGGAAATGGTTGCTATAGATTATGATTTATCAAGTAAACAAAAGCTTGAGGTCGTCAAAAAGCATTTATATACAAGATACCCAGTTTATAGAGGTAAGAGTAAGAATATTATAGGAGTTATACATACTAAAGATATTTTATGCGCATTAGATGATGAATCTAGAAAGGAAGAGTTACGACCTATACTTAAAGTATCACATCATGATCAATTAATAGATGTATTGCGAAAATTTCAGCAAGGTAAACCACATTTTGCATTAGTCTATAAAAATCATAAATTAGTAGGTTTTATAACTAGACCTCTTGCGAAATACTACTTCAGAGGCATTTTATTTCTAAGTAGGTATTTTCTTTTTAGAATCCGTTTTGTAAATTAACTATTCCAGCCACTAAATTAAACCTAAGATTAGCTTTTTTACCAAAACTTCTATAGGTTTCACCCAGTATACGAAACTTTTTAATTTCTGCAATTTTATGCTCAACATAAATCCTAATCTTACTAAGCCATTTATTATAATTCTTCTGCTCTATACTTAAAGAACCTCCTTTGGGCTTTTTATAGGGGAGTTTTACTTTAGTAGATTCATTTTGAATACCTTGGTAGCCATTGTCACAATATTTATCAACATCACGAGCTAATTTATCTGATTTTCTGCGAACAGTTATATCATGAACACTGCCTGGATAAACCTTCGAAACATTAACTATTTGACCTGCTTCACTGATAGCTATTTCTACTTTCTGTGTATGGCTTTTTTTCTTCCCTGAATAGTTAGCCTTTCTTCGTTTTAATTTCTTAGGTCTCTGGATTGGCTGTTCTGTTGCATCTATTAAAAGTCTTTCTACTTTTTGATTAGTCATGCTTCTATCTTTTTTTATATGTATTTCTTTAACTAGTAGTAACTCTACTCGTCTAATTAGGCGATTTACATTTGATTCATCTAATCCTATCAAGTAGCCTAAAAATTCTTGTGTCATATAGCAACGATAATATATTAAAACTAACAATAATCTATCTGCATGATTATCAACTTTTGGCTTTCTGCCAATCCTTGGAAATCCTTCATCTAAGGATTTTGAGGCATCGGTTAAGATTTTATTGAAATGTTTTAGTTTTAAACCTGTTAGTTTTCTAAATATTCTGGCTTTCTTTGACAATATTGCGTAGCTTATTTGCATTTTTATGGATCTCTTAAGCAATCTTTCTATATATATGGTGAATAATTAGTATTTCGCAAGAGGTCTACTTTAGATAATTTGTTGACTATTCTAATAGGTAGGATATCCGATGAGTTTCATCTTGTTAAAGAGCCTTGGCTGACACTAGCAGCAAATAGATTTTTAATAAAGGCAGATGCTCCTGTATATGCAGTAGAAAGATTGGTTGGGGTTGATCTTTCTGATTATCCAGCTGATACTGTTTTAGATTTATTAAATTACGTTTTAGATAATAGTATTAATGAAAATAGTGTTTGGGATCAGCCAGAGTTTTTGATAAAAATATATAAGGTTGAAAAAGAGGTTATAAAAGAAGTCCTTTTAGAGTTAAAAGTAAATCAAGCAGATTAAAATAATTAGCATATAGTTAGCTTTAAAGTGAAGATGTGTTAATATATTCCAAAACTTTTATTTAAATAATATTAATCAGTGATGAGAAATCTCTTAAATATAAAGAGACACAAAGGGCTATCCTTAATAGAGAGCTTAATCTCATCAGCGATAGGCTTGTTTATATTAACATCGTCTTTTTTAGTAATAAACTCAACATTAATGACATCAGTTACATCAGAAAAAAAGGTGCAATTATCTCAGGAGTTAGATAAAAAGGTTGATAGTTATATTCTTACCGGGAAATTTGATAAAAATTCTACTCAACAAGGTAATGATTTTTTGAAGGTAAAAGGATCAAGCTCTAATTTAGTGAAATTTGTTGGAGAAAACAAAGAATCTGGAATTACTGTATCAAAAGAAGTTATTAAACATAATAAATCTAGTTAATATCCTAAATTTAGTAATATGCAAAAAAATATAAATAAAAACAAATTTAGTAAAGGTATAACATTAGTAGAGCTTTTAGTTGCTGTTACAATATCTGCAATAGTTATTACCATGGCTATTAATATATATATATCTTCTAAAAAAATATATACACAAGCAAAACAAAAAACAGATCTAGATATCAAACAATTAACTACAAAAAGAATACTTTATGATGCAATAACAAATGCAGGCCTTTCTTGTAAATATGGAGCCAAGAACCAAAAATATACAAATAGAACAGGTGAAAATACAGTAAATTTTGGTTTTATGTACGATAGCTCACCAGTTAGAATAGGTAAGGTATCATCAATCAGTAGTTTTTTGCATGATTCTTTGGGAAATCAAGAAGGGAGTTTATATCAAGCCGGCACAGACTATATAATGATAAAAAGTGAAGATACATTTACTAGCTTGGCTAGTAGACCTGTCAACTTGAACTTACATTTAGATTCTATTGAACAGCTAGAAAAAAATGATTATCTTGCTTTATGTAATAATAATGATATTAACATTGTTAAGATAGCTGGTGTAAATAAAAAGCAAAATAGAGTTAGTTTAGCCATTGATCCGTTTAGTGAATATCATAAGGGAGATTACGTAGGTAAATATAGTATACAAATATTTTATATAGCTGCTAGTCATGATATAAATAATCCTGATAAGCTAAATTATTCATTATATTTATATACTAAGGATGGTTCAAACAAGGGAGTTTCATATCCTATTATTGATGGAGTTGATGATTTAAAGGTAAGTTACTCTATTTTGAATAGGCAACATCTTTATTGGAGGAGTATAACTAGAAATATTGATTTAGATGATATAAAAGCAAAGGCAATCAAGATATCATTTAAAATAAAAGATAAAAGCTTTGAAAAGGTTATCTTATTGCCATGATTGATAAGAAATTAAAAGCTATAAAAAAGTTAAGAGGCTCATCTCTAGTATCTATTATGATATTTGGTTTTGTTATCTTAGTAACAGTTTCTAGTTTAGTCTATATTTTTAGGTACAATCTACTTAGTGTAAAAAGTTTGATACAGCAAGAAACAATAGCTACAGTTGAACAACAGTATATACAGCAGATAGTTAATAAAGGCTCAATAAAGATTGGTAAAAAAAGTCTAGGTAATTATGACTTTGACAATAGTTTAGAAAGTAAACAGCCACTTTTTTCCAATAAAAACATTGATGCTGAACTATACCATGCTTTACCTTCAGCAGTTAGCAGTAATATAATCCATAGGCTTACGTATAAAAATAACCTTGAGATAACTAAAGATATTATATATAAAAGTTTGCCGAAGCATGCGATGATAAATTATAATTCCTCAATTATTCCTATTAATGTGCCATATGTTGATACGAGTAGGATGAATAATTCAGAAAAATTTTATCGCTTAGATAAGAATTCTCAAATTAAAGATAACAAAGTTGGATTTACTGGTTTTATAAAAAAAGAATATAATTGGCTTTTGATTTCAGTAAATAATCAAGCACAAGTTATAAGTTTAAGAAATTTAGATCTTTCAAGAAATTATAAAATCAATATTGGTTGGAATCTTAAGAAAGGTCATTGGCAAATGATGATGGCTATATATGATAAGGACCATCTGTATATTTTTAGAACCAAGCTTAAAGATCTTATTAGCAATCTTGATAAAGCAGCTTTAGACCTTTCAACACCAATTGATATTTTAGATCCACCATCAAGCATAGCTGCAATTTCATGGTATTTTGAAAAGAACAACTCAGAGCCGAGCTTAGCAGTTCTCATAACTCGTCGTGATAGTGACGATAAGTTAGCAGTTATTGTTGAAGATTTAGATTATGATCCATTACAAAATATCTATTCGGTATCTGTGAAGGATAGTATTAATGGTTTAGGAGAAATTAAAGACAATAATATTTATGCAGTTGCTCTAGATCCAACTTATACACTTGCGCAGAGTCCATTATATATTTTTGCTGGTAAAAAGATGGTTGTATATAATGTAAACAATCTTCATAAAGTCAAAAGACAAACGGTAATACTAAGCGAAAATGTTTCTAATCGACCTTTAGTAGTTAAAAAGGATGCATATGATTATTATATTTTGACTTATAGTGGAGATCATTATTTTCAATATAAGTATACAAAAGATACTGATGTGATAAATGTTACAGAACCAATTATATATCCTAATAAGAAAATACAAGATATAGTTGTTAGGTATGGTTTAAAATTTATTGTTACTAAAAATCATTTATACATAAGTGATTTTCAAAATAAAAAATTAAAAGAAATTTCTATATAAAGGTGTTTGATGATAAAAAAAATAGTTGTGTTTTTAGTTTATGTTTTTTTTGTTATTAAAACAGTGTTTGCTGCAGATTGTAGTTTTTTAGGTTTTGAGAAAAATCGTGTTGATAGTAGATTAGAGTTTAAATGTCATGAAGATACTTCTTTAAAAGATAATAGACTTATATTTTATGTGGTAGGTAAAAATATCAAAATAAAAACAATAAAAACATCTGAAGGAAAAGTTGATTTTGATGTTAAAGATATTTCTGAGAATATTAAACAAGTAAGTGTAAATATTTCAATAGAGATACAGTCGAAAGATTTTGATTATACAGCTGATAAAGATAAACCTGTTGAGCTGACAATAATATCTAAGCAAGGAGGTAATCGAGACTTTAAGATGTTATGGGGTGGTGTGATAAAAAACTCTCATAGTTCAAAGAAGAGTAAAAGTAATAATTTTCAGTTTTATAGGGATAAAGATAATCATTTTTATATTGTAGAAAAAGGTTTAAGCTGTAGTATAAAAGATGATTGCGATGATGATATTAAGATATTGGACAATAGTTGTAATTCTCAAAAATGTAAGCTTTTAAAACAAAAGTTAGGTATTTATTCTGATTTTGGTATAATCCATCAAAGAAGTATTTAATTAGTGCATTAAGTGAAGGGTATATTTATGAGAAATATTAAGGGTTACTCTCTTATAGAGTTGATGATTGTAATAACGATTTTTGTAATATTAGCTGTTGCGGCTACAAGTTATATGAGAACCGATGGTTACTATCAAGAAAGCCAAACAGAACAAGTGGAAAACTTGATAAAAACAGCTAGAATAACTGCATTACAAAATAATGAAACGGTTACAATATGTTCATCTAATGATAAATCAACTTGTCTTAATAATAGCTTATGGAATGGTGATTTCATAATAGCTTTTTCTAATAATGATAATACTTTATTAGGGACTGTTGAGTCTCCTGATTCAAGTGATTATTATGCTCATTTGAATAATTCAGGAGAAACTTCAGTTCAAATAGCAGGTAGAGGTAGAGCAACTGGTGCTACAGCTACTTTGACGTTATGTGAAGGAAGTGATGCATATACGCAAATGATAATTAATTCACGAGGGAATGTGACTATTGGAAATTCTCCTGATAATAGTGTTTGTACTGCTTAGGAATACTTAATAAGCTTTAATTATTCCATATGGGGAAGGCGCATCTGTTATAGAAATATCATCTAGATCTGAAACTAATTTAGTTTGGAAAGTTGTTGGGTTATATTCTACTTTTAGATTAGAGTCTGTATTTAGTGTGTAGCTATGTATAGTTTCTTGTTCTGAAATACTATATACATGAGCAACTATCTTTAAGTCAGCTGTTTGCTCAACTATTATAATTGTATTTTTATCTAAAGGTATTATATTTTCTATGTCTTGATAAGTCTCTGGTGAAGGGGTTTGTATTTGTTGAACTGAATTATTATCAGTATCAACCTTATAAATTATTAGAGAATCTGTACTTGTATTATTGTGTGAAGCACATATAAGAAAAATTCCATTATTGTTTTTGATAACGATAGGGGTTAGTCTTATTTCTGTTGTGGTGACAGTAGAGGAAGTTTGATTCTTTAAGTCGGCATCCATGATATAGATAGATGAAAACTTTTCACCTGAAGCACCTTTCTCAGTTGGGATGATAATGATTTTATTAGTAATCTGGCTATTGTTAAGAGATATTGGGATAAATACAACTCGACTTAGAGTTAAGCCTGTATCTAATGTAATAGGATCTGAAATACTAGTATATTGATCGTCTTGAAGAGACATTAGTTCTAGTTTTAGTTTGCCAGAGGGCTCTTCTTTAGATATCAGATTATCTATACCATTTTCTGTTGGTATAAAGTTAATATTTACAAACGCTAATAATACATTAGGTATTATTAAGAATGTGCAGATGATAAAACTCTTTTTAAGTTTAATTATATTCTTTAAAAACATTTTTATTATAGGTTGCTTCTATCTTTTTGATTTTTTTAAAATTTTACAGTTCCCAGGAAGATAATTTTCTTTAATTCCAGTGCCTGATGCTCTACATTGCCATTTTATAGTATCTTTATCTTTAATTACAACAGGGTCTAAATAGATGTATCCGGTGCCATTGACTATTTTTTTGCCTTTTTGACCAATATCTATTCTTATTTGGCGCGAGTTTTTATTGACACTTATAAACTTTGGTAACTTTATAGGTCTATATTTATCATTGAATATTATACTGTCTGCTATATCTTTTCTAATCTCATCAGATTCTTGTATTACATTAGAGATTTTTGATTCGATAATATATGCTTGAGCTATAGGAAGTATAAGTATCATAAGTATTATAAAAATTACGATCATGGTTAATTTTTCTTTACTGATTATACTTCTTCTAGTAAAAGACATGGCGTTGCTTTGAAAGGATTTTTTTCTTTCTCTTAAGTCTGCCTGCCTTTCTTTTTCTTGCTGTTCAAAGAGTCTTTTTTCTAAGTTATAGAAATTCTCAAAGCCATTATTATCTTTCATGGAAAATATATATAAAAATCCCCTATTATTGATTATAGACACTTATATACAGAAATAAATAAATTCTTTGGGTAAAATTTTATTTTAATTTGTATCGAAGTTTAAGGATATATAAAATATATTTTAACTTAATACATATCTTTCTTATTGCTTTTTTGGGTTAATTCTTATTCTAATAAATCTATTAAAAATAGCTTTTATTAGAAGCATGTTGTGTATTATATCTAATTACACAGTAGTTAACAATTTATCAATAGGTATTTATTATGCTATGTAATAACGTTAATAAAATATATTATATTTTGATTATTTTATTTATTTCTAATCTATGCTTTGCTAATTCAAACAAATATCACTTAGCAACTAATCCAATCAAAATAGATCATCACAAGCCTGACTTTGCAAATATTAAAGATGTTGCAAAAAAGAAGAAACTTTTTATTAATTTTATGTCAAAAGAGATTAAAGAAGCAAATAGAGAGATTTGTAGTGAGAGAAATAATATATTAAGTTTAAAAAAGCACTCTGATAAACAAAAAACACTTAATAAACAACAGCTAGAGATTATTAAAAAATATACGACTTTCTATAAGGTCTCACAAGATCAGTCTTTAGCAAAACAATTAGATGATTTACTGATTAGAATTAATATAGCACCAAAAAGTTTGGTTATAGCTCAAGCAATATTAGAGACAGGTTGGGGAACATCTAGATTTGCTGTTAAGTATAATAATTATTTTGGTTTGCATTGTTTTGAAAAAGATTGTGGCGTAAAGGCAAAAAGATCAGACGTTCAAGTTGAAACATTTAACGATGTTGGTGATAGTGTATTAGCTTATTATCATAAGTTAAATACAGGTGGCAAGTTTACAGAGTTTAGACATGTTAGAGCTTCAACTAATCTCGACAAAAATGATGAAGCTTTAATAGACACTCTTGGCGAATACTCATCCTTAGAGGATCAAGAATATCAAAAAAGGTTAAAAAATGTTATTAAATATAATCATCTAGATAGGTATAAAAGTTCATGTGGTATGATAGAGTCTAGTGATAATTAACATATTATTAAAATCTAAATATATAAAAATTTTTGAATCTAAGGCTAGATGTTATAAAATCTATATCTGTTTAGTAAAATAGCGCGTTAAAGTTAGGTATAGAAGTTTTATGCTTTCACTCAAAAGACAAAAAGGTATATCTTTAATTGAAGTACTAGTGAGTGTTACCGTAATGGCTCTGGTATCATTTTTAATAGTTGATACATTTTTCCAAGCTAGAAAAAGTTTTGATTCTTCTGTACAAAATCTTGATTCTTATAAAAATAACGTTGAAGCAAGGCTTATATTTACTAATTTAATCGATAATGCTTATATTACGGGTAATGAAACTTACTCTCTTTTGAAAAAAAGAAATGTTGCGATAAGTCCAACACCTGAAGTAAATCCCTTTGATTATCCATTAATCTATGCTCAGCAAGCACCATTAGTGTCAAGTTCTAACTTTCCAAGTGATGCTAAACAAGATACAGATATATTAGTTTTACAAACCATAGATTATCCAATTACTCTTGAGAGAACTGTTAGTTCTGATGATCAAAGTATAACTTTTGATAAAGTATACGGTGGAGCTAAGCAATATATGATGCTTACAGATGATACAAATCAAAGTCTTTTGCTTAGAGACTCTGTTCAGACTAATGATGGTAGTTCAACATTTAATTTAGCAAGCCCTATTGGTGAAAGTTATCCGGCTGGAGCAACACTATATACTGGTTATACTATAAAAGTAATTTATGTCAGAGATACTGGTAATGTAGATAGTAATGGTAATAAAGAATATGAACTATATGAAAGATCATTTAGTGATAATGAAGCCGAAGATGAAATAGGTCAAGCATTACTTAAAGGGGTTAGTGATTTACAGATAAGCTATAAAACTAGTGGACAAAGTCAGCAATGGAAAGCTGTCACAGCTCAAACAAATAAAAGATCGTGGTATCGTGAAATACGCGGAATAAAAATTAATTATAGGTTAGATGGACAAGATCGAGAAATTGTACTATCTTTTAATGGGATAAGTGGATTAAGTTAGTCAGAGAATATATGAGTCTTATAAGAAAAAAATATAACGGCGGAGTTGCTTTAGTTTTTGCTGTTTCAGTGGCGATAGTTTTTATGGTAATGGGTTTTTTACTTTTTGCTTTAGTTCGCTCTGATCTTTTTATACAAAAGTCTGAAAAGCAGAATTTAGAAAAAAAGATTCAAGTTCAGCAAGCATTTAAAAATGGTGTAATCTCAGGGTCACAGTTTGTTTATAATGAGAATATAATACCTTCTGGCTCTACAGAGTCGAAAACTTTGAGTAATAATACTCAATATATTGTTGAAATTTCTAATAGCGACTCTTCAAGTGGCTCTACTTCTTTTATTATTCCAGAGAGTGGTTATACTATGAGAACGCGAGGCTATTATGTGAAAATGAGCTTAATTGATCGTGTAAAAAATGCTGTTATAAGAGTGCCTAGTATTACACTGCCTAGTTTAGATAGCTCAATAGATAAATCAACAATTTCATTGAATATTCCAGCTATTAACTTTAATGAGCTTTCAGCTAGTCAATTAAATGCAGAAGATACTCTTACAGATAAACAAGTAGGTTATATTGGTAATCTAAAGGTTGATGGTGCTACTCACACACTTGAATTTACTAGTAAAAATAGTGCAGAACCTAAAACACTTTCATTATCTGGTTTTGAATCTGGTGCATTGACTTTGTCACAAGGATGGGTATTAAAAGGAGGTGTTTGGGACTTATCTATAGGTGTTTTTAATCCAGATACTGAAGAAGGTTGTGTAATAACATCTTCATTACAGAACTTCCTAAGTAATTTCACAAGTCTAAAATGCATAAATCTTAATAAAGAGGAAGAAGAGGATATTCAAGGAGCTAGATATCCAAATCCTCAAGCATATCCAACTTGTATTGCAGGGCAAAGATACTCAGAAGGATATATATGCCAAGAAGATGGTATTTTATTTATTGCAAATAAAAATAATGCAGATGCTTTACCTTTTGAAAATGATGGTGATTGGAGGGTATATTATCCAGATCCTCAGTGGGTTGAGCCATATACTCAAGGAGCTAAATATAGCGTTGGAGATTTGGTAGTGTATGATGGAAGATTATATAAAAACAGTAAAGATGGTCAAATGGTACATACATTTGATAATGCAAAATTCAAATTAGATGGAATTTATCCATGGAGTGAAAGGATTCGGTATTATCCTGGTAATATTGTTACATATAATGGAAGCTTCTATCAAGCTGATAAAAAAACAAGAAATGATCCATCTGATACTAAGAGATGGACAAATCTTGGTGAAACATATAATGGTAAAAGTGTCGATGACTATCCTTTAGAAAAAATAGTATTTCCATATAGGTCTGAAGATCCTAGTCAAACATTACTAAACTGTAAGGGTGAGTATCCTCCTATAGATACAGATACATATCAGCAATGTGTTGATGGAGATGTATATAATGAAGGAGATATGTGTTATGAAAATAATATGTTATTTGTAGCACAATATTGGACCTCTGGTTCTCCTTTTAAAAATCCAAATGCATGGAGGTTATATTTACCAAATTCTGACTGGGTTGTACCATTTAGTTATAATGTTATGTATGCAGATCAAACTACAAAGGTTATTTTTGATAATAAACGTTTTATTAATCAATGGTGGGTTAATGCAGGAAAAGATCCATATGAGGATAGTTCTTGGAAGATAGATGGAATTTATGAATGGAATAAGGATATTACATATCTAAAAGGTGATATTATTATTTTATATGATAATTTTTATAAGGCTAGATGGCAAACTAAGGATAAAAACCCTCTTAATAATAGTGGCAATTCGGGAGCTTGGGAAAACTTAGGTTTAACCTACCAAGGTAAGTCAGCACAAGAGTATCTTGATGCTTGTGATAGTATTGTTAGAAGTTTTATAATACTTAAATCATCTTGTTATGGCTTTAGTTGTACAGTTGATATAGTTCAACCATCAACTACTCAGTTATATACTTATGAAATATATGATCAAAATGGTTCTCTTCTAGGATCAACTACTGGTAGTAGTGTGGATATTACCTTTAAAACTGCTGGAGATCATAAGGTATATGCTGTAGCAAAAAATTTAGCTGGAGTAGAAGCATATAAATCTAATGAGCTAGATTATACTATTGAGTCGCAGCTTACAAAAGATCCTATAACATATATGGATCCAACAGGGTATGGTTCTAAATATACTGATAAACTTTTTTCAGATAGTGGTCTTATTGTCACAGCAACTACGGACTATATTACATTTAATTGTCCGACTGGATATAGCTTTATAAAGGGTGCCGAGGCACTTAAAAGTAGAAAAAGTGAAACATATAGAACATATGATGATTCTACATACTTGATGAAAGGTGTTAGAGTTTTCGCAGATAAAAATACAGATTCTGCTGGATCAGTAGTTTATACAGGATCTTCTGTGATGTATCAAAACAATATCAAAGAGAAAGGTAGTGGGGGCTGGTTTAAGCATACTAATTATCTTACTAGAGCGATTTGTGTGCCTGATAATAGTGATGGTCATTGGGATATTTGATTATTAAGTTAATTAAAGTTTATATAGTTTCTGATTTTATTAAATTTTTAGATCAGCCTATTAATTGATTTTATCAAATCTCATCTTTTCTATAGCTTTATAAGATATGCTATACTTGATTAGAGTAGTTTTTTATATTTTATATTAACTATTACCTGAGGATGTAAATGGGTTTTAAAAAGATTAATTATCAGCAGCAAGGAGTAGCATTAATTTTTGCCGTTTCGATAGCTCTTGTGTTGATAATAATGGCGTATCTACTTTTTGCGCTATCTCACACAGCATTAATCTTAGGTAAATCTAGAAAAGAACATCTACAAAATAAAATATCTATGCATCAAGCATTTAAAGATGTTGCTGTTAATCAAGTATTTGTATACAACCAAAATATTATACCACCAGCAAATTCAGGTAGTGTATTTCTTAGCAGTGGTAGCTCATACACATTTGAAGTTACAAATAGTCATATTCAAAATACTAGTAACCAACGTTTTGGATCTTTTATAGTTCCAGAAAATGGTTATACGATGAGGACTATAGATTATTATTTAGGAATGTCTTTAGATAGATTCCAAAAAAATATGATTATAAGAGTGCCTAGTACTACACGAATAAGTGATAACTCTATAAATAAGACTAGTATTGCTTTGAATATTCCAGCAATTAATTTTGAAAATCTTCTTCCTGAGCAGTTAAATTCTGGTAGTAGTACGCTTACTGAAACAAGTGTTGGATATATAGGAGATTTATCCATAGATAATAATAACTATATTTTATCTTTTACAAATCCTGCAGGAGGTGTTTCTACTCTTGATTTATCTGGTACATTTAGCACAGGTAATTTGTCTTTGACTCAAGGATGGCGTTTAAATAATGGATTATGGGAATTGTTTGTGGGTGTTTATGATGTTGATAGCGAGCAAGGATGTGTTATAGCTTCTACATTACAGGACTTTGAAGCTAATTTTTCTGCGTTAGAGTGTACGGCAATTGAAGATGTTAATGATGATGTTGCTACGCAGTTATTTGCAAGATATCCATCGCCTAGAGGTTATAATGTTTGTGTAGAGAATGGAAATTATCAAGAAGGAGCCATATGCTCGGAACATGGTATTTTATTTGAAGCTCTTAAACAAAAAGGTAAGAATGCGGCTGTAAATACTTTACCATTCCAAGATCCTACTAAATGGCAAGTCTATTATCCTTCTACAGATTGGGTTTCGCCTTTTACTGATGGGGTAATCTATCAAAGTGGCGATCAAGTTGTATATGCAGGTAGATTATTTATAAATACACAAAAAGACCAAACTTTATCACCATTTGAACAAAACTCTGGCTGGGAAATAGATGGAGTTTATCCTTTTGATAGTAGAATCTTTTATGATAGAAATAAAGTTGTTATATTTAATAATCAATTCTATGAGGCAATTAGAGATAATCAAGGCTCAGCAGATCCTAGCCTAGATACAGTAAACTGGCGATTGCTAGGTGACGACTATGAAGGTAGAGCATCATCATGGTATCTGTCTTATGGCATAGAGTTTCCATACAGATTGGATTTAGATGAAAATGATCCTGATGATTTGCAATATTTAAGATGTGTTGGGGAATATCCACAAATAAATACAAATAGCTATAGCCAGTGTGAGCAAGGAAAGACTTATTTCTTTGGCGATATGTGCTATGAAAATAACTTACTTTTTTCAGAATATTATCTGGGTCAAACTTCTAACACGCCATCTAATGATTCTGGTGCATGGAGATTGTTTATGCCATCACATGAGTGGGTTATTCCATATACTAATAATGTTACCTATGGAACTGATATTACAAGAGTGTTTTTTGATAATATGGTTTTTGTAAACAGTAATTTCGTTGGGGAAGGAGAAACTCCTTATGAGTCAGCAGCTTGGCGTATTGATGGGATTTATGACTGGAATGCAGATATTACATATAAGGCAGGAGATATTGTAACAGTTGGAGATAGTTTTTATAAAGCGGAATCTGAGAATAAAGGAGCTAATCCATTAACTAATGATCAACAAAATCCCTGGGAAGATTTAGGTACAAGGCATCAAGGCCAAATAGCTGATTATTTCCGTGATCTTTGTAATGGAATAATTAAATCACCAATTATTGAGAAAGGTGCTTGTGACCGCTTTAGTTGTATAGTTAATATAACTACACAATCTACCGGAGGTACTGGAATATATACTTATAATTTCTATGATGGAAATGATAATTTACTACTATCTACACCAGTACAAAATAGTGTAACAATAGATTTTGATACTGCAGGTAACCATAGTATTTATATAATTGCACAAGATAGTGAAGGGCGGCAATCATATCCATCAATGAGCTTAAATTATATTCTAGAGTCTCAGCTGTCAACTGATGAAATTGTATATGAAACTCCTAATAGTCTAAGAGCTAATAGGAATAAAAATGATGAAGAAACACTAAGTAATGGAATGAAATGGTATGCTATTGGAGATAATCTATACTTAAGTTGTCCTAATGGATATGCTTTCTTAAAAGATGCATATGGTATTAGAAATCGTAAACAGGAAACCTACTATACGGATGATGGTTTGACTTATGATACTTTATGGGCAGAAGGGACTAGAAGTGGATTTAGTTTAGTGGTTAATAGCTATGCTGGAAGCTATTATCAAGCAAGAGCAAGATATAATAATAACACAGGTAAGACTAGATTTAGAGTTACAAGAGCAACCTGTGTACCAATTGAGAGTGATGGTCATTGGAATGTTTAATGATAATTACTTTAAACTAGAGAAATATTAGTTCTGATCTAGAGGTTTTTTAAAATTAGATTAAGTCATTAGTAAATCTTCCTTTATTTAACATTTTTTTTGAAAAAAATCAAGTAAAATATACTGTTTTGGTCAAGAATGTAGTAGTATTTTCGGCACTTAAGCGTTTTTTTAATATCTAAAGAGTTACTAGCTAACTTATCAGAGAAATATATGAGTTTAAAAAAGTATAATCATCATCAACAAGGAGTAGCGTTAATTTTTGCTATTGTAATAGCTATTGTATTATTCTTGATGGGGTTTATGCTTTTTGCATTATCAGGCTCATTACTAAGGTTGGATAAAAGTAGGAAAAATTATTTAGAGAACCGAATTTCAGTTCATCAGATGTTTAGAGATGCTGTTGCTAATAACTCTTTTCAATATACTCAAAATATAGTACCAGGTGTAAGTTCTGGGAGTTCTAACTTTACGAGCGGGACATATGACTTTGAAATTACAAATAATCATATAGATGATAATGCTAATCAACGTTTTAATTCATTTATAGTGCCAGAAAATGGCTATACGATGAGAACAATTGATTATTATCTAAGTTTAAATTCTGGAAATAATCAAAGAGATATAAGTATAAGAGTTCCAAGTAACACTCAAAGAAGCAGAGGTGCTGCTTTGAATAAATCAACTATAGCATTAAATATTCCAGCAGTTAACGTTAAAACTCTTTCTAATACGCAAAAGAGTTCTGGTAGTAGTGATTTTGAAGATACCGGTGTTGGTTATGTTGGCGATCTAACTATAGATAATAGTAATTACACTCTTGCCTTTACTGATACAAATGGAAATAATTCAAGTGCGCTTAGTCTACCAAATGGGTTTGATTCTGGAAACTTTGCATTATCACAAGGTTGGGTCTTAGAAAATGGATCTTGGCAATTATCTATAGGAGTATATAGTACTGATGGTACACAGGCATGTGTAATAGAAGCACCATTGACTGACGTTTTAGCTGATATATCAGCTTTAGAATGTGTAAGTCTTGAAGAAGATGAAGAGGAGGATATTGAAGGAATAAGATATCCAAATCCTGAAACATTTCCTATATGTGTTGAAGGAGAAAATTATTCTCAAGGTGATATATGTTCAGAAGATGGTATATTATTTGAGGCAAATGCATCAGCAACAGGTTTACCTTTTACAAATAGTACAAATTGGCGAATATACTACCCTAATAACCAGTGGATATCTCCATATACCCAGGGAGGGATATATGATATAGGTGACTTAGTAGTATATGATGGAATTGTGTTTAGAGTTACTCAAAATGAAGAAACTCAGGATCCTTATGATGGCGGTTCTTGGGAGGTCGGAAGCGGGATATATGAGTTTAACGAAAATATTGATAAATATCCTGCAGGTAGTGTTGTTCTATACCAACAAGATTTCTATCGTAAGAAAAATAACTCATCAAAAAAAGAGCCTTCTAGAACTCAGCATTGGGATAATCTAGGTCCTACTTTAGAGCAAGAAGAAATTGATCAGCTTTCTCCAGAGTTACAAGTGATATTAAATGCGGGAATGACAGCACTCGATCTAACTCCAGCACAGATAATTTTTCCGTATAGAAATCAAAATCCTACTCAAGAGTATCTAAATTGTCAAGGAGAATACCCTCCTATAGATACAAGTGTCTTTGAACAGTGTATTGATGGTGAGGTCTATAATACAGGCGATATCTGCTATGAGAATAATCAGCTATTTGAAGCTCAGTGGTGGATTAGTCAGTCTCCGTTTAATATCCCTAATAATAGTAAAGCATGGTTATTATCTATACCTGATTCAAATGTAACAGGTTTAGACTGGGTTGTGCCATATAGTAATAATGTCTCGTATAATACTGGTACAAAAGTTATTTTTGATGGTAGACGCTTTGTAACAACAAGAAAAACTAGTAAAACTAATAATCCATATGACGGTGATGATAAAGATGCTTGGAAAATAGATGGTATTTATGAGTGGAGTAATCAGGTCAGATACTTAGAGAACGATGTTGTAATTAGAGATGGTAATTTTTATAGGAATCGCCAGAATGGTCAATTTGGAAATGATCCTCTTGATGTTAATAGCCCTGACTGGGATGAGTGGGAAAACTTAGGTCCAACATATAATGGTCAAACTATAGAGGAAGTTTTAAACTCATGTGGCCCTCCAAGTACAGAGGCGGCTGAAGCTAATACAGTTATACCGTTTGATTTGGCTGATAATCTATCGGTTTATACGGGGAACTCTATAACAGCAAGTATATTAGACTTACCTAATAATTTTAAACTATATGGTGACAGCAACCCAACTTCTGTCCACTATTCATTATCAGGAAGCTTATTTAATCAAATATCATCAATTTCAGTTACTGATGAACAAGGTTGGAAATCAATACCTAATCCTTCTTCAGAAGGAGATACTTTAGTCCGTAACTGGAATGGTAATGATATCACAATTCTTTTTGATGCAAATGGGCTTCCTAAGGGGACATATAATTTGGATGTAGTATTACAATATACTATTGATGGACAAACATATTCAGGTTCAAAATCATACTCAGTTAATGTTAAAAAGAATGGTAAGGTGCAGTTATAAGCTTGGAATTTGCATTGAGATATTGATTATGTCTAAATTAATCTTCGACTAAATTCTTTTCATTAGCCGTTTTTTTACAGAAAGCTACATAACGGCTATCTGTAACTATTAGGTAAAATATAGCGCCCATAACTCCTTCAAAAGTATAGTTGTTAAAAGGCGATACAATACATACAAATATTATAAACGGAGCAATCAGTATAAATAAGTTTTTAAACCCAACTCTTCTATATTCGAAGGCTCCAAAAATTGTCATAAGCACTACTAATATAATGCTTAGATGAATATTTGTCGCGACCTCTACAGTATTTAGAAGTAGTGCTAGTAATACAAAGACAATTAATCCAAATATTCGAAGCTTCGGTGCAATTGCTCCCATACTTACAGGAGCAGCCATATAGCCGATTATATTAAATCCTGTCACGATAAGCATTAACGCAGCCCAGTTATCAGAAAACATCAGAAAAACTGTACATATCAGGAAGTTAGCAATTAGTGATCTACGAGAGATATTAACTTTTTTGTTGATTTTAGCAAAATATCTTGGCATTTGACCCTCAGCAGACATTGCATATAGCATTCTAGAAGAAGCTCCAAGGTAGCTATATCCAGTTGCAGATGGACTAACAATACTATCAATAACTAATAAGAAGGCTATATATCCTAGTCCTATAAGAGTAGCTAATTGAAGTAATGGTGACTCAAAATCTAACCCAGCCCAGCCACCTTTTGAAACTAAATAATCATGTGGGACAGCTTGCATAAATGCATATTGTAATCCCATATATAATATTAGCACTAGTGATAATGATAAGATAATTGCTAATGGTACATTTCTAGAAGGATTTTTGATTTCACTACTATAAGCGACAACAATCTGAAAGCCGTTAAATGTGTATATCAAACCACCAGCTACAATAGCAGTTAAAGCGTTGTTAATTGAGAAATTGTTGTTTGGTATTTCTGCTGACATTAAACTATGATGATTTGCACTATGTGTGAAAGCATATATAAGAAAAATTATCACTATGATAGCAGGCACAAACATCTTAAATACTGTTATACCATTATTAACACTAGCAAGTAGCTTTACACCATAGAAATTAATAACAAGATAAAGAAATAATATAAATAGAGATAGCATCATGCCATACATAGATATAATGCCATCATGCATTAACCATTCAAAACCATTAATACCAGCAAGATACTGCGTAGTTGCTTGAGCTTCTGTTGAGATCATTACGACGATTCCAAACCAGTTTGCAAAAGCAAAAGGCATTGCAAAAACACTATTATGAGATAGGGCACTAGATCTAGTTGTCGCACCTCTGACAGGGTAAATAGAAACTACTTTAGCCAAGCATAGTCCAACCATCATAACTACTACAGCAGCTAGTATCCATGCTAAGAAAGCCCAATTGCCAGCATTTTTTGCTGTAAGCTGAGCACTAAATAGCCAGCCTGAACCAACCATAGAGGTTACACCTATTAATATGGCACTAAAAAGTGACATTTTTTTGGCAGAATTGATTTCCATAAATATCCCTATATTTAAAACAATATAACTAGAATATACACATAGATTGATGTGTTTAGCAATAAAATATAGCTAAAACCATATAAAAATACAGTTAATCAGAATGACTCATGTAAAATAAAACCTGTCATTCTGTATACTGAATCAAGTTCAGCACAGGCTTTGATCCAGAATCTCCTTGTTTTAGCTGGGGGAAAATGTCAAATTGAGTAGAATAGTAAGTTTAGTGGTGAAAATTCTAATGCTTCTTTAAAAGGATTATTGATATTGTTTAGATATTTTTTTAACATTTTGTAGTGGATTTTATTTATTTTCTCTAGAGGCTTAAAAGATTTATCTAGAGATTGCTTTTGGTATGATTTAAGCCATTGTGACGTTATATTTTTAAAATCCTCATCTGACATATTAGGAGATGTTTTATCATTAAAAGAGATTTGGTTATAGAAGTGCTTAGGCATACAGAAAATATGTCTAGCTATCTCGTTATTAGTATTAATTTGTTTGATTGCATCTTTATTAATTTCTGCGAAATCACTTAGATAGCTAGCCTTAAGTATCTCAATTTCTAAAAAGTTTTTCGAAATATGATCCTCAAAGTTTCTTTCTGTAGAGCTGCTATTATCAATTGAATGACTGATATCATCGACAAGATGCTTATAGAGCAAATCATTATCAAATGTTTTAGCTAGCTTTTTAAGTTGTGGTGATGATATGGGTTTAGAATTTTTTAGATTATTTAGCTCTTTTAACCACCAATTCATTTTTTCGTTAGCTACTTCAATATTATTGTATAATTCAGTACAAGATATAATTTGTGACTTTATTTGGTCAAGCAGATAAAGAGTTTCTTTTTTCTTATCGTCTAATTTACGATAGCTAAAATACATGACAGAACCATAAGGAGGAAGTGTGTCATTAGGATAATGGAAGTAATTATATTGCATATATTATACCTTTTTGAATGCGATAATATAGTTAATATCTGCGCCTTTGCCTAGTTTAAAATTATTTAAAAGAGGGTTGTAGTGGATGCCTATAATCTCTAATGCTTCGAATCCATACTTTTCAGCAACTTTAATAAGCTCATAAGGCTTGATAAATTTACTGTACTGATGAGTTCCCTGTGGAACCATCTTTAAAATATGTTCAGCAGCGACTATTGATAGTAGGTATGACTTAAGGTTTCTATTTAGTGTAGAGGCAAAAAACATACCATCTTTTTTTATAATTTTAGCTATTGAAGCTATAATGCTTTCTGGATCTGGTACATGCTCAAGCATTTCCATGCAAGTTACAACATCAAACTCAACAGTGTTATTTTCAGTAAAATCTTCTATAGTCGAGTTTATATATTCAATATTTAAATTAGATACTTTAGAGTGTTCTTTGGCAACGTTAATAGCTTCTGGAGATGCATCTAGACCATAGACATTATTGCTTGGGGTTGCTAAGGATTCTGTAAGTATTCCGCCACCACAGCCGATATCTATAATGTTTTTATTATCTAAGTCTGTAAATTTTTTAACAAACTCTAAACGCAACGGATTTACTTGATGTAAAGTTTTTAGCTCGCCATTTGCATCCCACCAAGTTTTTGCTAGTGATGAAAATTTATTAACTTCATTATTATCTATATTCAATTTGCTCATTTATATTAAGAGGTTTAAATCTTATTTAGTAAATAATATCAAAGATATATGCTTAAAAAAAATTTATTAGAGTTTTATGGGAGAATTCACTATAATTGCTTTTAAATAATTTTTGATTTAAATAAAAAAGAGATAATTTTAATGAAGTTTAAGACTGGTTCTATTGTATGGTTATCGATCTTTAGTATAACGTTAAGTAGCTGTTCTAGCTTTAAAACTTCTACTAAAAAAAGAGATCCTTTTGAAAGCTACAATCGAAAGATGTATGCTTTTAACGATGCAGCGTATGAAACATTAACTCCTGCTGCAAATGCCTATGATAAGGTGGTTCCGAATACCCTAAAAAGTGGTATTTTTAATATATTTAATAATTTGGCGGAACCTGCTAGGGTAGCAAATGATATGTTCCAAGGTGAATGGGACTATGCCGGTGATGATAGTGTCAGATTCTTGACAAATACAACTCTTGGTATAGCTGGATATTTTGATGTAGCTGATAGTTGGTTTAATAAACCAATGCGTTATCACCAAAGTTTTGCTGTGACATTACATAAGTGGGGAGCATATGATGAGGGTGAAGCATCTCCATATGTAGTATGGCCGTTATTGGGTCCAGGAACATTAGAAGATGTGACTATGGGAGTAGATGCTTTATTTAATCCTCTAACATATGTATTTTTCTTTGCTCCAGTCGGTGCGGCTGTTTCTTGGGGAGTTAGTGCCGGTGTAACAGGTGCATACTATGTTAACCAAGGTGTATCATACCTACCTGCATATTCAAATTTAAAAGAAGTTTCTATTGATCCATATATTGCGATGAGAAATGCTTACCTACAGAACTATGATTATGGTATGGCTAGAGTGCTTAAGCAAGATTTACGTAAAGATGATGCAACTCTACAAACAGATCAGGCTGTATTAGGAGTTCTTGGTTTAGATAATGATGATGTGGCTTCTCAAGTTGCTTCGACGGGTGGTTCATCAAATAAAAAATCGCAGCCTCCTGTATTACTTAAAAGCAATCTTGATACAGTTAATAAGGCAACTCAGGTTGAGCAAGAGTTTGATCAAGCTTATTCTAAAGATAGTACTGCTATTGATTTGGCTAATGTTGATAAGGATGACACAACTCAAAGTCAAGCAAGTAAGTTAAAAACTCAAATAAGAGATGCTAAAGCTGATTTACCTGGTGATGCTGATTCTTTATCATCATCAGTGCAGACTTTGGAAGAACAGGGTGGTTAATTATTGGAAGAAGTTTTTAGATCTCATTTTTAGCAATTGTTTTCATTGAAAAAGCATGTAACTCTCCAGAGGCAATATAGTCATTTATTTTAGAATAAACGAGTTGCTGTCTTTTTACCTTGCTTTTAATATCATTAAATTCTTCGGCAACTATTGTTCCTGAGAAGTGTACATTATCATCACTTTGAATATCAGCTGTACAGTTTTTTAAAGAATTCTCTAAAATATCTTTTAATTGTTCTTTTGTCATATTTCCTCTCTCTAGTTATTATGTTTATCGATAAATTGTTCTAAAATATCTTTGGCGCCATGGACGTTTGCTAAAGATAATATTTTTGTATCGATATTATCTAATTTTAATTCAATAGAATTATTCTGAGCATATTTGATGTACTCGATTATTAACGCAAGTCCGCTACTATCAGCTTTATGACAGTTTTTAAAATCAATTGTCCATACCTTAGATATATTCTTAAGATTTTTATTGTACTTTTTATATATTGCTGCGACAGTTTTTAATGTTAATTCAGAATCAATATTCCAAATATCATTGTTTATATGTATCATTTTACATTCTTAAGGCTATAGTTCTCATCTAGTAGTTTGGGATAATTTTTCTTCTTAATTCTAGTTGTAACTTTTTCAGCTGCTTTTGTCATATCAGCAACATTTGAGTAAGGAGCAAATTGTTGTTGGTATGTTCTTAGTATACTTACTCCAGCAACATCAAAGTCATATATATGCCATTTGCCATCTTTTTGGAACATTTTAACAGCAAAGTCAGAGCTTTGATTGTTATCGATATTTGTTATTTTACCATTTACTACAACGATAGGTTTCTTTTGCCAGCTATTATCATCTTTGTTGAATGGGAATAGTGTTATCTTATATTTACCTGCATATGCAACATTCTTAGCGTACATAAAAGTAAGCATTTCTGTTGCAGATTTGATAAATTGTTTTTGCTCTTCTGGTGTGGCTTTTTTCCATTTGGCAGTACCTACAACAAGTTGAGCAACTACTTTAGGTGCAACTATTGGAATAATCTCATTATCAACTAGACGTAATAGTTTATATGGATCTTTTTTATATTCAGGGGCGTTTTTAATAAGATTGTTTTGTGTTTTTACAATTGTATTGTTAAGCATATCTACAGGATTTTCTATTGCCCAAGCGCTAGATATACTTAATACTAGTAAAAATAATAGTAGTGAGGTTTTACGAATCATCTGATTGTCTCAAAAGTTTAATTAATACTTATTGAGCTAGATTTTAATATAAAAAAGTAAAATTTAAAAGAAACAAGGTTTGTTATTTGCTATCAGAGTCACTATTTTTACCTGCTACAAAGGTATTTATGAGTGATCCTAAATCAATAGCTGACTGAGTGTTTTCTAAGGCTATAACACTTCCTTGATGTAGGTATTTATTTTTATCTGAAGTTTTTGAGTCATTATTTAAGCCTGCAATTGCCATAATATCTTCTTTGGGAGGGCTAAGTGCAACATAATTATCACCTAAGATACCAGACATTGATATTGCTGCTGAATAGTTTGCTGGGATTTTCTCATCATCATTTATTGACATACTAACTACAGCCATAAAACCATTATAAGTCTTTTCTAATGAAATATTTGTGACTCTGCCAATCTCAACACCTGCTATTTTAACAGAAGCGTTAGTACGTAATGAGCCGATATTTTTAAATTCAGCCTGTATTGTATATTGCTTTTCGCTTAGTGACTTTAGAGATGTATCACTAACTTTGAATGTTAGAAAGAGTAGGCATAAAACCCCAATTATTATAAATATCCCAACAGAGATCTCAAAATATTTGTTTTTCATTAAACTCCTCCAAACATAATTGATGTTAAAATAAGGTCGGCCCCTAAGATACTCATACAGCAGTAAACAACAGTTTTTGTTGTCGCTTTAGCAATACCATTTGAATCAGCGGTGCAGTAATATCCTTGGTACAAAGCTATCCATGCTGTTATAAAAGCAAATATAACACTTTTAATAATACCATTTGAAATATCTGATAGCATTACTGATGATTGTATATTGCTCCAGAACCCTCCATAGCTTATACCAAGTCCAGCTTCAGCTAAAACAAAGCCTGCTAAAATAGCTACAGTACAAAAAATTAAGGATAATATCGGACCACTAATCATGCATGCCCAAAATCTCGTAGACAAAATAAAACTTATGGGATTAACATTCATTACTTTTAAGCTATTGATTTGATCTGTAGCTTTCATTAGGCCTATTTCAGATGTAATAGAGCTACATGCACGACCTGCAAATAGCATCGCAGTTACAACAGGTCCAAGCTCTCTTAATACACTAAGAGATACCATAACTCCAAGCAATGAATGTGCGCCAAACTTTGCTAATGTATAGTATCCTTGGAGACTCAAGACTAAGCCAATAAATATCCCAGATGTTACTATAATTATAATTGAGTCGACACCAACATATTTAACTTGTACTATACAGTCTCTTATACTGAATTTATTAACTACGATATTAAGTATTAAGAGAATAGATTTTAAGGTGTCATAAATTAGAGAGATAGTTACTTTATAAATCTTACTAAAAATAGACATTATTAATTCCTTAAAATTTCTTTTTCAAAAAAAGTTTTATTAAGACTACTTTGATCTTCATCATGATCATCTAGAGGCTTACCGGCTAAGAAATTTATAATTCTTTTATTAGAACTTTTTCTTATATTTTCTGGAGAGTCGCTTGCGATAACTTTTTTATCTCCAACAATAATTACATGATCAGAGATCTTTAGAGACTCTTGGATATCGTGAGAAACTATAATAGAAGTCATATCTAAAGATTCATTTAATGTTTCAATTAGTTTTAGAAGTTTATTAAAGGAGGCTGGATCTTGGCCTGTGAAAGGCTCGTCATACATCATAATATCAGGATCCATAGCAATAGATCTAGCTAGAGCAACTCTACGAGCCATGCCGCCGGAGAGCTCGCTAGGCATCATATCTATAGTGTGTGCTAGTCCAACAGCTTGTAGTTTTAGTAGTACAATACTTCTGATTAGTTTCTCATCAATCTTTGTATTTTTTCTTAATGGAAATGCTATATTTTCATATACATTCAAATGTGTAAATAGAGCTCCTGATTGGAAAAGAAAGCCCATTTTACGGCGTAGCTTCTCAAGATCTTTTTCTTTACTGTTTCTTTTTATAAGTGCAGTGTTTATGTTTATTGTACCAATATCTGGTTTGATAAGACCTGCTATTAATTGAAGGATTGTAGTTTTACCAGCACCAGAAGGCCCAAGGATAGTTGTTATCTTATTTGATGGAATAGTAAAAGTAATATCATCATAAATACAACGATCACCTCTATAAAAAGAGACATTGTTAAAGCTGATATTACTCATGGACAAAAGAGTTAGTTAAAAGGTATATTAACTTCTATAGTTGAATTTTTGCTACTATCTTCAACTTTTAAATCTATATCTCTAATATTTTCTTCAGATAAAGCAATATATTTTTTTACAACTTCGATAATTTCATCTTTAAGTTCAGCTAGTAAGTGACTGCTTATTCTAGCAGACTTTGGTTGTAGCTCACTTCTTTGGTGAGCAACTATTATCTGTAGCCTTTCTTTTGCTAATGAAGCACTCTTTTGTTTTTTGTTTAATCCAAAAAGTTTAGCTAACATAACTAAGATTTACCTATTAATTTTTTAAAGAAACTTGTTTTTTGCTCTGTGTGTCTCATTGGGATATCTTTACCAAGCATTCTATCTACAGCATCATAAAATGCTTTAGAGGCAATGGTATCTTCTAGGAAAGTTATCGGATGCCCGCTATTAGAAGCTTCTAGAATATCTCTAGATTCAGGAATTATACCAACTATAGGAGTATATAAAATTTCACTTACATCTTCAGCTTTAAGCATAGCACCTGCTTTAGCTCTACCTGAGTCATATCTGTTAAGTATTAGGTGAACTTCTTTAAATTCGCCTTCTTTTTGAGCTTTAAGTGTTTTACTAGAAAGCATTCCTAATATTCTATCAGAATCTCTTACGGATGAGACTTCTGGGTTTGTAACTATAATTGCTGCATCAGCACATCTCATAGCCATCAAAGAACCTTTTTCAATCCCTGCTGGAGAATCACATAAAATAATATCAAAAGAGTTTTTAAGTTCATTTATGATTCTATCAACACCATCTTCAGTTAGAGCATCTTTATCTCTAGTTTGTGAAGCTGGTATTATGTATAAGTTATCAACTCTTTTATCTTTTATGATTGCTTGATTTATAGTTGCTTCTTCTTTGACAACATTTATCAAGTCATAAACAACTCTTCTTTCACAACCCATTATAAGATCTAGGTTTCTTAAGCCTACATCAAAGTCAATAACTACAGTCTTAAGGCCTCTTCTAGCGAAAGCATATGCAATAGCGGCGCTTGAAGTAGTTTTGCCAACACCACCTTTACCAGAGGTGACTACAAATACTTTGCCTTGTTTTTTTTCACTCATTTTTAAGCCTCTTATTATTTAAAAACCTTCAATATGTATTTTATCATCTTGTAAATATACTATGTATCCATCTGTATCTTTATCATCGACGATAGTTTCATTATTTAGAGTAACGTATTTACCCGCAATAGAAACAAGCTCAGCTTTTAAATCTTTACAGATTATCTTAGCATCTTTATTTCCCGAGCTGCCAGCGATAACTCTTCCACCTATTCGACCATATACGATAACACTTCCATCTGCAATAACTTCAGCACCATTATTAACGTTAGCAGTTATTATTACATCAGTATCACGAGCATTAATTGATTGGCCTGTACGTACATGTGTAGTAATTATTTTAGCAGAAGTGTGAGCCTCTTCACTGTTTAGAGCTTCTTTGGACCTACCATTTTTGAGAATATTATAACCAGCTTTTGCTAATTGAGATTTTAGCTCTTTATTATTAACCACAAAACCTACAGGAATCATTCCATTAGTTTTAAAAGTATCTATAACATTTTCTAAGAAGCTTAATGTGCACTTTTCATCCTCATCTATATCGCGTATGTCTATAGCAAAAGGAGTGTTGTGGAAAAAAGACTCAGACTGAGAAACTTTAGAATTTAATAAACTTTCGATCTGAGTAAACTCAGTAACATTAATATTAATGGCACTGATTGTATAGTTACCACCTTTAAAATGAAAAGCTTGCTTCATGTGTAAGGCCTTAAATTAGGATAAAATTATACTTATTTTATTTTAGCTTCTTTGTACATTACGTGCTTACGAACTACTGGATCAAACTTTTTGATTTCCATCTTGTTTGGCATTTCTCTTTTGTTTTTAGTAGTAGTGTAAAAGTGTCCTGTTTTAGCAGAAGAAACTAATCTTATTTTTTCTCTCATTTTATTATTCCCTTTAGAAGCTTATTAAATTTTGTGGCCTTGAGATCTAAGGTCTTCAAGAACAGTATCAATACCTTTTTTATCGATAATTCTCATACCTTTAGAACTAACCTTAAGTTTTACATATCTATTTTCACTTTCTACCCAAAATCTGTGAGTATGAAGATTTGGCAAAAACCTTCTTCTAGTTTTGTTTTGAGCATGTGATACATTATTACCAGTAGCAGGTCTTTTACCTGTAACTATACAAACTTTAGACATTAGAAACCCTCCCTGGGCATTAATTTAACTATTATTAATACAATATCTCGGTAATTCTAGTGCTTTTTTTATCAAAAGTAAACTGAAAACTATGTTAAATTTTGTAGGTGTTTTAAAAATAGTTATTTGACTCTTTAGGATGGAGTACCTCCAGCCTCTGAAGAGTTCTGGATATTTTGGTCAAAAGCAAAATTATCGCCAGAGTCTATCAGTTGACTAGAACTTGGATTAAAGTTTTTTGCAGGAGGGGTTGGGTCATTATCAACTTTTGCTGTTTTATTGTTTGATTGATAGGATTGTTGGTTATTGCCTTGAGTATTTTGTTGATAGTTTTGTGTGCTACTAGATGAAGCTATCTTAGCACTAGGTTCTTGCTTAGTTAGTATATAATTTTTAGAAACAGTTTGTTGAGCAGGTTTCTGTTGTGTTGTAGTTGGTGCTTGATTTTGAGAACCTGAATTAGCAACATTAGATTGTTTTTGAATATCTGATGTATTATTCTGGCTGTTTTGAGCACTTTGAGCACTTTGAGCACTTTGAGCACTTTGAGCACTTTGAGCACTTTGAGCACTTTGAGCACTTTGAGCACTTTGAGCACTTTGAGCACTTTGAGCACTTTGAGCACTTTGAGCACTTTGAGCACTTTGAGCACTTTGAGCACTTTGAGCACTTTGAGCACTTTGAGCACTTTGAGCACTTTGAGCACTTTGAGCACTTTGAGCACTTTGAGCACTTTGAGCACTTTGAGCACTTGAAGAGGTATTGCTCTGACTAGTTAGGTTATTTTGCTTAGCACTAGATCCAGATGTTAGCATTGTTGATCCAGAAGCGACTTTGGTATCTTTTTTGGGTAAGTATAAATCACCTGTTTGACCGCATGATGATAGACCTACGATGCCAGTTGAAATAAATATTAAGGGTAGTAATTTCTTCATCTTAAGTATAATTTTTTAGATACTCATTGATTTTAAATTTAACAATAAATATAGATATTAGCAATTGGATTATCTATTTAATTTTGAAAATGGTAAAATTTTATAACTTTTGTCTTCTCGTTATAATTGTATGGAATTTGTTGATTTTGCTGGGGTTGGTGAAGCAACTGTAAAAGCACTTGCTAAATATAATTTACATACTCCAGAAGATCTATTAACTATTTTTCCTAGAGAGTATAAGGATACGCGCTATATAACTGCTATAAGAGATTTAGTCAGTGATAAAAAGTTCTTAATAGAAGGTCAAGTTAGTAATATAAGCTATAAAAAATTTGGCAAGAAATTTTTACGCTTTACGGTAAGTGATGAAACTGGTATTTGTACGATTGTGTTGTTTAAGTTTTATCCTAATCAAATAGCTATGCTAGAAAGAGCACAGTACGTTAGATGTTATGGTAAGGTTGAGTTATCTTTGAACCCACAGATGGTACATCCGGAGTGGGCTATAGTAAATAATGGTAATAGTTCGTTAGAACAAAAGTTATCTGCTGTTTACAAGATTAAAAAAGTTTCCGATAAGCTTATAGCAAAGATAATATCTAAAATTTTATATGAGAAAAAAGTTGTAAATATATTGCCACAAGAGTACTTAAAACAGTATGGTCTAATGAGTTTTGTAGATGCTCTTTATTATGTTCATGCACTAACAAACTCAATTGATGATAAATACTTACTCAAGGCGAGACAGTCCATTAAATTTGAGGAGATGCTAGCTTATAAATTAGCTGAAGAAAGTATCAAAAAAGATATGACTAAACCATTATCGCCAGAACTTTCTTTAGGATTGAAAGAGAAGCAAAGTTTTCTTGAGAAGCTTCCTTATAGTCTTACAAATGCACAGTCTCGAGCAATTAATGAGATTTTGGCTGGTATTGAACAAAGAAATACTATGATAAGGCTTCTTCAAGGAGATGTCGGTGCTGGTAAGACTATCGTGGCGGCTATGGCTTTGTACGCTACTGTAAAATCAGGATACCAAGCAGCAATAATGGCACCGACGGAGATTTTGGCCGAGCAGCATTTTAGTTTTTTATCGGATTATTTCTCTAGCTTTGAAATTGAGGTTGTACCTTTGTTAGGTAAATTGACTGCAAAACAAACTAGAGAGAGTCTTGAAAAGATAAAAACTCTTGAAAATTGTATCGTTGTTGGTACGCATGCGATTTTCCAGGATAGAGTAGAGTATTGTAATCTAGGTCTAGTTGTGGTTGATGAGCAACATAGATTTGGTGTTGAACAACGCTTAGCACTAATAAATAAAACTTCTGCTAATGGTAATAAATTGGCCCCACACCAGCTTATAATCTCAGCTACTCCAATTCCTAGGACATTAGCTATGACGCTATATGGTAATCTGAAATTATCTATACTTGATGAATTACCTCCTAATCGTAAGCCAATTGTAACAACAGTGTTAAATCGTGCAAAAAAAGAAAGCCTAATTACAAAGCTCAAAGATGCAGTATCTAGAGGTGAGCAAATTTACTGGGTTTGTCCACTTGTTGAAGAATCTGAAGATCTTGACTTTTTACAAGACGTTAAAACTCTACATAAGGAGCTCTCAGATTACTTAGGTCAAGAGAGAGTTGGGCTTGTATACGGTAGTATGAAATCTAAAGAAAAGCTCGAAGAGATGAATGCTTTTAAATCAGCAAAGTATGATGTACTAGTAGCAACAACTGTTATAGAAGTTGGTGTTGATGTGCCAAATGCTAGTATCATGATAATTGATAATGCAGAGAGACTAGGGATATCTCAGCTTCATCAACTTAGAGGTCGAGTTGGTAGAGGAGCAAAAGAGAGCTTTTGTGTACTTTTATATGGTGATAGAATTAGTGAGGTTGGTAAAAAAAGATTATCACTAGTTAGAGAGTCGCAAGATGGTTTTTATCTGGCTGAAAAGGATTTGGAAATTCGTGGTGCCGGAGATATATTGGGCAAAGAGCAATCTGGAGTTTCAACTTTTAAAACCTTTGATATAAATGAATATTATGATAATTATGAAAAAGTTGCTCAGTTAGCAGAGACGGTTGTACAAAAGAGTCCTGACATTGCAAAAAAACTAGTAAATAAATGGTTTAATAAAAGAGTTAACTATGTGGACGTGTAAAAAATGATTTTAGCAAGTATTGTGGCTGTAATTGTAGCTTTGTTGTTTACCTTATTAATAGCTAGACCCCTCTACAAATTCAGTATTAAGAGAGGAAAATTAGCTTCAGTGAAAGATTATACTATTAATGCAATTATTTTAGCTTTTGTATTTTTCTGTCTAAGTAGTTTTATATATATAGTTTTGTTAAATATCCTTTATTAATATTTCTGTTGTCTAATCATATAAAAAAGCTTAATATTTGCCTTAATTATTTTTTTTGAATGGTCGTGAATATGTATTTTATTGTTATTTTTTTAGTTATAGCACTTTCTGCTTTGTGCATGGTTTATATGTTATATAAACTTTTAAAGGGGCATGATCAATATCCTGTGCAAAGTTTGTCTCAAAAAATAGCTTTAGCGTGTACCGGAATAATTTCTTTTGTGGCTGATACCATAGGTGTAGGGAGTTTTGCTGTTAATATAGCTATTGCAAAAACTTTTAAATTAGTAAAAGATGTTGAGCTTCCTGGATTTGTAAATGGTGCTCAAATTATACCAGGAGCTATTGAGGCGGTTTTCTTTTTAGGTGTATTGCATGTTGATTTTGTTACTTTAGTAGTTCTTGTGCTTGGGGCAACATTAGGTGGTTTTATTGGAGGTATATTTGCTTCAAAAATTAATGCCACAGCAGTTAGGCTTATCATGATATTTGCATTTGTTGGAGTTATTCTTTTATTACTTGGTAATTTGTTTAATATCCTACCTGTAGGGGGAGATTTATTAAAACTATCCGGGATTAAACTTATTGTTGGCTTTATAGGGATGTTTTTTGCAGGATTTTTAGTCTGTTTCGGTGTTGGGTTATTCGCTTTAGTCGAGGCTATACTATTTTTACTTGGAATGTCGCCAAAAGTTGCGTTTCCAATTATGACAACAGCAGGAGCTATTCAGCAACCTGTTACTACATTTGCATTTCTAATAAATAATACAATACCTCTTAAAAAAGCTTTGATAGTTGGTTGTTTTGGGATTATTGGAGTATTTATTGGAGTTAATATTGTTACAATGCTATCAACAGATGGATTGCATTGGTTGTTAGTTGTAGTTATCGGTTATAACACAATATCTTTAATTAGATCTTTTATAAAATCAAAAGATAATCAAGCTTAAAAATTACCTTATTACTGTTATAATATTTATTGAAATTTAATATTTTCCAATGAGAGGATTCCTAAAATGGCAGTTATTAAAACAGAAGATCTAATAAATAGTGTTGCAGAAGCACTTCAGTATATTTCTTATTATCATCCAAAAGATTTTGTTGATGCGATGTATGAAGCATATCAACGTGAAGAGTCAAAACCAGCAAAAGATGCAATGGCTCAAATCCTTATAAATTCAAGAATGTCAGCAACTGGTAAACGTCCAATTTGCCAAGATACTGGTATGGTTTGTGCATTTGTCAAAGTTGGTATGGATGCAAAACTTGATAAAACAGATAGAACGATTACGGAGCTTGTTAATGAAGGTGTTCGTAGAGGTTATGCAGATGAGCATAATCCACTTAGAGCGTCTATGGTTTTCCCACCTCATGGAGCTAGAAAAAATACAAAAGATAATACTCCAGCGATTGTGCATATTGATTTAGTCCACGGTGATAAAATTGATATTGATATTGCTGCAAAAGGTGGCGGATCAGAGTTTAAATCAAAATTCAAAGTATTAAACCCTAGTGATAGTATTGTTGATTGGGTTGAGGAAATGCTGCCAACTATGGGTGCTGGTTGGTGTCCTCCTGGAATTATTGGTATTGGTGTTGGTGGTACCGCTGAAAAAGCTATGCTTTTAGCAAAAGAATCTCTTGGCGAAGAGATTAATATGCAGGATATTATTAAAAATGGTCCTCAAAATGAAACTGAACAGTTAAGATTGGATATCTATAACCGTGTTAATGCTTTAGGTATAGGTGCACAAGGTCTTGGTGGTTTAACAACTGTTTTAGATGTTAAAGTAAATGAGTATCCTACGCATGCAGCATGTAAGCCTGTAGCACTTATTCCAAATTGTGCTGCCACACGTCACGTACATTTCACATTAGATGGTTCTGGTACTGTTGATTTGCCAGCTCCTAAATTAGAAGATTGGCCTGTTATTGAACAAGATCAAGATGCTGATGTTAAAAGAATAAATCTTGATACTGTTACTAAAGAGGAAGTTCAATCTTTAAGATCTGGAGATAATATTTTAATAAGTGGTAAGATCTTAACTGGTCGTGATGCAGCGCATAAGCGTTTACAAGATATGTATGATGCTGGTCAAGAGTTTCCTGTAAGCTTAAAAGATAGATTTATCTACTATGTAGGTCCTGTTGATCCAGTTGGTGATGAGGTTGTAGGGCCTGCTGGACCAACTACAGCTACGCGTATGGATAAATTTACTCCTTTCATGTTAGAAAAAGCTGGTATAGCAGGAATGATCGGTAAATCTGAAAGAGGTCAGGCAACTATCGATTCTATCAAAAAAAATAAGGCCGTCTATTTTATGGGAGTTGGTGGAGCTGCTTATCTAATATCTAAGTCAATCAAGAAGGCTGAAGTTGTAGCATTTGCTGATCTTGGGATGGAAGCTATATATGAGTTTGAGGTTGAAGACATGCCTGTAACGGTAGCAGTTGACTCACTTGGTGTATCAGCACATCAGCAAGGCCCTAAATTATGGAAAGCAAAGATTGCTGAGATCAAGAAGTAAAACTCTAGATAACTTGTGATAAGATTGATATTGGATTCATAACCAAGAGGATGTAAAAATGAAAAAAATATTATTAACAACTATACTACTAGCGCCTTTTGTAATTTTTGCCGACTCTAGCAATACTAATGCTAATAATCAGCAACAGCAGAAATTTGAAGCAAGAAAAGCAAAAATTAGTGAAAGAATGCAGAAACAAATCACAAGAATGCAACAGCAATTAGATAAGTTACAGCAGAAAAAATCATGTATTGATAAAGCAACTACAAAAGATGCTGTGAAAGCTTGTAAGCCTCGATAATTAAAAGTTACAAATAGTCTCAGGATATTTTCTCTAAAAATCCAAAATTCAAGATAAAAAAGGTTAAATTTATGCAAGATATAGTATTTTTTATTATAAAGATATTCTTTGTTGTTTTAGCAGTGTCTGTGATAGGTATATTAGCAACAATAATTTTTAAAAAACCTAAGCAAAATGATGATTTAAATATAACAAATGAGAGTTCTGGTAAAGATTAGCATCTTTTAGGTGAATTTATGAGTATTGTTGAAATAGATCATAGCAATAATGATATTTACTATAACTTATCTCAAGTATATGAAGCAGAGTTTGCACCTCTAACCGGAGAATTTCCGGATAAAAATGGCTTATATAAAGTTCAAACTGAAGTTGTTAATACCGAAAATACTTACGGTTATCTCAAATATTTTGAGCAAATCCCTATTGGTTTTATGGTTATTAAAGATCTAAGTAAATGTTTTGATGTTGCAGAGTTTTTTATATTGCCTGGTTTTAGAAGACAAAAACAGGGTTTAAAGTTTGCACAAGATATTTTTTTAAAGCATAAGGGGTGTTGGCAAATTAGACAAATACAGGGAGCAGATTATGCGACTACCTTTTGGAGAAAAGCTGTTTTCAATTTAGTGGGTCAGAATTATTATGAATCAATAGAGAATGATCCAGAATGGGGTGAAGTTACTAAACAGACTTTTACTATTTAAAATTGTAATTTTATATTTGACTGTATTTTCCTGTAGTTATTACTTGTTATTAATGATTAATCTCAATCTTGTTATATGGTATATTTTATCTTATTTGATTTTGAAAAAAGATAGAGTAATGAATAAAGATAATATCTTTGAATTTATAAAGAAAGTTCAAGCAATAGCTCATACTGGAGTGGTTTATTCAAAATGTGAATATGCACTAGATAATTATCATGAGCTTCTTGAGTTAAGTACTAAAATGCTCCATGAATATATAAAGTCAGACGTTCAACCATATGATATTTATTTAGGAACTCATTATCCAACACCTCAGCCTGGAGTTAGGGTAGTTATATTTAAAGAAGGTAAGCTTTTGATGGCTCAAGATGCAGATACACCAGGTGAGTGGACTATACCTGGTGGGTGGTGTGATATTGATCTTTCACCAGTTGAGACATGTGTCAAAGAAGTAAAAGAAGAAACAGGGTATGATGTTGAAGTCACTAAGTTTTTAGCACTAATGGATCGAAACAAATATACTCAAAGTGAAATTTATAATGTCTATAGTTTAGTTTTTTTAGCTGAGATTGTTGGAGGTGAAAATAATCCTAATTTCGAAGTTGATGAAGTTGACTTTTTTGAGTTAGATAACTTACCTAAATTGTCGCATAAATTAACTAAAGAAGAATTAGATATTATCTTAGAAGCCTATAAAAATAATCAAATATATTACGAGTAGGGTTTACATTTGGATTATAGATAAATACCATTTGTACTAATTTAGTAAAAATGAAAAATCAAATGGTAATTTTAGGCGTACATCTAACAATAATTTTAAAATTTATAGTAACACTTTTAGCTATAATTAACCCTTTTTCTATTTCTGGAATATATTTAGATGCCGTAGATTCTCTAGATAAAAAAGAGCAAAATACCTTTGCTTTTACTGTTGCGATTGCAGTGTTAATAACACTTATAATTGTAACTTGGATAGGTATTAGTGTTTTAAATGCTTTTGGTATAAATATTGATGCTTTTAGGTTTGGTGGGGGTGTTATAGTACTTTTCTTTGGTTTAAGAGTTATAGGTGTTATCCCTCCAATGCCAACGTCAAAAGCTCAGCAAGATACTAGGAAACTAGCGATTGTACCTATTGCAATACCATTGATTGCAGGTCCTGGATCATTAGTTGCAACAATCTCAGATGTCCATGTTTACTTTACAACATCAGAAACAAAAATTGTTGCTTCTGGATGTGTGCTGTTAGTTACTTTAATGTTGTGGATATTTTTTAGAGAATTACCTAGAATTTTAGATGTTTTAGGTCATAATGTTATGGATATTATTGCTAAAATAATGGGACTATTTCTAACCGCTTTAGCTGTTGAAATGATGTTTGATGGTATAAAAGGCTTCTTTTTTTAATACTCTAGTCAAAATTAAATACCAGATTGTTATGTAATATTAAAAGTATTTAATTTGCTAGCTAAATTAATTTAAAAGAGATTGATATTTTAAAAAGTAGCTGTGAAAATAATAAACATATAGTCAATCCGACTGTATTGTGTAATCTTATGCAGTCATCCTGAACTTGATTCAGGATCTCTTCACTTTGGCTAGGAGATTCCGGATCAAGTCCGGAATGACAGGTTTTATTTTACTTGAGTCATTCGGATTAACTATATTATGAATAGAGGGTATATTAGGTTATGAAAATGATTGCTAAATTGTTATGTTTGTTCTCCGCCGTTTTTACCGTTGAGATTATGTTTGATGGTTTAGTAGAAGATTTGTTTTTCTTTTAGTGAATTGAATATGTAAGGAAAATGTAATGATAAAAGTATTTGGAATAAATAATTGTACAAGTGTTAGAAATGCTCTTAAGTTCTTTGAAGAAAAAGGAAAAAAAGTTGAATATATCAACTTAAGAAAAGAAAAGCCAACATGGCAAGAGATGCAAGAGATAAAACAGCTTGGTAATTTTGATGTTATTGATTTATTCAACTCTAAGGGCAAACTTTTTGCAGAAATGGGCTTAAAAGATAAATTCGAAAGCTTATCTGAAGAAGAAGCTTTTAAATTATTAGTTACAGATGCTTTATTATTCAAAAGGCCTTTAGTTGTAGATGGTGATTATGTTAGAACCGGTTGGAATAAGAAAGAATATCAAGAAAAATGGGGATAGATCTATTAAGAATCTTGAGCATTTACCTCTGCTTTAGCTGCAGCTATCTGTGAGTCTAAGCTAGCTGCCTTTGAAAGGTTTTGTTCTGCTTTTGCGTTTAGTACAGCAGCTTGATCTTTTTCATATTGAGATTTAGAGCTGCTTTCTTTTGATTCTTTATCAAGGTTGCTAGCATCAGTAGTTAGGTTGTCTGCTTGTAATTTTTCATCTCTTGCTTTTTGGTTAAGATCATGTTGCTGTTGCTCTAAGTTTGCTAATGCTTGTTCTTTTTTATTAGGACCACAAGATGCTAATAATAGTGCACAAGTTCCAGTAACTAATACAGCTGTTAACGTTTTTTTAAAATTCATTTTTTTCTCCTTTATTTACTATAACTATATATCTTAATGCTTTTGAGAAGGTTATCTTATTTTGCTATAACAATATTATGATAGAGAAAGATATATTAGTAAATATTAAATTATATACAATGGTAGTTTCTCTATTCTTTGTTAAGTAACTATTTAAAATAAATTAACTGCGTGGAGAAACATTATAAAACAGAATACAGTTATAACTCCAGCGGTGAAATTTAATTCATTTCTATTACAGAAAATTGAAACTAAAAACCAAACAATAATTCCAGTAGCAATCCCTGTTGATATTGATGAGGATAGAGTCATCATAATGATAGTGAAAAAGGCAGGGGTAGCTTGAACAAAATCATACCAGTCGACTTTTGCTACTTGTTGCATCATCATTATGCCTATTAATACAAGTGCTGGTGAGATTACTTCTATAGGGATAGAGCTTATTAGAGGGGATAAGAATAAGAATGGTAAAAACATTAATCCAGCAAATATTGCAGTAAGGCCAGAGCGAGCTCCTTGTGCAATCCCTACTCCAGACTCTACAACAACTGTAGATGGGCTTGAACCGAGTATTCCTGATACTGTTGCACTTGCTGCATCTGCAAGAAAAGTCTTCTTAAGCTCTTTATCTCTATGGTTGTGTTCTTTTTTCATACTTGCATAGAGACTAGAGATTGTTCCTGTACCATCAAATAAGCTTAAAAAGCAAAAGGTGAAGATTGTTGGTAATATGGCAAATTTTAAACCATTGATAAGATCGATTTGTCCAATCAGTGAAAAATCAGGTAAACTTATAATGTGATTAGGAAGTGATACTACTTTCTCATGGCTGATATAAGAAATAGGGAATGATATTATATATCCGATAATGATGACTACAATAATTGAAGCCGGAACTTTCTTAATAAACAAAATTATTAACAAAATTAGGCACACTAAAAATAATATAGTATGTGGATTAATTGTATTAAGAGTTAATAAACCTTCATGAGATGTTATAAAATGGCCATTTACAAAGCCAATGTATGCTATAAAAAGTCCTATGCCAGCACCTAGAGATTGTTTGATTGATTTAGGTAAGCTAAGCATAATTCTAGTACGGACATTTAAAATTACAAGTAAGCTGAATATTATCCCAGACCAGAATGTTGCTCCTAGAGCAGTTTGCCATGGTAAGTGGTAGACTGATACTGCCGTATATGAGAAGAAAATATTCATTCCCATTCCAGGAGCAATTACAAACGGGTTGCGAGTAAATAGACCCATAGTTATGCTACCAAATGCAGCTACTATTATGGTACTTGTAACCAGTGCATCGCTAGGCATTCCAGCAGATGCTAAAATCTTAGGGTTAACTACAATGATATATGAAATCGCTAAAAAAGAGGCTAAACCTGCCAAAAACTCTTTTTTTATTGAGGTATTATTTGCTTTTAAGTCAAAGAAAGATTCTATTTTATGTAACATTTTGATATTACTAAATTACTAAAAGCTATATTTTAGTGATTAGTATAAGAAAAGTCTATTTTATTTTTAGTTGGCTTTTATATCTAGAATACAGGTTATCTAACTGTTGTCTGATATTGATACCAATTTGTCTATAGTCATACTCTCGTAGGTTTGCTAATGAGACTCTAGCAGAAGGATGTTCGACATCGAAGCCTTTGCCTGGTAATAGAACAATACCTGTTTCCTTTGCTAGTATTTTCAAAGCCTTTGGCCCACTATGGTTTTGCATTAGCCATTTAGAAAAGTCTTTACCATATATCTTTTTTGAAAGTTTTTCTAAGTCTAGTAATGTATAGTAGCCTACATTGTTTTCATCTAAGTCTTTTTGCAATTTTGGCGAGATGGAATTGTATAAGATATTGTAGCGGCGGCGAATAAGATTTTTTGCTTCTTTACGATAAATATCTTGATTGTCTAGAAGGCTAGAAAGAGCGAATAGAGTCATTTGTAATTGTTGTGGTAAAGAAATGCCAGCTGTGTGATTTAGGACAACTGAGCGACTATCTGCAACTAATCTATCAATAAATTTTAACTTACTAGGTGTATGTGTTAATGAGCCATAGTGTTTTTCAAGCTCTTTAAGTTTTTGATTATCTAGATTATTAATTAAAGAGTCAAAGACGTTATCTTTATGTAATGCAATAGTACCAATACGCCATCCTGTTGCACCAAAATATTTCGAAAAAGAATACACGCAAAGGGTGTTATAAGGGCATTTGGAGAATATTGATTCGAAGTTATCAGAGAAAGTAGCGTAAACATCATCTGTGATAATCATAAGATCTGGTCTATCATTTGTTATTATTTTAGCTAAATTATTTAAAGTTGAGTTATCCATTTTGACAGATGGGGGATTGCTAGGGTTTACTAAACATAAAACTTTGACAGATGGATCTATTATTTTTTTAAGCTCTTTATCTGAGACTTGCCAATCATTTTTTTCACTAGCATGAATATTAACGATTTCATTGTTGTACTCTGGTAGTTGGGGTATTTCAAGATAGGGTGAAAAAATTGGTGTAATCATAGCTATTTTATCATTTTGCTTGAGTAAACCATTTATCTTCATCGACTGAAAGATATATGTCATTGCTGCAGTGCCACCTTCTGTTGCGAAGACATCAAACTCTAAAGGAGTATCTGTATCTTGATAGAGTTCATTACGTAAATAATGCATAACAATATTTTCCATAATAGGCAGCATTCTTGGAGGATAAGGATAATCACATCCTAAAAAAGCACCAACCATCTCATACAATAGATCTTCTTTATTAACTCCTAAATGATCATTAGCAAAAGATAGAGTAGCATTTAGGAAGTTAATACCGTTTTCATTATTGTTAATTAAAGAGTAGTGGTCGAATCTTTCTAAGATACCTTTTTTTTCAGGTAATCCGCCGAAAATATTATCAAGATAAGAATATGAGCGTTCTGATTCTTTAATAGCAAAATCACCAAGGCGTAAAAAGGCATGTCTTGGAGATGTTGCTAAAAAATTAGGATTTCCTCTACCTGCATTTAACATTAATCTATCTGTTTTACTTTTTGCTAGCTTTATTAGATCTTCCTTGAATTCAAATGGACTTAAATTTTGTTTACTCATGTTTGAAATCCTTATTCTTGATTATAGCTGATGCAATTTAGAACATATTTTTATAAAAAATTAAGTATGTGTTAGCTAAAGAGCGTATGGTTATGAATAATTTGCCAGAAATGACGTGTCGAATTCTTCCTAGAAGCATTTTACATTAATATGATGCTTGATATTTAGATTATAACAAAGCTATAAAAGAAATAATATTTTGTAGGAGTTATTGTTGAGTATTTATGTAACCACCAGGTATCGATTCAACCAAAGATTTAAGCTCTAACTCAAAGAGAATCGATATTACTTGGTTATATGGTAATTTAGATCTCATAATGATTTTATCTAAAGTTGTTAGTTCTCTATCTATATTGTTTAATATGGTATTTTCATTAGTATCAAGGTCAATATGCTTATTAGTTGAGCTATTAATGTTTTGCTGTACAGTTGTGGAAGGTAGATTTATTTCTTCGAGAATATCTTTGATATCACAAACAAGTTTAGCTCCCTGCTTTATTAGTTCGTTACATCCTTCGCTAGTTGTACTAAAGATACTCCCTGGTATCGCAAAAACTTCCTTGTTTTGATCTAAGGCTAATTGAGCTGTAATTAATGAGCCACTTTTCTTAGCAGCTTCAACAATCACAACACCTTTGGCTAAGCCACTAATTATACGATTTCTCTGAGGAAAGTTATGGCGTAAAGGAGCAGTGCCTAAGGCAAGCTCAGAAATTATTAAATTATTGGTTTCTATTAGTTTATTATATAGTTCTCTATTTGAGCTAGGATATATAAGATCAACACCTGTACCGACTACAGCTATTGTATTAAGGTTACTATCAAGTGCAAATTTGTGAGCTAGAGTGTCAATGCCATAAGCAAGCCCACTTATTATTGATATTTCTGAACCTTGAAGGTCTGTACAGAGTTTTTTTGTTACGTTTTTTCCATATGTAGAATGATTTCTTGCTCCAACTATAGCTAATTGTGATTTCTTTAGTAAATCTATGTTTCCTGTGCAATATAATATAACAGGAGGAGTTGCTAGTTGTTTTAAATTTTTAGGGTAGTTGCTATCGAAGAAAGTTAAAATTTGGTTTTTTGGATTTACTAACCACTTATTAACTTTCTCCAAATATAGCTCATATTTTTTTGCATTTAGAAAATCTATAGTCTCTTGACGTAAAGATAAGGCTTTTGAATATTTAGAAGGGTGTTTGATAATTTCTTTAAAGCAAAAGTTTTCTGATGAGGCTTTTAAAAAGCGGCTAATGCCAAAGTACGGGGTGCTTGATAGAATGATTGTATTTCTTATGTTATTTTGCATTATAGAGTAGTTGTTGCCATTGAGCTATCAGTTATTTCTTGTAAAGAGTTCACTACTAGCATTATACAGTAATGGTCAGATATTCTATAAATGAAACCATATCCGATGTATTTTGGAGGGATAGGGAATCCGTCTGTTCTTGTTGCAGGCTCATATAAGATCATTTCAGTACCAACTTTTAAACCATCAGCAGAACCTTTGTTTAGAAGAATACTGTTATAAGATGATGAGAATGTGCTAGTGTTCATTACATCCTCCATTACATTTGCGATAACTTTCTCATTAGCTCTAAAAGTCTCATCAGGTAGCTTCTCAGAAACAAGATCATCAGGAATAACATAGTCGCCAACGCTAGCCTCACGATTTAAGTTTTTGATTGTTAAAGCTGTTATACCTTTATAAGTGAATTTATAATTAGCAGACCCTAGTTTGTAAACTTTTTGGTCATCATTAAAATTAGAAATTGGTTTTGGTTTAGATACTATAATAAAGTTACTATTATCATCTTTTGCAGTATATTGTTTGTTAGCAAATATTGTAAAGTGACTTCCTAATACAGGTCTTTTTTCTCGCGAGTCATATATTTCAGAAGTATCATCTAATTGATTACCGTTAAGAAGAAATACATTTGAGAAGAACTTAGTATAATCTGCTGGACGTAAATGTTTCAAATTGTGTTCAATATTATCAATTTGCTCAACAAGCTTACTTTCTATAGATATTTCTACTCTTTGGTTGATAGCTCTATTTGCATTAGAGTCATTAGGAGCTATAGGATCTTGATACCCCATTGCTTCAATTTTAATGCCATCAGCAGGTTCTATACTATCGTTTTGTTCTAAGCCTTTTTTAACTAAATATTCTCTGACACTAATGGCTCTATTTTTAGATAGTCGTATGTTATGTTCAGTTAGTAGGTCCTTATCAGTAAGAAGGTCTGAGTCGATTTTTCCAGCATAGCCTCTTATTGTAAATCTAGTAGTACCAGTAATTTTTAGATATGCATAAAGTTTATTTAGAACTGCTTTAGCTTGGTTATTTAATGTAAAACTGTCAGTATCAAACTTAATATTTGTTTCTATTAAATCAGCGCCTTGTTGGCGTTGTATACAGATAAAAGATTTATCACTCTTTAGCATTTCAGGGTTGCAGTATTTCAGAGTTGGGAATGATAAAGGTTTATTATTTTCATTATCTTTTTTATTCATAGTGTCGCAGCTTGTGATAAATGCTGCAAAAACTGCTAAAAATGTAGTATATAATAGCTTTTTCATGTTTTTTATATATCAAAAGAAATTCTCTATGAAAGTTATTCTACTATAAGTCTAGGATATTTGTGTAGAGTATTTACAACATTTTGTTGAAGTCTAAAATACTGTTTTGTATAAAGATTAGATGACTAAAAAATTTAAATATGATATCTTGGAAAGCAAAATATTAAGTAATAAAAGATAATATGAAAGTTGCATCAGATAGTTTTGTTAAAATGCATTTTAAGTTTAGGCTTAAGGATGGTTCTATTGCTGAGGATACAGAAAACTACAATAGACCTTTTATATTTCAAATGGGTCAGGGTTGTTTTACTGACAAGGTTGAAAATGAGCTTGTAGGTGCAACCGTTGGTGAAAGCAAGAGAGTTGTGTTAATGCCAGAAGAAGCTTTCGGTGAGAAGCATCCTGCGAGTATTTATTCGGTACCAAAATATAGATTTCCTAAAGATATGGAGCTAGAAGAAGGCTTAATTGTATCATTTAGTCAAAAAGATGGCTCTAAGCTTCCAGGGTTAGTTACAGAAGTTGGTGAGAATGATGTTACAGTTGATTTTAATCATCCATTATCAGGTCAAATAATAGTTTTTGAAGCGAGAATATTAGATATTGCTGATGAAGAGGGTAAGTTAAATGAAGATATTGCTAGCTAATCCGCGTGGCTTTTGTGCAGGTGTTAGTAGAGCTGTAGAAACAGTCGAGAAAGTTCTAGAAGTAGAAAAATCTCCTGTGTATGTGCGTCATGAAGTTGTGCATAACAAAGTAGTGGTAGACTCTCTCAAAAAGAAAGGCGTTATATTTGTTAAGGAAGTTGATGAGGTTCCTGATGATTCTGTATGTGTTTTTAGTGCTCATGGAGTTTCATTAAAGGTTGAAGAAGCAGCTACTAAGAAAAATCTTGTTCTTTATGATGCAACATGTCCTTTAGTTACAAAAGTTCATCGAGGGGTTAGATTAGCTAGTAACAATGATGCTGAATGTGTGCTTGTAGGACATAAGGGGCACCCCGAAGTTCAAGGTACAATGGGGCAATACCGTAGTACAAAAGGTGCTATATATTTAGTTGAAAATGAAACTGATGTCGCTAAACTAAAAATTAATGATCCGGATAATCTTTATTATGCAACACAGACAACTCTCTCTGTTGATGAAACACAGAGTATAATACAGGCTTTAAAAGATAAGTATCCTAATATAAAGGGACCTAAAAAAGAAGATATTTGCTATGCGACACAAAATCGTCAAACTGCAATAAAATCGATGCTTAAAGAAATAGATATGCTGGTAGTAGTAGGTTCTAAAAATAGCTCTAACTCAAATAGGCTTAAAGAGTTAGCAACATTACAAGGTATGGACTCTTATTTGATTGATAATCCTTTAGATATTAAAAAATCTTGGTTTGAGAATAAGAAAGTTTGTGGTGTAAGCGCTGGAGCATCAGCACCTGAATATCTTGTTCAGGAAATAATTTCTAAGATATCCCAGGTTTGTAGTGATAATGTTGTAGTGGAAGAGTTTGATGGAATTAAAGAAGAAATTCATTTCCCATTACCAAGACTTTTGAAGCAAAAGTCTATTAAAATAAAGGTGGAATAGTATTATTATGCAAAGATCTATTAGAGGTGCGACAACAATAGCAAAAGATACTAAAGAGAATGTTATTGAGGCAACAAAAGAGCTTTTATACTATATATTGACAAAAAACTCTGTAGATTCTAAAGATATTGTCAATATTATATTTACGGCAACTTCAGATATCAGATCTGTTTTTCCAGCAGTTGCTGCACGTGAGATAGGTTTGGTAGATGTTCCACTTATAGATTGCCATCAAATGATGTGTGATGGTGCTTTAGAACTTTGTATTAGAGTTATGTTGACATATAATACAGAAAAGAAACAGCAAGATATTAGGCATGTTTATTTGCATGAAGCAAAAAAATTAAGGCCTGATTTAATAAGATAAAAGGTGCAGTTATGTGGTTGTTAGAAAATATAGATATGAAAAGGTCTAAATATATACTCCCTAGTTTATTTACTAGTGCTAGTTTATTATTTGCTTTTTTAGCTATTATATCAGCGTTTCAAGAGAGTTTTATATCATGTGCTGTATACATGTTACTATCTGGTTTTGCTGATGCTTTTGATGGTAGAGTTGCTAGATACACACACACTCAAACAGAGTTTGGAGCAGCTTTAGACAGTTTAGCAGATGTTGTTTCTTTTGGGGCGACTCCTGCTTTAGTCATGTACTTTTGGAGCTTGCATAATTTAGGTTCGCTAGGTGCTGCGATTTGTTTTTTATATTTGCTGGCAGTAGCATTAAGATTAGCAAAATTTGATACGCAGCAGACTCCTAAAGATCTTAGTGAGGATGATATAATTGAACGTAGATTATACTTTTACGGAATGCCTTGTCCAGCAGGAGCTGTTACAATTTCGGGTCTTATTTGGATGGGGCAAAGATTTTTAGTGGGAGACTCTACATTTTTAAGTATTGTGGTAGTTGCTCTTACAGCATTTACAGCTTTATATTTAGCATTTATGATGGTTAGCGATATTAAGTTTAGAAGTTATAAAGACAGCGATGGCCATGGTAATATTAGTAAAATTTATGTGATCTGCTTTATATTGATTATTCTAATGTTATTTACTATGCCTGAGAAATTATTATATTTAATAATGATTGGTTATGCTTTGTCTGGTCCAATCTCTCATTATAAATATAAGCAAAAAATGAAAAATAGTGATTTAAATGATAAATCGAGTGTTGATGGTAAAAAAATAGTTGACGCTGATTCTTAGCTCTCATAGCTTTATTCTTTGTTTCAAGTATTATTTTTTGATTTCTGTTGACTAGCAACTTCTTTTGACTGGTTTAAATCTGAGCCATTTGAATTTAAACTTCCTTGGGTTGGTGGTGGAGCTACGTATTTAAATTGATCATCAGTAGAAGTTGAACATGAAAATAATGTAGTACTGATGATACAAAGTCCCAAAAAAGTTATCTTTTTCATTCTATATCTACTTTTAATAAATAAATTATATATTATTAATAATAATAACAGATTTAAGTATGATTTTAGTAAATTAAACTGTTTATAATTTTAAAATCTTTACGTATAATGTTGCGAACAAGCGTGTGTAAAAATAAAGAAACATAAATTTTTAGGATTAATTATGCAAGATAACTCTCTTTCTCTAATTCAGCTGATATGGCATGCAAACTTTATTGTTCAGCTTATAATGATAGCTTTGATTGCTATGTCAGTTTATTCTTGGGCTATAATGCTTGAGGTAAACAATCGTGTTAAAAAATATTGTAATGAACAAACACAATTTGATAAATTATTTTGGGCAGGTCATCATATACAAAAGCTTTATGACTACTATCTACAACATAAAGAAAATATTTTTGGTAAATCAATAATATTCTGTTCAGCTTTGCGAGAGTTTAATAATCTTAAAGAAACAGGTGTTTTAAAGGGTGATACTATACTTGAGGGTATGGAAAGAACTGTAAGTATAGCAATTGCTCAAGAGGCTAAAGAATTAGATAGAAAGCTTCCAGCATTAGGTACAATTGGTGCAGTAGCTCCATATATTGGTCTTGTAGGTACAGTTTGGGGGATTATGTCGTCATTTAATACTCTTGGTGGTGTTGAGCAGGCTACAATATCAGTGGTTGCACCACATATTGCAGAAGCTTTGATTGCGACAGCTTTAGGTTTGTTTGTAGCTATTCCAGCTGTTATAGGTCATAGTAGACTATCAAATCAGGTTGATGATGTATTATCTGGTTATGAGTCATTCCAAGATGATTTATGTATTTTACTTTTAAAAGAAGCACATAGAGATCAAGTGCAGCATCAAAATCAAGAAAGCTAATAAAGGCTTCTAGATATGAAAAAAAGAAATAAAAGATTTTTTAGAAAAAAAAGACCAATGGTTCAGATTAATGTAGTTCCATACATTGATGTTATGTTAGTGCTTTTGGTTATTTTTATGATTACTACACCGATTCTAACTCAGGGTGTAAAAGTTGACTTGCCTAAAGCAAAGTCAGAAAAAATACCATCTAATGACAGTAAACCAATAGTTGTTACTGTAAATAAACAAGGTGAGTACTTTGTTAACCAAGGTGTTAGTGATCCAAAAGCACCATTAAGTTCTAGAGCCCTTGCAAATGCTGTCGTAAATTTATCACAGCAAAGCCCTGGTAAGCCAGTTTATGTTAGAGGTGATAGTAGCGCAAGTTATGGTGAAGTAGTAAAAGCAATGGCTCTTATTCAACGAGCTGGTGTTGACAAAGTGGGGTTAGTCACAGAAGATGGCAAATCTTAATTACCAAAAGTTATTACAATCTTTTAGAAAACAAATTGAGCATAACCCTTTTGTGGTTAGAGCGATACTTGTCCATATCGGTATAGTTTTAGTTCTTTATATATTATCTTATATAAGTATATTGAAATTTGATTCTACTTCAGCATCTTTAAAAGCAGAAGTTGCTAATACTCCAAAGCAAATGCAAGTTATTCAAGCTACATCAATAAGTAGTAGTGAGCTTAATAAACAAATATCAAATTATGAAAATCATCAACAAGAATTGCATCAAGCTAGACAAGATGTAAAAGAGGCTAGACAAAAAGCCCTAAAAAGACATGAGCAGCTGATGAAACAAAAAGCTGAGGCGGAGCGTAGAGCTCGAATTGAAGCAAAAAAGAAAGCAGCTCTAGAAGTAAAGCGCAAAGAACAAGAAAAACAACGTAAGTTAGAGCAGCAAAAGCAAGCCAAATTAGAAGCAGCGCGTAAAGCAAAAGAAGAAGCTAAGAAAAAGGCAGAACAAGAAGCTAAACGTAAAGAAGAAGAGAAACAGCGTAAATTAGAGCAAGAAAAACAGGCTAAGTTGGAGGCACAACGTAAAGCTCGTAAAGAAAGATTAGCAAAAGCAAGAGCTGAGGCAATAGCAGCGGCTAAAAGGCAAGCAGAACAGAATCAGGCTCAAAGAGCTATTTCTAGTTATATAGCTGAGTATCAAACTAGAGTAGGTGATAATTGGATTAAAGATCCTTGTCGAGGCATTTATAACTTACCAAGAGCTATTATTAGAAATGGTAAATTTATCAAGTTAACAGGAACATCTGGTAGCTATAGATGTGACCAGTCTTTGATTAATGCGATTAAGAATACCACACCTCCACAGATTTTTAATAGTGCAGCCAGAAAAACTATACAAACAGAAAACGTAAGTTTTATATTTAAACAAACTTAATAAGGGATAATAATGAAAAAAATCATTTTGAGCTTTTCAGTATTAATTTTTTTAGTATCAAATATATACGCGGATCTAGTTGCAGAAGTAACAACTGGTGTTATACAAAAACCTCTAGTATCTGTAATGAGTAATAATGTTGTAGATCAGTTCCCTCAGAATGTAGATTCTGTAATAGTTGCAGATCTTAATCATAATGCTAAGTTGCAAGGGTCAGACACTATAAAATATGAGATAAAACAAAAGCAAAATATCCCATGGAAAAAAATTAAAGGCGACTATGTAGTCTTAACTAAGTATACTAAAAATTCTTATAACAATTATACTGTAGAGGTTCAGGTTCTTAAGAGAAATGATACAAGCTATATTCAGTCAGTTACATATAAGAATATTAATGTTTCTCTTATGAGGACTCTAGCACATAAGATTTCAAACTATGTTTATAAGAAACTTACTGGAGAGCAAGGCTTTTTTTTAACAAAGCTTGCATATGTTAAAGTAAGTAATCCATATGCTAGATATGGCAGAATTTATGAGCTTGTGATATCTGATTATGATGGTTTTAATAAGCATACTGTACTTAGACAGACTGATAATCCTATTGCGACACCATCTTGGTCAGCAGATGGTAAAGATATTGTTTACTCTAGCTATAGTGGTGGTAGCATGGGAGTTTATGAATTACAAATAGCTACTGGCAAAGTGACTCGCTTGACTAACTTCAAAGGTATCAACAGTTCGCCATCATTCTCTCCAGATGATAGAAAAATTGCTTTAGCTCTATCTAAAGGATATTCTGATCAAACAAATATTTATATTATGAATTTAGCAACAAAAACCCTTAAGAGATTAACTATAAATGGTATAAGTACTGCGCCAAAATTCTCACCGAATGGTAGAAGTATCGTGTTCACATCAGATAGAGGTAATGGTAGACCAAATATTTATGTTGCTCCTGTTAATTCTAAATATCCACAATCTTCAAGATTAAGTAGCAAAATATACCAAGGATATGAGCCTAACTATACTCCTGATGGTAAAGATATAGTATTTATGTATAAAAGATCACGCTCAAGTGGTATCCAAATAGCTGATTTTAATTTAGCTAGTGGAGATATAACGACATTGACAAAAGGTAAGTCTGATAGCTCGCCAACAGTTTCTCCATATGGTAATATGATTGCATACATTTCTACAAATTCGAAAGGTTATAGTTCTTTAGATATGGTATCATTAGATGGAAGTAATCACTTTGGTGTTGAAACAGCGAATAATGGTAATACATTGATTCAGTCGCCAAGTTGGTCACCAAGAAATTATTAAGGGAATTTTGATGAGGATTTTTACTAAATTTTACACTTTTGTTATTATTGCAACATTATTAACAGGGTGTGCTTGGTATAAAGGTCCCCCTTTACAAGCAAATGCAGATGCTAATCTTGATGGTTCTGCATTAAATGAAACAACAGGACCAGGATTTTTTAGTACACTTAAATCAGGTCAAAAAGATGGAAGTGGAGATACTGGGTTTGCTGATAATGGTGGTAATTTTGAAACCACAAGTTTTGATAATGTTGCGTAATAAAATAAATAGGAGTTGTAAACTATGAAAAAGAGTCTTTTAAGCGTTGCAGTTGTAGGTTCTGTGCTTATGTTAGCAAGTTGTTCTAGCACTAGGCCAGATAATAGTGATTTAATCAAAGACAAATATTCTGGGGTTGATAGCTCCCAAGCTTTAGAAATGTCTTCACAAATTTTTGGCTCTGATAACCTAAGTTCTGATGAAGTTGATAAAATGAAAAAAGAACTAATGGATATTAATTGTAGATCAGTATACTTTGGCTTTGATAGCTATAATGTTACCGATGATGCTAAGAATTGCTTAGATAAAACAGCAGACTACTTGATAGCTCATCCAAATCAACCTATTAAACTATCAGGTAATACTGACCCTAGAGGAAGTGAAAAATACAACTTTAACTTAGGTCAAAAACGTGCTGAATCTGTTTATAACTATTTATTAGACAAAGGTGTAAATAAAGATCAGATATGTGTCGTTAGCTATGGTAAATTAAAGCCTGCAGCTGAACCAACTAAATTCTATGATGAGTTCTGTACTGATGGTGTAAATGATGCTTGTATGTATAAAGCCTCTGAAAAAGCATATTATTTAGACAGAAGAACAGAGCTTGATTTTGGTGTTAAATGTGACCAAAGTGATTCTTCTGCTCAATCTACTAACTAGATCTAATTTTATCTTTATCTATTTTTTTTAATCAAATTAATCTACAATAGTCGAATAATTTTTTTATTAAGTTTAATTATTATGATTAAAATTCCTAAAATTGGTTTTGTTAGTTTAGGCTGTCCTAAAAATCTTGTTGACTCTGAGCGTATTATTACAAAATTAAAAGCCGAAGGTTATGACTTAGTTGATAGTTATGATAATGCTGATATGGTTATCGTTAATACATGTGGATTTTTAAATTCTGCTATTGATGAATCTTTAGAAGTTATTGGCGAGGCAATTGCTGAGAATGGTAAGGTTTTAGTAACAGGTTGTTTAGGAAATAAAGCTGATTTAATTAAAGAAAAACATCCAGAAGTTCTAAGCATTACAGGCCCTCAAGATTATGAGAATTTGATAGAAGCAGTGCATACACATGCACCAATATTTGCAAATGACTTTGTATCTTTAGTGCCTCCACAAGGAATTAAGCTTACGCCAAGACATTATTCATACCTGAAGATATCAGAAGGATGTAACAATACTTGTACTTTTTGTATTATTCCCGATATTCGTGGTAAGTTGAAAAGTCGTTCGATTGATAATATTATGCGTGAAGCTGAAAAGCTTAAAAATGCCGGTGTCAAAGAGTTGCTTGTAATATCACAAGACACATCTGCTTATGGTGTTGATATTAAATATAAGCCAGGGATATGGAATGATAAAGAATATCAAAGTAATATTTTAGATCTTGCTACAGCTCTTGGTGATTTAGACATGTGGACAAGAATGCATTATGTATATCCGTATCCGCATGTTGATAAGATTGTACCACTTATGGCTCAAGGAAAGATACTTCCCTATTTAGATGTGCCTTTGCAACACTCATCCCCAGAGGTTCTAAAAAGAATGAAGCGTCCGGCTCATACGCAAAAGACTCTTGATAGAATTAATAAATGGCGTGATATTTGTCCAGATATAACTATTCGTAGTACATTTATAGTTGGTTTCCCTGGTGAGACAGAAGCTGATTTTGAGCATTTATTAGATTTTGCTGAAAAAGCGCAACTAGATAGAGTAGGTTGTTTTAAATACTCTGAAGTAGAAGGTGCTAAAGCTAATCAATTTGATAATCTGATTTCCGAAGAAATTAAGCAACAAAGACTAGATCAGTTTATGGGGTTACAAGCTCAAATAAGTGCAGATAAGCTTGAAGGCTTTGTTGGTACAGAACAACAAATTATAATTGATTCAATAAATCCTGACGAAAACTATGCTATTGGGCGTACAAGATATGATGCACCAGAAGTGGATGGACAAGTTATTGTTGGCGATGCAGCAGAAAGAGATCTAAAAGTAGGTGAATTTGCAATAGTTGAGATTACTGAATCTACTGAGTATGACCTAATAGCTGATTAAGGAAAATACAGTTTTGAAAGAAAGTGATATTGAACAACATTTAATAGATAAACTCCAAGAACTAAAATATACCTATCGTAAAGATATCAATAGTAGAAAATCTTTAGAGGATAATTTTAGAGAGAAATTTGATGAGTTAAATAGAGTAACTTTAAGCGATAATGAATTTGAAAGATTAAAGTTACAAATAATTCAGCCAGATGTTTTTGAGGCTAGTACAATTTTACGCTCTCAAAACACTTTAAAAAGAGATGATGATACACCACTACACTATACTTTGGTTAATCTAAAAGACTGGTGTAAAAATTCATTTGAAGTGATTCATCAGCTTAAAATGAATACTGCTTATAGCAATCATCGATATGATGTGATTTTACTTATAAATGGTATTCCTGTTGTTCAAATAGAGCTAAAATCTTTGGAAATCAGTCCGCGTAGGGCGATGCAACAAATTGTGAACTATAAAAATGATGAAGGTAATAGTTATCATAATTCGCTTTTATGTTTTATGCAGCTTTTTATTGTGAGCAATAGGACAAATACTTTATATTTTGCAAATAATAATGCTGAGCATTTTAGCTTTGATGCAGATGAGAGATTTTTACCAATCTATCAGTTTGCAGAGAGAGATAACTCTACTAAAATCAAAAACCTGTTTGAGTTTGCAGATAAGTTTTTATCTAAGTGTATATTAGGTGAAATGATTAGTCGCTATATGGTTACAATTGCAAGTGAAAAGAAGCTTTTGATGATGCGACCATATCAAATATATGCAGTTAAAGCTATTGTTGAAAAAATACATAAAAATAATGGCAATGGCTATATTTGGCATACTACTGGAAGTGGTAAAACTCTTACATCTTTTAAAGCATCAACTTTATTAAAAGATAATCCTGACATAGACAAATGTTTGTTTGTTGTTGACCGTAAAGATTTAGATCGTCAAACCAGAGAAGAGTTTAATAAGTTTCAAGATGGATGTGTGGAAGAAAATACTAATACTGAAACACTTGTGCAAAGGCTTTTGTCAGATGACTATAGTGATAAAGTAATTGTTACAACTATCCAAAAACTAGGTTTAGCACTAGATGAAACTAGAAAAAGTAGAGGCAAGCAAAAAAACTATAAAGAAAGGCTGAAACCGCTACAAAACAAAAGAATAGTCTTTATTTTTGATGAGTGTCATCGATCACAATTTGGCGAAAATCATCAAGCTATTAAAAACTTCTTCCCAAATTCACAGTTATTTGGTTTTACAGGAACACCTATTTTTGAAGATAATGGAACTTATAAAAAAATAAATGGTGAAGAGGCTTATATAGTTGAGACAAAAGATATTTTTCAAGAAGAATTGCATGCTTATACAATTACAAATGCCATAGAAGATCGTAATGTTTTACGCTTTCATATTGATTATTATAAGCCTGATGAAAATACTAATATCTCAACGCCAACAAAAGAAACGATAGTTAAAACAATTTTACAAAAGCATGATTTTGCTACAGCAAATAGAAAGTTTAATGCTGTGCTTGCAACAGCTAGAATTGATGATGCTATAGTTTACTATAAGTTATTTAAGCAGCTACAAGCTGAAAAACAACAGCAAGACGCTAGTTTTAAACCTCTAAATATAGCTTGTGTATTTAGTCCACCAGCTACAGGTAATCAAGATATCAAGCAACTTCAAGAAGATTTGGAGCAAGAGAAAGAAGATAATAAACATAATCCTGAAGAGAAGAAAAAAGCTCTAAAAGAGATTATCAGTGACTATAACAAGCAATATAAAACAAACTATAAATTGGATACTTTTGATTTGTATTATCAAGACATACAAAAGCGAATAAAAGACCAACAGTATTCAAATCAAGATTTAGCACATGATAAAAAAGTTGATATTATAATTGTTGTGGATATGCTTTTGACAGGTTTCGATTCTAAGTTTCTAAATACTCTATATGTGGATAAAAATCTTAAATATCATGGACTGATACAAGCATTTTCAAGAACTAATAGGGTTTTGAATGATACTAAGCCGTATGGGAATATTTTAGATTTTCGTTCACAATGTGAAAATGTTAATAAAGCAATAGCATTATTTTCTGGTGCAGAGAAAGATAGAGCTAAAGAAGTTTGGCTAGTTGATCCAGCCCCTGTAGTGCTTGAGCAGTTAGATGATGCTGTCAAAAAATTAGATGATTTTATGACAAGTCAAGGTTTAGAGAATAAACCTGAGCAAGTAGCAAATATAAAAGGTGATACGGCAAGAGCTGAGTTTATAAGATGTTTTAAAGAGATACAAAGATTAAAGACACAGTTAGACCAGTATACAGATTTAACTGCTGATAATAAGCAAACTATAGATAATCTCATTGATGAAGAGAGTATGAGAGCATTTAAGGGGGCTTATTTAGATGTTGCTCAACGCTTAAAATCTCAACAGGATAAAAAAGATACACCAATAGAAAAAGAAGTTGAAAATCTTGATGTTGAGCTTGTACTTTTTGCATCAGCGATGATTGACTATGATTATATTATGAATTTGATAGCTAACTACACTCATGCAACACCAAGTAAGCAAGAGATAAGTAAGCTTGAGTTATTAAGGTTGATAGCTTCAGATTCAAAATTTATTGATGAAAAAGATGATATTAAAGCCTATATAGATACTTTACAGTTGGGAGAAGCTCTAAATGTAAAACAGATCCGTGAAGGGTTTGAAGAATTTAAAGCTAATAAATCAGCTCAACAAATCACAGAGTTAGCAGAGAAGTTTGGTTTAGAGCCAAAAGCACTTCAAGCGTTTGTTGATAAAATAATATTGCGAATGATATTTGATGGTGAAGAGTTGACTGACTTGATGGAGCCATTAGGCTTAGGATGGCTAGCAAGATCTAAAAAAGAAACTGCTCTAATGGAAGAGCTGATTCCTATTTTAAAGAAACTGGCAAATGGTGAGGAAATATCAGGTTTAGATACTTATGAGTAAAAAAAAGCAGCTTAATATGACCACCCCACCTACTGGCGTAGGCACCCCTCCAGAGGAGGGGAATTATTCCCCTTCTGTGAAGGGGTGGCAGTCGCAGACTGACGGGGTAGTTTTAGAATCTAAGCAAAGCAGGACGGTTCCTAAAAATATTCCCGAACTACGCTTTCCAGAGTTTAGAGATGCTGGGGAGTGGGTTGAGCGAGAGCTTGGGGAAGTAGCTAAATTTTTGAAAGGTAAAGGTATATCTAAATCTGATATTGTAGATAAAGGAAATATACCGTGCATAAGGTATGGTGAACTGTATACTTGTTATAATGAGATTATAGAAAAAGTTATATCAAAGACAAATATTAATATAAAAAAGTTAGTTCTTAGTAAGTTTAATGATGTGCTTATTCCAAGCTCAGGGGAAACACAAGAAGATATAGCAACAGCTAGTTGTATTAGAAAAGATAATGTTGCTTTGGGTGGGGATTTGAACATTATTAGGACTAAAGAAAATGGAAGTTTTTTAGCCTACTACTTTAGCAGTGTTAAAAAGAGAGAAATATCTCAAATGGCTCAAGGTGTATCAGTTATACACCTATATGTAAGTCAGTTAAAGATGTTAAAGATAAATATTCCAACATTGAAGGAACAACAAAAAATAGCCGATTGTTTATCATCGGTAGATGAATTGATAGAGGCACAAAGCCAAAAAGTAGAGCTACTTAAAGAGCATAAGAAAGGCTTAATGCAAAAGCTATTCCCCTCCGTTGGAGGGGTGTCGCAGAGCGACGGGGTGGTTTCTAAAAATATCCCTGAACTTCGTTTTCCAGAGTTTAGAGATGATGGGGAATGGGTCGAAAGAGAGCTAGGAGGTTTATGTATAAGTATTTCTTCTGGTAAAGATAGAAATATATATAACGGAACTTATGATTTGTATGGTTCAACAGGCATTATCGGTAAATGTAAAGAAAATAGTTATATTGGTAATTATATTTTAGTCGCTAGAGTAGGAGCAAATGCTGGTTTATTAACTAAAGTTTCAGGAAATTTTGGAGTTACAGATAATACTTTAGTATTAAATTTAAAGAAAACTATAAATATTGATTATGTTTATTATTTTCTTAGTAACTATGGTTTAAATAAGCTGGTCTTTGGCTCTGGGCAACCGTTGATTACAGGGAAACAATTAAAATTATTAAATATATTTTTACCAGCTCAAACATCAGAACAACAAAAAATAGCGGATTGTTTATCATCGGTAGATGAATTGATAGAAGCACAAAGCCAAAAAGTAGAGCTACTTAAAGAGCATAAAAAAGGACTGATGCAAAGGTTATTTTCAGTAACTACCTCAACCTAGATTGGAGTTATTCCCCTTCTGTGAAGGGGTGGCAGTCGCAGACTGACGGGGTAGTTTTAAAAGGAAAACCATAATATAGAAAAGTACTAAAAATATGAGAAAAACGAAAAGTTATTATTCATTACCATATAATCCAGCTCTTAAACAAAGAGCTAAGGAGCTAAGAAAGGCAGGAAATTTAGCAGAAGTACTTTTATGGAATCAAATAAAAAATAAACAATTCCTAAATCTTGATTTTGATAGGCAAAAAATAATTGGTAATTATATTGTAGATTTTTTCTGTGGTGAGAAAATGTTGGTTCTAGAAATAGATGGTTATAGCCATAATGATAAGCATGATTATGACTATAAACGGGATAAGTATTTAAAAAGTTTAAATCTAAAGGTAATCAATTTATTAGATAATGATGTAAAAAATGATATTAATGCTGTTTTGACTTTTTTAAGAAACCACCCCGACCTAAAGGTCACCCCTCCAGCGGAGGGGAATTATTCCCCAGATGTTATTGAACAAGATGGTGGAGGTATTTAGTTATGAGTGGTAGTCCAAAGATACACTCTTATAAAACCTTAAGTAATCTAGTTACTAATCGCTTAAGAAATGATTTGAATGATTGCGATCTAATTTTACTATTTGCCTATAATGGTACTGGTAAAACTCGTCTATCTATGGAATTTAGACAAAAAGATAAAAAAAATAAAAATAGAGATACTTTGTATTTTAACGCTTTTACAGAGGATTTATTTTATTGGGATAATGACTTAGAAGCAGATAGTAATAGAGTTTTGCATTTTAGAGAATCTAAGTTTTTTAATGGCTTAGAAGAGCTAGAAATGGAAAGCCGTATAGCCGAGTATTTAAATCGCTATGCTGATTTTGATTTTAAAATTGATTATAAAAATAGAACGGTTACTTTTAGTAAACAAGAGTTAGTTTTAGATCATAGGACTAAAGAGCAAAATTTACAGTTAGTGGATAATATAAAAGTTTCTCGTGGTGAAGAGAATATTTTTATATGGTGCTTTTTTCTTGCAGTAGCTCGTTTAGCTATAGAAAAGCAAGAGGCTTATGCTTGGGTTAAATACCTATATATAGATGATCCTATATCATCATTAGATGATAATAATGCTATAGCAGTAGCTAGTGATTTAGCTCAGTTACTAAAAAGTAGTGATAATAATATAAAAACAGTTATATCATCACATCATGGATTATTTTTTAATGTTTTGCATAATGAGTTTAGAAGCTCTAAGAAGAAATTTAAGAGCTATTTTTATCATCGTCCAAATAATGAAAATGTTTATACATTAAGAGCTACAGAAGATACACCTTTTTTTCATCATGTATCGATACTAAGTGAACTAAAAAAAGCTTGTGAGAGTGGGCAGTTATTTACTTATCATTTTAATATGTTGCGTAGTATTATGGAAAAGACAGCAACATTCTTTGGCTATAAAGATTTTTCGGTATGTATAAAAAGTGTTGATGATGAGGTTTTATATTCAAGGGCTTTGAATTTACTAAGTCATGGTAAGTACTCTATTTATGAACCTAAGCAAATGGTTGAAGATACAAAAAAGTTGTTTAGTGATATGCTAAATGCTTTTTTAGATAGATATAAATTTGAATTACCTGAAATAATTAAAGAGAAATAATAATGAGCGAACAAGAGTCGAATGTAATTATTTATAATACTGTAGATGGAAAAGCTACTGTTTCACTACTTACAAAAGATGGCACAGCATGGCTAAGTCAAGCAAAATTAGCAGAGCTATTTGCTACAACTAAGCAAAATATAAGTTTGCATATATCAAATATTTTTGAAGAAGGTGAGCTAGATAAGAATTCAGTTGTAAAGGATTACTTGACAACTGCCAGCGATGGAAAAAGCTATAATGTTACTCATTATTCATTAGAGATGATTTTGGCAATAGGCTTTAGAGTTAGAAGTAAAAGAGGTACTCAATTCCGTCAGTGGGCGAATAAAAATCTAAGTGAATATATGATAAAAGGTTTTGTTATAGATGATAACCGACTAAAAAATCCAGATGGTTACCCAGATTATTTTGATGAGCTTTTGGCTCGTATTAGAGATATTAGAGCTTCGGAAAAAAGGTTTTATCAAAAAGTAAGAGATCTTTTTATGCTTAGTCAAGATTATGATGCCACTGATAAAGAAACACAGCTTTTTTACGCTGAAACTCAGAATAAATTATTATTTGCTATAACTGGTCAAACAGCTGCTGAACTTATAACTAGTAGGGCAGACCATACTCAGCCAAATATGTCTCTTACAAGTTTCAAAGGAGATAGAGTTAGAAAACAAGATATTTATATCGCAAAAAATTATCTTACTGCAGATGAGTTAGATAGTCTAAATAGATTTGTAATAGTATTTTTAGAGACTGCTGAATTAAGGGCTAAAAATCGTCAAAATATAAATATGAGTTTTTGGAAAGAAAATATTGATCGTATCATAGAGTTTAATGATAAAGAAGTACTTAAAGGTGCTGGAAGTGTCAGTCGTCAACAAATGCAAAAAATGGTTGAAAGAGTATATTCTGAATTTGATATAAAAAGAAAACAACAAGAAGCAACAGAAGCAGACATTCAGGATATAGAAGAGCTCAAGCAAATTGAACAGAACATAAAGAGAAATAATAATGAGTGAACAAGATAAAAAACAACTAGGTGAAACACTTTGGAAAATAGCAGATGAATTGCGTGGTGCAATGAATGCTGATGATTTTCGTGATTATATGCTTTCATTTTTATTTTTACGCTATTTGTCAGATAACTATGAAGAAACTGTAAAGAAGTTCTTAGGGGATGAATATCCTCAAGCAAGAGAAATAGAAGTTAAAATACCAATAGATGATAACTCTATTAAAAAGAAAAAAGAGAAACATACTGAAAATGTTATTAAAATAATTTCACCATTAAAAATTTGGTATGATGAAAATCAACAGCATGTGGCAGAATTTGAAATAGAAATTAGAAAAAAAACTCATTATATTATTGAGCCAGACTATCTATGGAGTAATATTGTAAATTTAGCAAAAACGCATGATATAGACTTATTAAAAACTCTACAAAAGGGGTTAAAACATATTGAAAATGATTCTTTTGGAAGCTCTTTTAAAGGTCTATTCTCTGAGATAAATCTAGATTCTGAAAAGCTTGGGAAAAATTATGAATTGCGAAATAAAAAGCTCAGCACTATTATTACCAAAATAGCTAATGGTATAACAGGATTCTCTACAGATAGTGATACGCTGGGAGATGCTTATGAGTATCTTATCGGTCAGTTTGCTGCAGGGTCTGGTAAAAAGGCTGGAGAATTTTATACCCCTCAACAGATTTCTTCGATTCTTTCTGAGATAGTAACTTTAGATTGCCAAGATCCTAGCTTGGGTAGAAAAAAGCATTTAGATAAAGTCTTGGATTTTGCTTGTGGTTCTGGGTCATTGTTACTAAATGTTCGCCAACAAATCAAAAAAGAAAAAGATGGTAGTATTGGCAAGATCTACGGACAAGAAAAAAATATAACAACTTATAACCTTTGTCGTATGAATATGCTTTTACATGGTCTAAAAGATTCTGAGTTTAAAATTTTTCATGGAGATTCTTTGGCAAATGATTGGAGTATTTTACAAGAAGAAAACCCAAGCAAACAAATAAAGTTTGATGCTATTGTGGCAAATCCACCTTTTAGTTATCGTTGGGATCCTGATGATAGACTAAAAGAAGATACCCGTTTTAAAAGTCATGGAGTCGCTCCGAAATCAGCAGCTGATTTTGCTTTTCTGCTACATGGTTTTAACTTTCTTGATAATGGTGGGACTATGGCTATTATATTGCCTCATGGTGTTTTGTTTAGAGGAGGGGCAGAGGCAAATATTCGTACTAAGCTTTTAAAAGATAGTAATATTGATGCTGTAATAGGGCTACCTTCAAATCTATTTTTCTCAACAGGAATACCAGTTTGTATATTAGTCCTTAAAAAGTGTAAGAAATCGGATGATATATTGTTTATAAATGCAAGTTCTGAAGAAAACTATAAAAAAGGTAAGCGACAAAATACTCTTGAAAAAGAGCATATACAAAAGATTATAAGTACTTATCAATATCGCAAAGAAGAAGATCGCTATTCGCGTTGTGTATCGCTAGAAGAAATTGAAAAGAATGATTTTAATTTGAATATATCTCGATATATAAGCACAGCCAAGCCAGAACCTAAAGTTGATATTAAAGGCGTAAATAAAGATTTGATAGATATTGAAAGTAAAATAGAATCAAGTAAAAGTAAACATAATGAATTCTTGAGAGAGTTAGGGTTAGAGTTGATTCCTTAGCTTCTTGAGTATGTTTGTTTAAAATTAAACTTTCTTAATATTTATTTATCTGTATAAAAAATCCATAATCTTATTTGTATACTTAGAATACTAAACCTTTATTTGGAAGAGTGTTATGAGTAGTAATCTAGTTGTTATAGGTGCTTCTGGTTCTATAGGTCATGCTGTAACCAAGAAATTAAGATATTTGTACCCAGATGCTAATATATATGCTTTTTCACGTACGGAAGTTGTAGACTGTGTAGAAGGGGTGGTTTACCAAAATATTAATTACTCTGATGAGTCAACAATCGAGAAAGCTGTAAAATATATTTATGAAAAGACAGGAGCTATTAACTTAGTTTTTGTAGCTACTGGTATATTGCATACACAAGATATAATGCCTGAGAAAGCTTTAAGAGAGCTATCAGCTGATAAATTTATTGAACTGTTTAAGGCAAATACAATTTTTCCAGCTTTGGTGGCAAAGCATTTCATACCGAAACTAGCCAAAGATACTAAATCTGTATTTGCAGCTATTTCTGCACGAGTTGGAAGTATCTCGGATAATCAGCTTGGTGGTTGGTATGCTTATAGAGCTTCAAAGGCTGCTTTAAATATGTTTATCAAAACGGCAAGTATTGAGGCAAAGCGTTTAAATCCAAACGCTGTAATAGTTGGGGTACATCCAGGGACTGTCAAAAGTCATTTATCAGAGCCTTTTCAAGCAAGAGTACCTCAAGGAAAGCTTTTTACACCTGAGTATTCAGCTAGTAAGTTATTTGAAGTGTTAGATGGATTGAAATCAGAAGATAGTGGTAAATGTTTTGCATGGGATGGCAAAGAGATTATTCCATAGTTAAAGTTTTGAGAGGTATTTATGAGTGATAAGAGTATAACAACCAGTGAAATTATAGAAATGGCTTGGAGTGATAAAATATCATTTGATTCAATCAAAAATATAACTGGATTATCAGAGTCACAAGTTATAAAAATCATGCGTAATAATCTTAAGCCGAATAGTTTTAGACTTTGGTGCAAACGAGTGACAGGCAGAGTTGCTAAACATAAGAAAAGGTTAAATTATACAAATGCAAGTAGTTTGGTTTAAGCGTGATTTACGCATAGATGATAATTTAGCATTAACACAGGCAGCTACAACAGGAGATATTTTGCCTGTATATATAATTGAGCCTGAGCTCTGGCAACAGCCTGATATGAGTCATAGACAATATTTGTTCTTGTCTGAGTGTTTAGAAGAGCTAGATAGTGAGCTTACAAAGTTAGGTCAGCCTTTAATTATAATGGTTGGAGAGGCTGTAGAAGTTTTTGAGCAACTAATACAGCAATACCCTATCAATAGCGTTTGGTCGCATCAAGAAACTTGGAATGATTGGACATATCAGCGTGATATTAAGCTTGAGAAGTTTTTTAAACAAAATAATATTACATGGTATCAGCCATATCAAAATGGTGTAGTTCGCTGTTTAACAGATAGAGATAAATGGGGTTTGCTATGGCACAAACGAATGAGCGAAAAGCTTATAAAAGCACCGACTAAACTTAAATTTATTTGTGAAAATCAAACTAAAATACCTACTGCTGAGAGTCTTGGTCTAGAGTATGATAATTGTTATAAAAGACAAAAAGGTGGTCGAATTCGTGCACTTAGAATCATTGATAGTTTCTTGTATCAAAGAGGTTTTGGTTATACTAAGGAGATGTCTTCTCCAGTTACTGCCTTTAAAAGTTGTTCGAGATTGTCGCCATATATTGCTTTTGGAGTTATCTCGATAAAAGAGGTGTATCAATTAGCTAATCAGCGTAAAAAAGCAATCAAAGATAGTAGTATAAAAAATAAAACAAAATGGCTAAGTGCAATGCGTTCGTTTTTATCGCGTCTGCGTTGGCATTGTCACTTTATGCAAAAACTAGAGGACCAACCAAGTATTGAATGTAAAAACCTACATCCAGCTTATGATCAACTACGCAAAGAGCTGCTAAATCAACAATATTTTGAAGCATGGAAAACAGGTAATACCGGTTTCCCGATGATAGATGCATGTATGCGAGCTTTGATTGCAACAGGATGGTTAAACTTTCGTATGCGCGCAATGCTCATGAGTTTCGCAAGCTATCATTTGTGGTTAGATTGGCGTAAGACATCATTGTATTTAGCAAGATTGTTTACTGATTATGAACCAGGGATTCATTACTCACAAGTGCAAATGCAATCGGGTACTACAGGAATAAATAGTATCCGTATTTATAATCCTATTAAGCAAAGTATCGATCAAGATCCTAAAGGTGAATTTATTAGAAGATGGATACCTGAGTTAGAAAATATAAGTAATGAGAATATCCATACACCATGGCTAGAAAAGCATAATGCGGTAGATTATCCAAATCCTATTGTTGATGAAAAGCAAGCACGGAAATTTGCCGCAGATAATATTTATAAAATTAGAAAAAATTCAAAGAATAGTCAAGAAACTAAAAATATTGTCAAAAAACATGCTAGTAGGAAAAAGCCTAGAAAAATCAAATCTAAACAACAAAAGGAAGACAATATTCAAGGAGAGCTTTTCTTATGAGGACTTTACGATTGATCCTAGGAGATCAGCTTTCACAAAGTATTTCTAGCTTGAGAGATTGTGATAAAGCCAATGATATTGTGATGATGTGTGAAGTAATGAAAGAGGCTAGTTATGTTAAGCATCATAAAAAGAAGCTTGTATATATTTTCTCAGCAATGCGTCATTTTGCACTGCAGTTACATAAATTAGACTATAAAGTTTGCTATACAAAATTGGATGATCCAAAGAATACAGATTCATTTTATAATGAAGTTCAAAAAGTTGTTGAAAAGCTTGGTATACAAAAGCTTATTGTCACAGAGCCAGGGGAATATCGTGTATTAGAAGATATTCAAAGTTGGCAAAAAGATTTCTCTATAGATGTTGAAGTACGCACAGATGATAGATTCTTAGCTACAATAGATGAGTTTGCAAAGTGGTCAAAAAACTACAAGCAAATACGCATGGAATATTTCTATCGTTATATGCGTACCAAACATAATATTTTGCTTGATAGTGATGGCAAACCAGAAGGTGGACAGTGGAATTATGATAGCCAAAATCGTAAAATGCCAAGCACTGATACTAAAGTTCCAGAACCATATAAAGTCCAAGTTGATGATATAACTAAGCGTGCAATTAAGTTAGTTGAGAAAACATTTGCTGATAATTTTGGTGATATTGAGCCATTTCATTATGCAGTTACTAGAGAAGAAGCCCTTGAGGCATTATATTCATTTGTTAAAGAAAGACTCAGTTGTTTCGGAGATTACCAGGATGCAATGCTTGAGGAACAGGCATGGATGTATCATTCGCATATTTCTATGTATATTAATAGTGGCTTACTGTTGCCTATGGAATGTATCAAAGCTGCTGAAAAAGCATATTATAATGGTAGTGCACCTTTAAATGCTGTTGAGGGCTTTATCCGTCAGATTCTTGGTTGGCGAGAGTTTGTGCGTGGAGTTTATTGGTTGAAAATGCCAGACTATCGAAATATGAACTACCTTGAGGCTACGCGTAAATTACCAAGTTTTTATTGGGATGCTGATACTCAGATGAACTGTCTACATCAGTGTATTAAAGAGACTAAACAAAATGCCTATGCCCATCATATTCAAAGACTAATGGTGCTTGGTAATTTTGCATTATTAGCTGGAATTGATCCTAAGTATGTCAATGAATGGTATCTATTAGTATATGCTGATGCTTATGAGTGGGTCGAGCTACCAAATGTATCAGGAATGGTACTTTTTGCAGATGGTGGATATTTTGCAAGTAAGCCTTATGCAGCTAGTGGGAGCTATATCAAAAAAATGTCAAATTATTGTGATAATTGTAGTTATAAAGTCAGTGAGAAAAATGGAGGTGATGCTTGTCCATTTAATTACTTATATTGGAATTTCTTAGCTAGAAATAAATCAAAGCTAGCTAATAATCCACGCTTGGCAATGATTTATAAATCTTATGAAAAGATGACTGATGAGAAGAAAAAACTAATTAGCCAAGATAGTAAAAAATTTCTTGAGGAATTAGGTATATGAAAAAGCAACATTTGCCTACAAAGATTTGCGTAGTCTGTGGCTTATCATTTACTTGGCGTAAGAAATGGAAAAAAGTATGGGATGAGGTAAAATACTGCTCTGAAAAGTGTCGGAGAACAAAAAATAAAAAGTAAATCTTAAAATATGAGAAATATTTTAATCTAGCCGAAGCTATAATTAAGTTGCTAGTTATAATATGAAAAAACAAAAATTTACTAAAAAAGTTGGATTTATTTTTTTAGCAAAACTTATTTGTATGGTAGTTTATTTTGAATCGGCAAGTTTCGCATTAATCTTATTAAGGATAATAGTTGCATCAGTTTTACTATCATCTTTAATATAAAGAGCTGATTGATTAGGGTTATCTTTTGCTGATTGAACTACTATATCAATAGAGTCTCCTGATGGAGAGACCGCTTTGATTTCAGATTTTTTCTGATCAACTGTTTGCTCTGTTGTAGTGTAATTATTTTCTTTTAATACTTCTGTAGCAGCTGAAAATACTGTTTCTCTATCTTTTGCATAAGCATTGTATGCATCAGGATTTTCCATCCACTTATATGCTAAAGCACCTACTGCAACACTGGCTAAAACTAAACCTGTTACTGCAACAGCCTCAGCCGTACATGATGTAATAGCCACAGAAGCGGCTAATAGTGTCGCAATTGTTATTAGTTTTTTCTTCATCATAATTTCACCTCATAGTGTTGTTTGTTATATGAATTAAAATAATTTCACAAATTCATTATAGCAAGCTACTATAGTTTTCCAAACTAGTTTTTATATATTGAGTATTTTAAAATATGAAAAAGTATTCTTATTGTTAACTAGTATGTAAAATAAGCTAAAGAATTAATTAAATAAAAAAATTTCATATGAAAATGAATTTTATCCAGAAATACTTTGCAATTATAGTGATAGTTGGAGTTGTTTTAGCAATCTCAATTCCATCTATATTTATACCGTTAAAGCCTTATATCACTTATCTACTAGCTGCAATTATGTTAGTTATAGGACTTCATTTGCAAGCAAAAGATTTTGCAAAAGTTGCTAGTTTAAAAGGAAAGTTATTAATAATATTATTTTTAAAATTAACTGTGACATCTATAGCAGCTTTTATAATAGGTAAGCTTTTCGGTCTAAATTTGATGGCATTAATAGGCTTAGTTATTGTTGGAGCTTGTCCAGGAGGTACAGCTTCTGGGGTGATGGCACTATTAGCTAGAGCAAATATTTCACTTACTGTTAGCTTAACTTTTTTAACAACATTGTTAGCACCAATATTTATGCCATTAATCATTTATTTTTTCTTTGCAAAAAGTATTAAGTTAGATTGGTTTGGTATGTTTGAAACTATGGCAATAATAGTTATTGTGCCGATAGTTTTAGGAATCTTGATTAGTAAGTTTGCTAAGATAAGTGATTCGACTTTAAGTAAAGTTTCTAATATTCCAATACTTTTGATTATATTGATAGTAATGGTAGTGACAGCTTTAAACAAAGATACTATTATGCTTGTACCAAGTGATATTATTCTAAGCGTTATAATACTTAGTATATTTGCTAATATTTTTGGCTATTTAATAGGAAAAGTTCTAAGTTTAGATTTTGAAAGCAGGTTAGCGTTACTTTTTGAGTTTAGTATATTAGATGTTGGCTTAGGAATTGTTATTGCTCTAGTATTTTTTGGTAATCAGGCAGCCATTGCTGCAACTTTCTATGCGATTTGGCAGAACATTATTGGGCCTATAATTGTTAACTTTATAAATATATGCCGTAAGACCAACTTTAAATCTTCTTAAAATATCTTATTGACAAAAAAGTCTAAATTAGAATATAATATCCAAAAATATCTAAATTACATACTTGTATGGATTCTAAATTTAAAGAATACTCTAATGTAGCAGAAGCTATTAGTAAGCTACTATATCCTTTTGCTGAAGTTGTTATTCATGATCTTAAAGAGAAACAAATAAAGGCTATTTTTAATCCTATATCTAAAAGGGAAGTTGGAGATTCATCGTATATGGATCATATTGGCTTAGATGTTTATGATGAGCTTCCTAAAGTAATAGGACCTTATGAAAAACTCAATTATGATGGTCGTAAGATCAAAAGTATTATTACGGTAATTGAGAATGACAAAGGTAATGTTATTGGGACACTTTGTGTAAATTTAGATATTTCTATCTTTGATAAGTATCAAGGGTTAATAAATGCATTCTTAAATAATAACGATGATAAAATGTCTGAGCAAAATCAGAGTCTATTTAAAGATACACTGTATGAGAAAATAAATAAATTTGTACAAAAATATTGTATTGAAAATAGTTTATCAGTAGATAATTTGACTCGCTTACAGAAAAAAGACTTAATCTTGGAGCTCAAAAACCAGGGTGCGCTAGATGGCAAAAATGCAAGTCAATATATAGCTAGAGCATTGGGTGTTAGTAGAGCTACTGTTTATAACTATCTCAAATAATTTTAAAAGGAAAAAATATGTTAATTATCTTAGGAGCTATAGTTGGTTTTACAGCTAGCTTTATATCTACTTTACTTGGTGGTGGTGCTGGTTTGATAGCTGTTCCAGCATTTTATTACGTTATAGTTCATGTTTATGGACCAGCTTTTGCAATGCAAATAGCTTTAACAACTTGTTTTGGGATGTCTGTATTTCTTAGCTTGATGGCTACATACAAGCATTATAGAAAAGGTAATATCAACTTGTGGGAGCTAAAATATTATTTAATATACTTAGCAGTAGGAGCTATATTAGGTGCAATAATAGCAAAATATATAAATACTGGTTTACTAAAAATAATCTTTGCATTTCTACTATTTGGTAGTGGAGTATGGATGATATTGCATAATGATAATAAGATCATAAAACTTCCTAAAGCTTCTAGATATAGTATATTTGGACTTTGTGGAATATTAAGTGTATTAGCTAGTTCATCAACATTTGCAACGATGTTCTTTGTTAAAATTGGTACCGATATTAAAAAAGCAATAGCAATTACTAGTGTATGTGTATTTATTTCAGCAGGTATTGGTACACTTATGCTTACTTTTGGCATTTCGGTAAATGTACCATCAACACTTGGTTATCTAAGTGTACCTTTGCTTTTATCTTCTGTACCATTTGCTTTGTTAGGAAGTTTTATGGCAGTTAATTATTTAGGTGTGATATCTCCTAAGTTGCTTAAGTCTTTATTTATAGTTTTGATGTTTGTTTCTGGCATAATTATGATTGCCTAAAAGTTGAAAATATAAGCTTTTACTGTATACTTATATTTCTTTGGAGAGGTGGCCGAGTGGTTGAAGGCGCACGCCTGGAAAGCGTGTATAGCTTAACAGCTATCGAGAGTTCGAATCTCTTCCTCTCCGCCATATTAATTTTTATTTTGTGAATTCTTTTTAATACAAATAGCAGATATCGCTAATACAATCCAAGCAATCATTAAACTAGTCCCACCAATTGGTGCAAGCTTTAAGATACTAGGAATATTCCATACTATAGAGATATAAATGCTAAAGCTAAAAAGTAGAGTTCCTAAGATAAATAAAAAGCTACTTAATTTAAGAGTTAAGCTTTGTGCTAAGCTCTTACTACTTAAAAGAGCTATTCCAATACCGCTAATTACGATAGCATAAGTTTGATTATAACGAACAGCAGTCATAATAAAATCAAAATGCTCTGCTGAAATCTGTGTTTTGAGTCCATGCTCTGCATATGCACCAAAAGCCACTGAAATAAAACCTAGAATAGCGCCTATTGCTAAATTCATTTTTTTCTCCTTTATTACTCATCTGTGTTACAGTATTTTATTTGCTTAAATCGGTATTTTGCAAATAAATTGTATAGAATTTTGAATATGCTATATATGACTGGTAAATTGACAAGCCTTGCTAAGATTTTCCATTTTGGTAATTGTTTCCATATCAAGATAAAAGCGTCAATACCTTTATATAAATTATTATCAATATCTTTTACATGTAGCATTCTTAGGCATTCAATTTTATCTAAATTCTCATTATTCAAAACAGAGCCATCAACTTCTGTTATATCGATCCAGGCAAAAATATCTTTAGCAGCTATTTTTTTGTAGTGATTTATTTCTTTGGAACAAATACCACATTTACCATCATAAAAAACTTTTATCATAATTTTATCTTAATAAAATTGAAGTAATACAGTAACAAAAATTATTAGTCCAACCCAATGGTTATCAGAAAAGGCTTTTATACAATTATTTATACCTAGTTTTTTGTAAATAAAATAATTTTTAATAAAAAAGAGAGCTGATATTAGAACTCCTAAATAAAAGATTATATTAAAGTGGCAATATATTCCTAAAATAAAAAGTAACACTAAAGAGATAAGGTTAAATAAAAATATATATTTGAATACTTTATCACCAAATAAAACAGCAGATGATTTTATACCTATTTCTAAATCAAACTCTCTATCAGCCAAAGCATAAACTGTATCATAAGCTATAGTCCAGCATATTGTAGATAAATAAAAAATCAAAGCTTCTAAAGGTATTTTGTTTTGTATAGCTGAGAAAGCCATAAAAATACCAAAGTTAAAAGCTAAACCTAATACTAATTGAGGTATAGCAAGGAATCTTTTGCAGAAAGGGTATAGCACCGCTAAAAATAATGCGACAAAAGATAGTAGTATTGTAAAAGTATTTAAAAAAAGTACACAAATAAAAGCAACTAGAGTAAGGATTAAACAAAGATATATAGCATTCTTTACACTAAGTTTGCCACTAGTTAATGGTCGAGTATTGGTACGAGCAACATGCTTATCAAAATCAATATCAGCAATATCATTAACAATACAGCCAACTGTACGCATAATTACAACACCAAGAGTAAAAATAACCCAGTATTTAATATTTGGTACCCCATGACTTGCTAAAACTAAAGCTGTAAGAGTTGGCCATAGAATCAAAAGTATTGGAATAGGGCGATGTAGCCTCATTAACATAAAATATGCGTTTAACTTTTCTTTATTTAGCATCATATTGTTCCGGTAAAGTTAGAAAATATTCTGTAATTAAAAATTTAAGTTTTTTATCATTCTTATATTCAAAAATAGAACTACGCGAGAATACATCTTGTTGTTGATTTTTACCAGTTTCTTCATAAAAAGCTTTAGTTGATAATTGTCGAATTATAAACTCATCCCTATTAAATTTTGATTTATCAAAAAGTAAGTTATCACCTATTGGTTTTGTACCTAAGCCATCTAGTTCTTGGATAAAATAATTATAGGTATTTCTTGGGACGATCGTTCTAGCAAAAACAAAAGTCTTATTCGAGTTAGAAAGTGTAATCTGTCTTACAAGAGCTTCTTTGGCATCTAGTAGTTTTGTCTCCAGAGGAGTTAAGTTTGTAAAATCTTGCGAAACTATATCTAGTTTTATATCACCATGAAATTTGGATAGGCTTGTAACTAAATTTTTAGCATCATTAAGCCAATATCGTTTAGATTTATCTAAGTTATTTTTATCTATTATACTCATATCTTAGAAATACCTTAAAGTTAAGGTTTCTTATTTATTTTCGATTTGTATAATTATACACTTATAACGTTATGAAATTAATAAAAGGATTCCAAAATGCGTCCAAGTGGTAGAAATAATGATCAGTTACGTAATGTAAAAGTTACACATAATTTTACAAAGCATGCTGAAGGCTCTGTTCTTATAGAATTTGGTGATACTAAAGTTCTTTGTACAGCTTCAGTAATGGCTGGTGTACCAAGATTTAAAAAAGATTCTGGAGAGGGATGGTTAACAGCTGAGTATGGTATGCTTCCACGCTCAACACATACTAGAATGGATAGAGAAGCAGCTCGCGGTAAGCAATCTGGTAGAACTCAAGAAATTCAGCGTCTGATAGGTAGAGCGTTACGTGCTAGCGTTGACTTGACTAAAATAGGTGAGAATACTATAAAAGTTGATTGTGATGTAATCCAAGCAGATGGTGGAACTCGTACAGCTTCTATAACTGGAGCGTCACTGGCAATAAAAGATGCTGTTGAGTATATGAAAGTTAAGGGGATGATAGAGGCTGATGTTAATCCTCTTCTATCACAGGTAGCAGCTATTTCTGTAGGTATCTATAATGATGAGCCAGTGCTAGATCTTGATTATGATGAAGACTCTAATGCTGAGACAGATATGAATGTTGTGATGAATTCAAATGGTGGTATGATTGAAATTCAAGGAACAGCCGAAGGCAAAGACTTCTCAGAAGAAGAGTTTGCTAAGATGCTAGGTCTTGCTAAAAAAGGTATTAATGAGATATTTGAATCAGTATTTTAAGAAATAATCTTTAGATACTTTGAATATAAGAGTTTATCTTTACCAATAAATCAAAATCTTTTGACTTTAATTCAAATAAAAAATCCTGCAAAGGTTCACTCTTTGCAAAAAGTAATCGTTGTTCTATTTGCTTGATTTGCTCTTTTAAAGTTTTCCTTTCTTGATACAGGTCTCTAAGCTCTTTACTTGTATTTTGGAAGAAATTTTGAATGTTATCTTCTTTCTTAGCTTGCAGCTTAGTTTTAAGGTTAGAGCTAATATTAGATGTTCTAGTTGTAGATAGCTTTTTTCTACCTAATGAAAGTTTCTTACGAGGTTGTTGATCTGACATTTATTTCACTTATTTTGTGTTAATTTTGTTTTAGAATCATAGTTGTGAATGAAATTTCCCAGTCATTATAATATATTTCTCAAAAAAAATGTAGATTTAACGAGTTGTAATGTTAAAAGATGTGATTTTTTTAATGTTTATATTTACTGTGACTTAACTCCAATCGATGCTAGTCTTTTTTCTATAGAAGGGTGAGTAGAGAAAAGATCTGACATATCACCACCACTAAAACCAGCACTTAATGGATCAAATATATATGATGCACGACGAAGGTTTTCATTTTTGTTATGTTTGTAGCTATATTGTGCCTCTTGAGTATGACTATCATTTGCGATTTTGATTAAAGCATTTGCCATCGGCATATTTGTACGCATTAATTCAACGGCTCCAGCATCAGCCATATATTCTCGAGTTCGACTCAAGAACAGCATCATAAATATAGTAAATATCTGTAAGACATATCTTAAGACTATAATTATGATGAAAAAAACTGCAGCATTGTTGTTGCGATTATTACTATTACGATTATTGCCTGAAAACAAAGCTGAATAGAACAAGAAATCCATAATAATTAGCATCATATTAGATAAGACCATTGTAAATAGGTTTAATTTAATATCTTGATTACGGATATGTGTTAGTTCATGTGCCATTACAGCTTGGAGCTCATCACGATTTAGAGCATTTGCAAGTTTTGTTGTGATAGCAACCATTGCGGATTTTTCAGAATACCCTGATGCAAAAGCATTCATATAGTTCGCGTCAATTAAAAATACCTTAGGCATGTAACGCATTCCGGCAGCAACTTTCATTTCTTCAACAACATTGTAGACTCTTTTTGCTAGTGGGTCTTGGCTGTCAGCGGCGACTTCACGATATTGTGTGCCTGTGAGCATGATTTTGTCATACATGTTAAAAGTTATGAAAACCCATATTATAGCAACTACTGATATTATCATAGTAGCATATGGAGGTATCTGGAAAGTTGCTAACCACATAAACACTTGACTAATTGGTAACTGCTTACCTGTATGTGAATAGTAATAATTTGCCAGTTCACTATAGCGCCAAAAAGTATCTACAAAGATTCCTAGTAAAAAAAACACAATCAAGAATGTTGCTATTACAAAATATGTGCGACGAGTATTCTTGCGAACAACATCACGCCAATTTACGGAGCCATATTGAAGATTATCAGTATTTGACATTTTATAGTTCCACTCTAGAGTCTTCTAATTGTTGTTTTTTCTCTTCTGAAATATTCCAATAAATAAACTCTTCATTTAATTTTTTGAAGAAATTAACCACAATACCAGCAAAGAAAGATTTTTTATGGGCATTATATCTTTCTATTGAATCATTAAAAGCTTGTTTGGCAAAAGCAAGCTTGTTTTCAGTAGATGTGATTTCTTCTTGTAGTTGGATTACATTTTGATTTGCTTTTAGTTCTGGGTAGTTTTCAAATTGAACATTTATACCTCTTGCTAAATCAGATATTTTATTTTCAGCAGCAATTCTTGTTTTAGTGTCTCCTTGCTCTTTTGCAATATTTGCCTTACTTCTTAGAGCTACCACTTGTTTTAAAGTTGTTTGTTCGTAGTCCATATATTTTTTTACAACATTAACTAAAGAATCAAAAACTTTAGCTCTACGATCTAGTTGCACGTCTATTTGCTTTTCTGAGTTTTTGACAGTTTCTATTTCAGCTATTAGTTTGTTATATGTCATTACTATATATACTGCAAGTATTGCAATAATAATTAGTAGAATTATTCCAAATGTCATTTTTTCTCTCCTTCTAATGAGTTATCTAAGTATAAAGATGGTATGAAATGATTATTTTTTCAAGTCTATTTTATGTTTTCTTCTATGAAGTCGCAGAAACCTTTTGTTAGAGCTGTATGATATTTTTTATTATGTAGTAATTTATATAAGTTACGTCTAAGGTCGAGATCTTGTACTTCAAGTACTTTATATATATTAGCATCTTCTGAGTTATTTGTTATTATTTCAGATAAGCATGCTAAGCAGTCACTATGAGCGACATATTGTTTTATTGCCTCTGAGCTACTTAGGGTAATCGCCTTTTTAATGTTTGACATATTATCTTCAAGAGCATTAAAAAAAATATCAAAAGTTCCAGATCCTTGTTCTCTAGTAACCCATTCATATTTTAGTAGATCTTTTATTTTTATATTTTCCTTATTACATAATGGATGTTCTGGACGGCAAATAATTTTTAAATCGTCTTTTTTCCATAATTTAGTCTCTATAGTTTGATTATTACATTCACCTTCTATAAAAGCGACATCACAGTTTAAAGATTCAACGCTATTGATAATTTTTTTAGTATTGCCAGATATTATTTCAAAATCTGTGTCTGGATGAATTTTTCTAAATGTGGCAATGTATTTAGGAAGTATATAGTTTGCTATTGTTGTACTAGCACCAATAGTTATTTTTCCTGATAAGCTAGAATCACTGTCATTGAAAGTTTCAAATTCTTGTACTTCATCTAGTATCTTTATAGCTCTTGTTAAGAGATTTTTACCGTTGGCATTTAATTTCATACGTTTACCAACACGATCAAACAAAGTTGTATTAAGCATACTTTCAAGTTGAGATAGTGACATACTTGCAGCAGCTTGGGAAATAAAACATTTTTCTGCTCCGGCACTAATTGACTCTGATCTGGCGGTATTAACAAAAACCTGAAGTTGTTTTAATGTAATTCGCATATAAACTTTAGTTAAACTTATATGCTTGAATTGTATTATAAGATTTTCTGATATGCAATATTGTAATTAGTAATTAATTGCCCAGTAATTGCTTCGATATAATATAAAATTAATATAAAATAAAATAAGTAATAGATGGAAGAGAGAAGCAAATGAGTAAAGCTAAAAAATATGAGTGGGCCATAATTGGAGCTGGTCCAGCAGGTATGGCAACACTTGGAATCTTATTGGATAACAATGTTAAAGCTAGTGATATATTATGGATCGATCCTTTTTTTAAGGTTGGAGACTTTGGCGAGAAATGGGGCGAAGTAAGTAGTAATACTACTGTAGAACTTTTTCTTAGATTCCTAAGTGATATAAAATCATTTAACTATGTTAAAAGGGATCAAGAATTTGCTTTAGATAGTTTTGATAGACAGGGTTTTACTAGATTAAATGAGGTGACTAAATCACTACAGTGGGTTACAAATGATCTTTTAGGTAGAGTAGATCATAATCAAGATATGATTAGCGATTTAAAAGTATTTAATGGAGTTTGGAATATTGGTGGTGAAAGTGATGATTATATCGCAAAAAAAGTTATTTTAGCTACGGGAGCTTTGCCTAAATCATTAAATATTCATAACTTTGAAGTGACAAAAGAAATTGACTTATCGATAGCACTTACACCTAGTAAACTAAAACAAGAGCTTGAATCTGATGATAAGGTAGCAGTTTTTGGATCTTCTCATTCTGCTATGATAATTATTAGAAATCTGTTAGAGGCAGGGGTTAATGATGTTGCTAACTTTTATTTAGAGCCATTAAAGTATGCTGTTAATATGGGGGATTATACTCTTTATGATAACTCTGGTTTAAAGGGAGAGACTGCCAAGTGGGTTAGAAAAAATGTTTCTCAAAATTTAGATAATAGAATTAAAAGGTACTCATCTACACAAGAGCATATTAACAATCATCTACATAAATATAATAAAGTTATTTATGCTACAGGATTTCAACAAAGAGTCCCAAGTGCAGAAGGTGTTGATGTAAGACAATATGATCCGACAACTGGGATTATAGCGCCAGGGCTCTTTGGTGTTGGTATTGGCTTCCCTCAAAAAGTTACAGATCCTAATGGTAATGTTGAGTTAAATGTTGGACTATTTAAGTTTATGAAAGACATCAATAGAATGTTACCTTTATGGATGAGATATGATATCTAAATTATTTTAATAATCTTAGTGCATTTATTATGACAATAAATGTCGTTCCTATATCTGCGGCAATTGCCATCCATAAAGTTGCTAAGTCTGCCATAGCTAGTGATATAAATATAGCTTTGATTGCTATAGCAAAAGTTACATTCTGTTTTATTATATTCAGTGTTCTTTTAGAATGCCTAATCAGCCATGGTAACTTACCAATATCATCAGACATTAGAGCAATATCAGCAGTTTCTATAGCGATATCATTGCCAATAGCTCCCATAGCAATGCCTAGATTTGATCTAGCAAGAGCAGGGGCATCATTAATACCATCACCAACCATAGCAACATTTTTATATTTTTTAACAAGCTCTTCAACTTTAGTAACTTTATCTTCTGGTAGAAGCTCGGCATAGAACTCATCAATACCAGCTTGTTTAGCAATAGCTTTTGCAGTACCAATATTATCACCTGTAAGCATTACATTTTGGCTAATTCCAGATTCTTTTAGCTGTTTTAAAGCCTCGCTAATACTATCTTTTATACTATCTTGTATTCCAATAGCTCCGATTATCTGCTTATTGTTGCCAACAAATATTAATGTAAAACCATTATCTCCAAGTTTTGTTGTTTGCTCATGTAATGATGTATTATTACAAAGTTGTTTTTCATGGGCAAAAGCATGGCTTCCTAACCAATAAGGCGAGTCTTTTATTTGTCCCGTTATACCTTTACCACCAATAACCTTAGTATTTATAGTTTCTTCAATTTGTATATTATTTTGATTAGCATAATCAATAATCGCTTTAGAAATAGGGTGATCAACAGCTTTTTCTAAGCTAGCAGCTATAGTTATTAATTGTTCTTCAGAAAAGTTATCACTGGTGATAATTTGTTTTACTATAGGTTGGCCTTTGGTTAAGGTTCCTGTTTTATCAAATGCAATAGCTTTAAGCTTTGTAGGAATCTCAATAAAATTACCACCTTTTATTAAAATACCATTTCGTGCAGCTCTTGCTAGGCTAGAAACTATTGATATTGGAGTTGATATAACTAGCGCACAAGGACAAGCTATTACAAGGATAACTAAAGCTTGGTATATCCATTTAACCCATGATTGAGCTAAAAGTAGTGGAGGGACTATAGCAATAAATATAGCTAGCACTATCATGCAAGGAGTATAAATTCTAGCAAACTTATCAACCCATTTTTCCGATGATGAACGCTTTGATTGAGCATGTTCTACAGCTTGAATAATTTTTGCTATAGATGAGTTGCTTGCTGTTTTAGTAGTTTTAATTTCAATAGCTGAATTGCCATTTATACTACCAGCAAAGACTTCATCACCAACTTGTTTTTCTACAGGGATTGACTCTCCAGTAATAGGAGCTTGGTTTATGAAACTATCACCTTTTATAATAACTCCATCAAGGGCAATTTTTTGCCCAGGTTTAATAAGTAGTCTTTTACCTACATTAATTTCTGCTAAAGGTTTTTCTTCAAATTCTTTATCGTGACAGCAGTAGACTAAAGCCGTATCTGGAGTAAGATCCATAAGTTTAGCTATTGCTGAACGAGCATTACCAACACTCCATGATTCTAATACCAGAGAAAGTGAAAATAAGAAACTCACAACAGCCGCTTCAAAAAGTTGTCCAATAGCCGCAGCACAAACTATAGCAATTACCATAAGTAAGTTCATGTCAGCATCGAGGCGTTTTAAAGAAGATAGGGCTTTGGGAAAAACAAACCAACTTCCAAATAATATAGCTAATATATAACCAAGCTGTGATATTAAAATTAATGTTGTATTCGAACCATTATCATTATCTATAAATGCATTTATAAAGCCATGATCAAAAGCATGAAGTAGATATGCAATAATAATCAAAGCTCCACTAAATAATGTTGTAATTAAGCGAAGATGTTTGTTTATAAAGCTAGGATTTTGGCTATTTGAAATATAATCTTCCCATATTACAGCATTTAATCCAGACTTTTTAATTGCAGAAATAATTTCTTTTGCAGAAATATTTTGTTGATTTATTAGAAGTTTTCCATTGAGTAAATCAAACTGCATATTATCTTCTGAGACTTTTCTACCTAGAGCTTTTTTTATGATATTTACTTCTTCGACACAATCTAAACCGTATACCTTAAATTCTAAGTTTTGATTACTTTTATTCATTTTAAGTTCTCCTTTGCATGTATCTCAGGAAGATGTTCGAGTTTCTCTTTAATCATCTGTTTAATTAATTTCTGATCACTTTGGATGGTACTATCATCACCAAGCATTTGAAAAAGCCAGGTTAATTGTTCTTTATAGATAGAGTTAAAATAGAAATAATGAAATCGGCCTTGTTTACGTTTATGGATAAAGCCATTACGTCTGAGAATATCTAGATGCTTTGATATAGTAGAGTTAGCGAGCTTGAATATATGTGCTAAATGACAAAGGCACAACTCATGTTGGTATATTACCATTAAAATTCGTATTCTTGTTTCATCACTTAAAGCTTTTTGAAAGTCAACAATGTCTGGAAGTTTCATTCTTACAACTATATTTCGCTAAATAACGAAATAATATATTTAAAAATATTGATTTTCAACTGTTATAGCAATTTTTTTAATAAACTTCTTTTAATATTGCTTAAATTCTAAGCCTATCCTGAGATAAGTTAAATGACTGGTTAGAAGAATTATTACTATAGATTAAAACATAACAAGTGTTTACACTTCAATAACTATAGAATATAGTAGAAATAAAGTAGTCATATGGTTTTAGTTATGCAAAAAAATATACTTGTTTTAGGAGCAGGGGCATGGGGTACAGCACTAGCTTTACAGCTGGCTTACAAAGGACATAATGTCAAAATTAGTTCTTGGAGAAAAGAGCATAATCAACAAATGTTAGAAGATAATAATAATTTAGCTTACCTTCCAAGTATAGAAAAGTTTCCAGATACATTAAAAGCTATTCAAGATTGGAAAACTCATATTAGAGGCTTCGATGATATCTTGGTAGCAACTCCAAGCTCAGGATTTAAAAATATTATTTTAGAAATTAAAGAGGTTATAAAACCTCATCAGAATATCATTAGCGCAACGAAAGGATTTTGTCATGATACTTATGCATTATTAAGTGAAATTGTCGAGAGTATCTTGCCAGATGTAAGTTTTGCATTATTAACAGGTCCTAGCTTTGCTAAAGAAGTCGCAAATAAATTACCAACTGCGGTAGTAATCGCATCTAAAGATATTGATTATGCTAAATATGCACAGCAATTATTTAGCAATGAAAATTTTAGATGTTATACAACTACAGATATTATAGGTGCTCAAGTCGGTGGCGCTGTTAAGAATGTTCTTGCAATAGTAGCTGGTGCAGCTGATGGTATGAAGTTTGGTGTAAATGCACATGCAGCTTTAATTACCCGTGGTCTTGCAGAGATTAAAAAATTAGGGCTTAAACTAGGAGCAAGCTCAGAAACATTTATGGGGCTTAGTTGTCTAGGTGATTTACTTTTGACTTGTTCTGATAACCAATCACGCAATCGTAGGTTTGGGCTTTATCTTGGCCAAGGTATGAGTATTGAAGAATCATTGAAAAAGGTTAATAATGTTGTCGAGGGTTACTCAACAGCAAAAGCGGTTTATAAGCTTGCTAAAAAGTACGATGTAGATATGCCTTTAGTCTTCGCAGCTTATAAGGTTTTATATGAGTCTGTTGAACCCAAGAATATAGTTAAAGAGTTAATGACTCGTCAACTAAAAAATGAAAACTAAGTTTAGCCTCCAGCAACTTCTTTAGGAACATAATCTTTAAGATTTGTTTCTTGCATTCTAACTCTTGTATTAAACGCATAATCACCAACTTTAACAAGAGGCTTAACAAGAGCTGAATTTTCCCAAAGACTATTTTCTTTTACTGAATCAAAAGAGTTTAATGTCGAACAAACTATTGCAAAGACAAAGCCAAAACGCACTAAAGCAATAAAAAAAGCAAATATTGTATTTGTGAGACTTTCTTTTTCTTTATTGTTGCGTAAAAAAACTTTCATAATACCGAAAATTATCAAATATGCGCCAAGAAGAACTAATATAAACGATACGATATACGCAATATTGAGATCTTCTATTAAAGAGTTTATATATGCTTGTTGTATTTTTTGGGCTAAAATTCCAGCTAGAACAACTGAGAAAATCATAAGAACCAGTAATACTATATTTTTAAATAATCCCTTTACTGAAGCAAAAAGACTTAATATTAAAATCACTATTATTATTAAAATATCTAAAAAGTTAATGCTCTCTAAAAAATCCATATTCTACTATCCCGATATAATATCTTTTATTTGGTTTAGATTAGTTATTCCGATAATTTCAATACCATTAGGAGTTGCTGATTTTGAAATATTTGCCTGAGGAACTATAATTTTTTTGAAACCATGTTTCTTAGCCTCATTAATTCTTTCGATGCCATATGGAATAGGGCGTATTTCCCCAGATAAGCCAACCTCTCCCATTATTAGCATATCATGAGGTATTTCTATTTCTTTGATACTTGAATAAATTATCAAAATAAGTGCTAAGTCGATACTTGTTTCATTTATTTTAATACCACCAACAACATTTAAAAAAACATCTTTGTCGTATAAATCGATATGCATATAGCGTTGTATAACAGCTAAAATCATCGCTAGACGATTACTATCAATACCGACACATAATCTTCTTGGAGGTTGGTTGATATTTTTATCAACAACTAAAGATTGTAGCTCAACTAGTAATGGACGAGTTCCCTCCCAGACAGAGACTATTACACTACCAACAAGATTTGTCCTTCCGTTATTTAAGAATATTGCCGAAGGGTTTTTGACTTCTTTCATACCTTTGTCAGTCATGGCAAATATACCTATTTCATTGACAGCACCAAATCTGTTTTTAAGTGCACGCATCATACGATATCTACCATTATCTTGAGACTCAATAAAGATTACAGCATCAACAATATGCTCTAAAACTCTGGGCCCAGCTACATCTCCAGACTTTGTGACATGTCCAACAAGGAATATTGCTATTTCATGTTGTTTGGCAACTTGTGTGATATATGCTGTAGATTCACGTACTTGTGAAACTCCCCCGACCATAGATTGAAGCTCAGGGTTATACATAGTTTGAATTGAGTCGATAACAATAACTTCTGGCTTGTGCTTAATAATGTAATTAGAGATTTGTTCAATATTAGTTTCACACATTACCAATAGCTCATCTTTAGGTAGATCGAGTCTTTCTGCTCTTAATGCGATTTGTTCTAGAGATTCCTCTCCGCTTACATATAAGACCTTCTTATTTAAGGATAAAAAGGCCATTATTTGTAATAAAATAGAAGATTTACCAATACCAGGGTCTCCACCAACTAAAGTCACAGAGCCTTTAACTATTCCACCACCAAGGACCCGATCAAACTCTGCTATGCTTGTTGATGTACGAGAATATTCTTTACCTTTGATATCTGAAAGTGCTGTAGCTTTTGAGATGCTTCCTGAAAAACCAGCTCGAGATTTTGGAGTCTTTTTAGGGTCTGCTTGGATTTCCTCAACAAGAGTATTCCATTGATTGCAACTGTAGCATTGTCCTTGCCAGCGATGCGAAGTAGCGCCACATTCTTGACAAATAAATATAGTTTTTTGCTTTGACATAAAAAGATTACTTTATTTTGTATCCTAATAAATATTTATTAAGAATTCTTTCTGTTTCTGATGCATTTGGTCCAATGAATTGAACTATGTAGCGGTATTGGTTACTATTTTCTTTATTTGATAAGCGAATATTTTTAGGGTAAACAGAAACTACTCGTGTTTCACAACCAACTTGCTCTTTTAGTTCAGTTAGCGTGATTGAAATTCTAATAATATCTCCTAGATGTAGAGTTTGAGGAGTGCTAATTTCCATACCACCATCTTTAATTATACGAAAATGTGAGTTGTAAACTTGTTCACGATGATCAAAGGTGTACTCTAGCTCTTGTTTAATATCTTCTTCGCCATAATCTACTGATACTCTACCTTCTACTATATCACTATTAAAGCTATCTTCAGGTTCCTCTTGATGCTTCTCTTCAGGTTCCTCCTGATGCGTTTCTTTAGAAGGTTCAGTTGTTTCTTTTTCCTCGATAAAATCATCATCTAATAACGATGGATCTAAGCCTTGGCTTTCATCTAAATTGATTTCAATAACATTAACATTCTCGTCTGAATCATCATTATCATCGTCATCATCAATATCATATTCAGGATTTTGTGAATGATCAGTCTCATTTTCAAACTCATCATCTTTATGTTTATCTTTATCTATTAAATCATCTTGTCTGCGTTGTGATTTTTGAGGTTTTTCATCAAGCAATCCAGATCGAGAATTTTTTTTGCTATCTTTTTCTTTAGTATTTCCAGCACCTTTTTTTAGAAGATCTAATCTACTGCTCATTTCATACGCCTCTTTGATCTTAATTTTAGTATCTTATAGCTAAGATATATAATACTTGAAAGTAAAATAAGTATAAATATAGATAGATATTTATTATCAGATATCCAGTTAGATATATCTACATGGTTGACAAACTTTAAGATAGCATGACCAAATAAATATCCCAATGTTATATAGATAAATGACCATATCAAACTACTTAAAGCATCCAAGCTAACAAATTTACACTTACTAACATTACTAAGGCCAACTATCAATATAGTTACAGTCCTTAAGCCATATAAAAACCTAATGCTAAGGATAGCTAATGTTTCATATTTTTCTAAAAATTCTGAAGATTTTTTAGCTTTACAGCTCCAAGATGCTTTTCTTTGAATAAGCTTCTTGCCAATAAATTTAGAAAGAATAAAAATAGTATTATCATGTGCAATAGCTCCTAAAGTTGCGGCTATAATAACTAAAGGATAACTAAAAAGAGTAGCTGCTGTAGCAATACCTACCATAATTAGGAAAATCTCTCCTTCAATAAAGACAGCTAAAGCCACAGCTAAATAGCCCCAATCAATTAATAGGCTCCAAAACTCATGTTGGCTCATAGTTATTTCTTATAAGCTTTTGTGATTAGTAGTTCATCTAATATAACTAGTGCTAACATAGCTTCTGCTATTGGTACACCTCTTATACCAACACAAGGATCATGTCTTCCCTTAGTTATGACTGTAGTATTATCACCTTTAGTATCTATGCTTTTACCTGGTTGTAAAATACTAGATGTTGGTTTAAAAGCTAGTTTTGCAGTTATATCTTGCCCCGTAGAGATTCCTCCAAGAATTCCTCCGGCATGATTTGTTAAAAAGCCTTGGTCTTGAGTTATTTCATCACGGTGTTGACTACCTTTTTGTGCAACACAGTCAAACCCATCACCAATGCTTACAGCTTTAACAGCATTTATACTCATTAGAGCATGAGCAATATTAGCATCAAGTCTATCAAAGACAGGCCTGCCTAGCCCCGCATCTAAGCCAGTTGCAACAACTGTTACTTCAGCGCCTATTGAGTCACCTTCTTTACGAATTTTATGAATTAGTTTTTCACAGTTTTCGATAGCATTTTTATCAGCAATAAAAAAAGGATTTTGATTTATGAAATCTTGTTCTTTAAAGTCTATCTTGAGATCTCCTATCTGTGAACAGTATCCATAAACCTCAATATTATGATGTTTCAAAATCTTTTTAGCTATTGCTCCTGCGGCAACACGCATAGCAGTTTCGCGTGCTGAAGATCTACCACCACCTCTATAGTCACGAATTCCATATTTCTTAAAATATGTATAATCAGCATGACCAGGGCGGAACTTCTCTTTTATTTCACCATAGTCTTTTGATTTTTGATCTTGGTTTTTTATAACTAAGCCAATAGGAGTACCTGTTGTTTTACCCTCAAAAACTCCAGAAATTATTTTAACCTCATCTGGCTCTTTGCGTTGCGTTGTAAATTTTGATTGTCCTGGCTTACGTCTGTCGAGCTCTATTTGAATATCTTCTTCAGTTAGTGGGATATTACTCGGACAACCATCAATAATGGCAGCAAGAGAATCTCCGTGACTTTCGCCACATGTTGTTACTGTAAAAATTTTACCAAAAGTGTTTCCTGACATGCTTGAAAATAGTAAGTAGTTTATGTGTTTTATAATAGCATAAATACTAATTTTATTTTACATGTATCTAGTTTTGATTCTATAACTTTGTAGGTGATATTATAATAGGCTTATATTCCTTAGTATAACAAAGGTCAAAGTTAGCATTAAGGATTTAATTACTGCTGGAAATATTAATACAACTCCTTTATTAAATGCTTCTTTAGATCCAATTATAAAAATAAGCCTACAAAAACCACAAATAATAATTATAAGATGTAGAACTATCATCCAATTAAAAATGACAAATGTTTTATCATCTGAAAAATATGAGTTTTCTTTTAATAAATAGAAAAAAATTGCAACTATAAGAAAACCAATAATATATCCACCAGTAGGACCAAGCAAAGCCTTTATTCCCGTTGAGTTATTTGAGAATATGGGTAATCCAACAATACCAAGAATTACATAAGCAAAGATACTTAGAAGCATGACTTCTGTTGGAATAAATAAAACAATAAGACCTATTGCATAAGATTGTAAAGTTATAGGAGTAGGTAGTTGTTTTATATTGATACTTGCTCTAGATGATAGAATTAATAAAAACAGCGATAAAAGAAAATAAATAGTTTCAAAGTATAGCAATGTTAGTCACCTACTTATTTATAAAGTATAGTCTTAGTTGGCTTTTGTTGCATTTTTATAGTAAATCTTCTGAATTAATAGAACTAATATTACTGGAAGTATTGAGCCGGCATTAATTTTATAGACCTTATCCCAAGAAAAAAACATGCAACTTGATAAATATAGGCAAGTACCCGCTAGAGCTATTAGTATAAAAGCTAAACTATATCCATCTGCTCTTTTTTGCTTATAGTTTTTATAGATTTGGGGAAACCAAAAGAATATGCTTATAGTAAAACCAACATATTGTGCAACCTGATATACAATAGCTGAGTTTGAGCCCATTGCTAACATTGCAATTGCAAAACATATTATAAAAAGCAAGTTAGCTAGTTCAGGAACCTTTTTAGATAAGAATGTGATTTGTAACTGCTGGATACAGACTCCAAGTAGGTAAAAGATGGCTACAACTGCATATTGCCATTCATATCCACATCCTATAGTTATAACCATATCACATAGCACAGAAATAAAAATTGCAAATTGAGATAAAACACTTACGTTAGTTAATCTTTCCCTATGTTTCATATTGTATATGACTTGCGGAAAGTACTGTATTGAGTATGCAAAAAAACCAGCATTAAGAATTATTGCACCAACAAGCTCTTTAGTAATAATATTAACCTCAATCTATAATTAATGTGGTTTATTAATATTATATAAGTTTTTTATTAAATATATTATCTTTATTTTTAACTTTTGTTAAAAAGATATAAATATGCACCATAACCATCTTTTTTCATATCTTTTTTGGGAATGAATTTAAGAGCTGCAGAATTCATACAGTATCTTTTACCAGAAGGTTGAGGACCATCATTAAAAACATGACCTAAATGAGATTTGCCATGTTTAGATAAAACTTCTGTTCTGCTCATAAACCAGCTATTGTCAGTTTTTGTGATAATAAAAGACTTGTCAATTGGCTTTGTAAAACTGGGCCAACCTGTTCCTGAGTTATATTTATCTGTTGAACTAAATAAAGGCTCACCTGAAACAATATCTACATATATACCTTGTTTATGATTATTCCAATATTTATTATTAAAGGCTCTTTCAGTTCCTCCTTTTTGGGTTACGTAGTATTGTAGTTTATTAAGTTTTCCTAGAGCTTCTTGTTTATTATAATTTTGCCACTTCGGTGTTTCAGATAAACCAAATATTGGAATAGTTAATATTAATAAAACTAGAAAATTTTTCATAAAGGCGATGAATTTAGAAATAATATGATATTTTGATTTTAGCATAACTAACTTCGCAAATATCATAGGTTAAGAGTATTATTTAGATTAAAAATCTTTAATGTGGACTATATTTATAAATATTTGTATTATTGAATAGAGTGTATATTTAAGACATAGGAGAGTACTTATGACTATAAATAAATCTTATAAAATATTAGGCTTAGGAATAGCTATAATTTTATTAACAGGATTTTCTCTTTTTGAAGAGGGTTCATATGATAGAGGTCATGATGGCGAGCTAATTGTTCATATGAAAAGTACAGATACAGGTAAAGAAGTAGGCACAATCACAATATCACCTTATATTCAAAATGATAAGCAACAAGGCATGTTGATAACTCCTCATCTATATAATTTACCCAAATCTGGTACACATGGCATGCATATCCATATTAATCCAAGTTGCGCAGATAAAGGAAAGGCAGCTGGAGGACATTGGGATCCTCAAGAGAATGGTAAGCATTTAGGTCCGTATAATGAAAATGGCCATAAAGGTGATTTACCTGTTCTGATTGTTAATCCTAATGGTACAGCTAATAAACCTGTGCTGGCACCTAAATTAGATTCGTTAGAGGAGCTCGTTGGGCATAGTCTAATGATTCATGAGGGATCAGATAATTATTCAGATAATCCTAAGCCTCTTGGTGGTGGAGGTAAAAGAGTCTGGTGCGGAGTTATTTCAGATTAAGTATTATGTATTACGAAACAGTAATCCGTTTAGGATTTTTTATAGGAATATTTCTAGTTATAGCTTTATGGGAGCTTATTGCGCCTATGAGGAAGTTAAAAATATCAAAGAAAAAGCGTTGGAGTAATAACTTAGCGTTAGTAGTATTAAATACTCTTTTACTTAGAGTTATTTTCCCTACAACAGCAGTTGGGGTTGCGTTACTTTGTAATGATTATAATTTGGGTTTACTTAATATATTGGATATACCTTTATGGTCTAAGATTACTATAGCATTTTTAGTTTTAGATTTTGCTATATATACCCAGCATGTATTATTTCACTATTTACCTTTGTTATGGAGATTTCATAAGGTTCATCACATTGATTTAGATTATGATGTTACTACAGGGTTACGCTTTCATCCTATTGAAATAGTTTTATCAATGTTTATAAAATTTGCAGTAATATATTTTATAGGAGCTCCTGTATTAGCGGTAGTTATTTTTGAGGTTACTTTAAATGGATTAGCCTTATTTAATCATGGCAATATTAGACTTTTTAAGAAATTAGATGGTTTTTTAAGATTCTTTATAGTTACTCCAGATGTTCATAGAGTGCATCATTCAACTATATCCTCTGAAACTAATTCAAACTTTGGCTTTAACTTAATTTTTTGGGATAGGTTACTTGGAACATATAAAAGTCAGCCTAACAAAGGTCATATATTAATGGATATAGGTTTAGATGAATATAAAGATTCTAATACAACTCAAAAACTTAAAAGTATGCTTAAAATCCCTTTTCTTAGGTAATTCTATGTGCGTGCTTTTGCTTGAATTGTTGATTAATTTAATTGATAATAATAGCTAGTTAAACTTTAGAAGAGAGATATCAATGATGTCAGCAATAAATGAGTTAGGTAAAGTTTATGAGCGTCCTTGGGGAACTTATCAAACAATTAATTTTACAGAAAAAAGTCAAACTAAAATCATCACAGTAAAGCCTAAAGGACAACTTTCTTTGCAGAAACATTTTAAAAGAGCTGAGCATTGGGTTGTTGTGACAGGTAAGCCAACTATAACAGTTGATGATAGTGTTAAAGAATTTAATGTTGGAGAGCATATATTTATCCCTAAAGAGTCTGTACATAGATTAGAAAACTTTACTGATGGTGATATTCAAATTATTGAAGTTCAAGTAGGTGATTACCTTGGTGAAGACGATATCGTACGATTAGAAGATATCTACAAGCGTGATTAGGATTACCTAGTTTAAACATATAAAAGCCTCAGAGAATAATTGTGTCATCCTCGTGCTGTGACACGAGGATCTCTTGGCTAATGGATTATATTTTAGAGATTCCAGATCAAGTCTGGAATGACGATATTTCAGTGTTAAGTAAGTATGAAGCTATAAACTGGAGATAGTTAATGACTATAAAATCAAAGGCAGCTGTTGCATATAAGGCAAGTCAACCATTAACTGTTGAGATGGTTAATGTTTCTTTACCTAAAGATAATGAAGTTTTAGTTGAGATTAAAGCAACTGGTATTTGTCATACAGATGCATTTACTCTATCAGGTGCAGATCCAGAGGGTCTATTTCCAGCAATATTAGGTCATGAAGGTGCTGGTGTTGTAGTAGAGGTTGGTAAAAATGTTACATCTGTAAAACCTGGTGATCATGTAATTGCTCTTTATACTCCAGAATGTAGAGAATGTGAATATTGTTTAAATCCAAAAACTAATCTATGTCAGGCAATTCGAGAGACTCAAGGAAAAGGTTTAATGCCTGATGGTAGCTCAAGATTCACTACACAAGATGGTCAAGAAATATTTCATTATATGGGTTGCTCGACATTTTCAAACTATACAGTCTTACCAGAAATAGCTGTGGCTAAGATCCGTAAAGATGCCCCTTTGGATAAGGTTTGTTATATCGGGTGTGGAGTAACCACTGGTGTTGGAGCTGTTGTTAAAACTGCAAATGTTGAGCCTGGATCTAGTGTTGTTGTATTTGGGCTAGGAGGAATTGGTTTAAATGTGATTCAGGGAGCTAAACTTGTTGGAGCTGGACAAATAGTTGGTGTTGATCTTAATAATGATAAAAAAGAGTTAGCAGAAAAGTATGGCATGACAGATTTTGTGAATCCAAATGAAATTGATGAAGATCTTGTACAACACTTAATACGTCTAACTGGTGGTGGAGCTGATTATAGTTTTGAATGTATTGGTAATACAAAAGTTATGCGCCAGGCTTTAGAGTGTGCTCATAAAGGTTGGGGGCAAAGTGTAATAATAGGCGTTGCCGGAGCTGGTCAAGAAATTAGCACAAGACCATTTCAGCTTGTAACAGGTCGTACTTGGAAGGGCTCAGCCTTTGGTGGTATGCGTGGTAGAACTGATGTGCCAATGATAGTTGATTGGTATATGGATGGTCGTATAGATATTGATAACCTTATTACTTCAAATATAAAAATTGAAGATATTAATAAAGGTTTTGAAGATATGTATAACAATATTAGAACAGTTGTTACTTTTTAGTATTATTTCTTAGAAATTTTTGTAGTCATTCTTTGCGAAGGCGGGAATCCTTTAAATAGCTAGGAGGTTACTCACACTTCCAGTGACTAGAGGGATGACGATAATTTTTTTATAGGAGATACCGAATTAATTCAGTATCATTTTATTGTAGATTTGGTTATAGCTTATTAGGGATAAAAGTAGTACATTCTATCATTCTGAACTCGTTTCAGGATCTCAAAAAATCAATACTTATAGTGAGATGCTGAAATAAATTCAGCATGACATTTTTATGTATAGTTAGCTTTATAATAAAAATATCTAGAAAATAAATTATTTATTGTTATAAGCTTTAATAGCCTTTTCAAGTAGTTCTAGAGCTCTTCTAAGCGATTTTTCTTCTAAGATATATGCAATTCGGACTTCATCTTTACCAAGACCTTTAGTCGCATAGAAATCAGCTGCTGGTGATACCATTACTGTTTCTTTATTATCTTCAAAATCAGTTAGTAACCACAGAGCAAATTTTTCTGCATCATCGATAGGTAGTTTTGCAACTACATAAAAAGCACCAGTTGGTTTTTCACAAATCACATCTTCCATTTTAGAAAGAGCTTCAAAAGTTACATCTCTTCTTTTTTGATACTCTTTATTTACTTCTTGTAAATATTCTTCAGAAACTTCATAAAGAGCTGCTGAGCCTATTTGCTCAAGAGTTGGTGCACATAATCTTGTCTGACAAAGCTTTGTTACTTGAGTGATAAACTCTTTATTCTTTGAGCAAAGAGAGCCAATTCTAGCTCCACAAGCACTATAACGCTTAGAAACTGAATCAACTACTATAACTCTATCTTCAACACCTTTGATATTACCGAAAGAAGTGCAAGTAAGTCCATCATATGTAAACTCACGATATACTTCATCGCTAATAATAAATAGATCCTTCTCTTTAGCAACTTCAGCTAAAAGTTCAAGCTCTTCTTTAGTATAGACAACACCTGTTGGATTTCCTGGGTTAGAAATCATAATTGCACGAGTTTTATTTGTAACACATGCTAAGATTTCTTCTTTTGATGGCAAATGAAAACCATCTTCAGCTTTTGTTGTAATTGGTTTGATAGCTACATCAACAGCAGTAGTAAAACCGTTGTAGTTTGTATAGAAAGGTTCTGGTACAAGTATCTCATCACCAGCATTACAAGTTGCAATTGCTGCAAATATAAGAGCTTCTGAACCACCATTTGTGATTAAAATTTCATTCTCAGCAAAATCTATACCAAACCTTTTGTAGTATTTTGAAATTGCCTTGATTAGGCTAGGTTCGCCATTTGCTACTGAGTAAGCAATAGTTTCTTTATCATAAGCTCTAATAGCATCCATAAACTCGCGAGGAGTTTTAATATCTGGCTGACCAATATTTAGATGATAAACTTTTTTACCTTCTTTTTCAGCTTGGATTGAATATGGCACTAACTTACGCACGGGAGAGGCTTGCATTGCCTGTACTCTTTTTGATAATTGCATTTTTTGTTGATCCTATATTTTGGGTTTCACATAATCGATTATAATATATTTTTGTCTAGTAAAGAAAGGTTAATGAATTATATTTGTTGACAAAACTTGTATAAAATCAAACTAGAATATATATTAGGTATGTTCAATAAAAAAATATCTGATCACTTATGTTGCTACATTTATCTATAAAAAACTTTGCGATCATAAAATCTACAGAGATCGATTTTAAAGGTGGTATGACAGTTTTAACTGGAGAGACCGGTGCTGGTAAGTCTATACTACTTGATGCTTTAAGTTTTGTACTTGGAGCCAGACTTGAAAAGACATTTTTGCATGATGATCAAGTTACTGAAGTGTCGGCTGCTTTCTGTATAAAAGATAATCAAAAAGCAAAGAGGCTTTTGGATGAACTCTTTATTGATTATGAAAGTAATGAATGTATTTTTAGACGTGTTGTTAATAAATCAAAACAAAGTCGCTTATTTATAAATGGTAGTGTAGTTAAAGCAGCAGATGTCAAAAAGGTATCAGATAAACTAATAAATATTTATAGCCAAAATTCACATCAAGATTTATTAGATCCAAAATCTCAGTTAAGCTTATTAGATAGCTTTGCAAATAATGATCAATTGTTAGCTTCTGTTTCAGAATTTTTTTATCGACTACAAAAAGTAAATTCCCAAATAAAAGGTCTACAAGAGTTGGTTGATAGCCAAAATAGTCAACGAGAGTTGCTTGAATATAAATTAGAAGAACTTATTTCTCTAGAATTGGGTGAAAATGAGTTTGAAGAGTTATCTCAAAAGCAAAAGGATTTGTCTAGCGTAGATGATATTAGTTATAGTTTAAATCTCATATCTAATTTAATGTATGATGAAGAGACAAATATAACAGCGATGCTTAGTGAACTTGAAAAAGAGGCATTAAAATTAGAAGGAGCAAGCTTTAGTAATCTGCAAGAACTAATATCTCAGACAAAAGTATATGCCCAAGAAGCTTACCAAGAAGCTCAAAATAAATTAGAGTCACTTGAGCAAGATCCTAAAGAGCTTGCAAAAATAGAACAAAGAATGAGTGAAGTATATGATCTTGCGCGTAAGCATAAGGTAGAGCCTAGTTATTTATATCAATATATTCAGGAACTACAAGCTGAACTTGAGAGTTTTGCTAATGAAAATACTAGATTAAATGAACTTGAAGAGCAAAAGCAAGATTTAGAGCAAAAATATACTGAGTATGCAACTAAGCTTAGTAATGCTCGTAATAAAGCTGCAAAAGAGTTTTCAAAGCAAGTAGAGAGAAATATTCGTTCATTAAATATTCCTAAGGGTAGTTTTGTTGCACAAGTGATAAAAACCGACACAAATACTTCAAGGGGGTTTGATGAATGTCAGTTTATGATTAATTTTAATCTTGGAGAAGAACTTGCGCCTGTTAAAAAAGTAGCTTCAGGTGGTGAATTAAGTAGGATAGGGTTATCAATACAAGCTGTTTCTGCTGAGAAACGTTCATATCCGACTTTAATCTTTGATGAGGTGGATGTTGGTATATCTGGGGCAACTGCTGAAATAGTTGGTAAGCTTTTGAAGAAACTTTCTGAGAAGTTACAAGTTTTATGTATTACACATCAACCTCAAGTTGCTGCTCAAGGTCAAACTCATCTGCATGTAAGTAAGAAGTACCTTAAAGATACAACAGAGTCTAAAATTATAGAGCTTAACTATGATCAGCGTATTACAGAGATAGCTAAGATAGTAGGCGGAGTAGATATATCTGAGAATACGCTTAAGCATGCTAAGGAGTTGTTGGATCTGTAAATATTAGTATGACTCACTAATACAAGTATTTGGAAGATCTCCATTTTCTAAGTGATTAGCATCTTCATTGTATGTACATTGCCAAGTTATAATAGTTCCTTGTATTTGTCCGACTAGTCTAATTAAATCTGTACTGTCAAATTCGCTGTCGGGATATAATTCTCCAAGACTTAACTGTATAGTTGCTCCAGATGTATTAACATTTATTACAGAATAACCCTGAGATAAAGTATAATCTTGTTCGGAAATACCTAGCCCCGAATTTAGATCATCAGCTATAGCTGTACGTAATTGACCAGTATTGGCATATATGTTAGATATTGTTCGAGCACGGAGTTTATAGTTGCTATATATTGGGATAGATATAGAGGCCAATATACTTATTATACCAATAACTACCATTAGCTCTATTAGTGTAAAACCTTTTGACTTACTGATTTTCATTATAAAAATCCAATCTTTTTAAGACATCTTTATTAGTTCTAAACTATAGAGCAACTTGTTGGAGCTTGTGACCGATCGACACCTTCTACGCTACAATCCCATGTAACCGATCCACTTCCTGCAGTTGGAGTTAGCATTATTTTTGAACCACTAATAATACTACTTGTATCTATGTCTATTCTTCCAGTAGTTACTCCATCATTTACAGTTACTCCGGGAGGTAAGTTTTGTATATTAATTACAGAGTAATTAGTATTGCCTTCATTTTCTATAATATATTCTACAGCACTAGTTTTTATTGCTCCAATTTTTGTAAGTTGAGATCCTAGTTTAGCACGAACCGTATAGTCTGAGTACATGGGCATAGCTATTGCTGCTAAGATAGCAATAATAGCAATCACAACCATTAACTCAACAAGTGAGAAGCCTTTTTGAGTTTTTGTTTTAAAAATTTTCATTTTTATCCTTACATATTATTATAAAATCCTAGTTTATTATACATATACAATACTAGGTATAAATAATTATAAAGATAAAAAGGTCTTATGCAACAATATTTGGAAAAATTAGAAAAGTGAATAAATTTAGAAATAAAAAAACATAGTAAGAGGATTAATTTAATATATTATATAAGAAATATTCTTTTATGTCATTTGAGTTACTGCTACAGATGATCCTGATACAGTACAGTTACTTGGCAGTTGAGATTGAGTAAAGCCAGAACCAGTACAAGTCCACGTTACAGAACCAGAGTTTTTAGTAGGTGATAGTCTAACAAAGTTAGGACCAGTAGTAGCATCAGCAGTACCGTCACCATTAGCATCCATAGAAATACTGATATTACCATTAGCATCATATGCTATTTCAGGATCTCTATTAATATTTGTAAGAGTACTCGGTAGAGTACTTCCATGATTTAGAGCTTCACTGACATCAGCTTTTACACCACCAACTTTTGAGATTTCACTACCGATTCTTGCACGAGTCGTATAGTTCGAGTACATAGGGATAGCTACTGCTGCTAAGATAGCAATAATAGCAATCACTACCATTAACTCAACTAGTGAGAAACCTTTTTGAGTTTTTGCTTTTAAGTTTTTCATGATTATTTTCCTTATAGGTTATTTTACATTTCTCTGAGGGTTTGGTGAAAATTTCATCCTTACCATCAGGTATGAGTAATTATAAAGATAAAAATAACTCAATCAAGTATTTTTGAAAAAAAAGTAATTAACCTTATTTAATGAAGGCGGGAAGATTATAAAGATTGTTGATTTAATAATACTCCAAACCTGTAATTATAAAATATAGTCAATCCGAATGTATTGTGTATATTTATGCGATCATCTTGAATTTGATTCCGGATCCGGAATGACAGGTTTTATTTTACATAAGTCATTTGGATTAATTATATAATAATACCATAAAACATCGTCATCCTCGTGCTTGACACGGGGATCTTTTGGCTATTTCAAAGATTCCCGCCTACGCGGGAAGGACCAGAGATATTAAACCAACAGCCTTTTATATTTTTAATAGAGTACTGGAAATGTCTGTTATACTTGTTCTATAAAGAAATACTTTATGTGAAAAAAGATAATGAAAGAAATTGTTAAAAATAATTTTGAACAGCTAAAAGATTTTTTTAAAAAGCCTAAAGTTTTAGATGAAAAAATTCCTAAATACTTAGAGTTAAAATATACTTTTATACTTATAATGCTAGTTGTGGTATTTGTGTTTTACAATGTAGATACCCCAGTTGAGGATTATATCAAGCATTCTATGCCTCATATTATAGATACTATCTTTAGAGATATTACAAATGTAGGTAAGGCTGAATATATTCTGATAATCTGTGTAGTTATAATTCTTGCAAGATTAGTATGTAACCCTAAAAAGATTTCTGAAAAATTTGAAGGTTTGTTTAATAAATTATCAGTTTATGCTGGGTTTATGATTGCAACAGTTGCAATTAGTGGTATTGTAGGGCAAATATTAAAAATGATAATAGGTAGAGCACGTCCTAAGTTCTTTTTGCAGTATGGCTCTCATTACTTTGAGCACTTTCATGCTCCTGGATATAATTTTGCAAGTATGCCATCAGGACATTCAATAACCGTAGCAGCAATGTTTTTAGTATTTATGTATATGCTACCAAGGTTAAAATATATGTGGTATGTGTTAATTGTAATATTTGCTGGTAGTAGAGTGATAATTGCTGCTCATTATCCCAGTGATGTTATATTTGGTGTAGCTATAGGCTTATATAGTACAACTTATATTTATTATTGGATGAAAAATAGAAAAATGCTGTAAGATTAAATCTAAATTTATTGTATCTTTAGTTCAAAAAATAGTTTCAAAAAAATATCAAAAGTTTACATAAATTTGTTATTATTATAAGCATAGATCTTAATTTATGTCCTAAACAAATTAACTATGGTTTTAATCGATGGAAAAGCTCTTTCTCTGAGTCTAAAAGAGAGGTTATCACAACAAGTCAAAGAATATAAAAATGATACAGGAATAACTCCAAAGCTTGTGGCTATAATAGTTGGAGATGATCCTGCTAGTAAAACTTATGTTGGCTCTAAGGAGAAAGCTTGCGCGAAGGTTGGTATTGATTCTGATGTGATTACTTTACCTGAAACAACTTCAGAACAAGAGCTATTAACATTAATAGACAAATTAAATGATGATAATAGTGTTAATGGGATTCTTGTGCAACTTCCTTTGCCAGCACATATTGATAAACAAAAGGTTATATACAATATTAAGCCTGAGAAGGATGTGGATGGTTTTCATCCTACTAACGTAGGCAGACTTCAGCTAAGAGATAAGAAATGTCTCGAGTCGTGTACTCCTAAAGGTATTATGACAATGTTAAGAGAGTATGGTATAAAAACTGAAGGTGCTTATGCTGTAGTAGTTGGTGCGAGTAATATTGTTGGTAAGCCAGTCTCTCAGTTATTATTGAATGCTAAGGCAACTGTGACAACCTGTCATAGATTTACACAAGATCTTAAGTCTCATACAACTAAGGCAGATATATTGATTGTAGCTGTCGGTAAACATAACTTCCTTACTGCGGACATGGTTAAGCCTGGAGCTGTGGTGATCGATGTTGGTATAAATCATGTTAATGGAAAAATACGTGGAGATGTTGACTTTGATGCTGTGAAAGATAAAGTTTCTGCTATTACTCCTGTACCAGGAGGTGTTGGTCCTATGACAATTACAGAGCTTTTATATAATACATTCCAGTGTTGTAAAGAGCAGAATGAAATGATATGAAATTAGGGTTATCCTGAATTCGATTTAGGATTTATAAATTGAAAGATTCCGGACCATTGTCTGGAATGACTTAGAAAAGTTAGGATTTGTTATATCATCCCTAAAAAGTCATACCCGCGAAGGCGGGTATCTGTTAGATATTGGTTATTAATTAGAAAGATTTCCACCTTCGTGGGAATAACGAAGTGGTGTAATGAAAAATGGTTATGTATACATGCTAACAAATAAAAATAGTAGTGTACTGTATGTAAGAGTTACATCAGATATTGTAAGAAGAATTTATGAGCACAAAAGTAAGTTTGTAGATGGCTTTACCAGGAAATATAATTTAAACAAATTAGTTTATTTTGAAATATATGAAAATATTGAAGATGCTATAATTAGAGAAAAACAATTGAAGAATTGGCATAGAAACTGGAAGCTGGATTTGGTGAAAAGTGTAAATCCTACTTTTGAGGATTTATATGAAAGGATAGTTACTTAAGCTTTGGTCATCCTGAACTTGATTCAGGATCTCTTGAGTTTTGCTTATAAAAGATTCCGGATCGAGGTCCGGAATGACATTATATTTTGAATTGATTAAAAAGGAACTTAAAATGGCAAGCTTAAAATATGAAGATGCTGGAGTAAATATTGAAGCAGGGAACCAAGCTGTAGAAAGAATGAAGGGTCATGTCAAAAAGACATTCACGAAAGATGTTTTAACTGGCTTGGGAAGCTTTGGCTCATTATATTCATTAAAGAATATCATTAATAACTATGATGATCCTGTTTTAGTTCAGTCTATAGATGGTGTTGGGACAAAGACTAAAGTTGCTGTAATGTGTGGCAAGTTTGAGAATCTTGGTTATGATCTTTTTTCAGCTGCTACTAATGATATTGTTGTAATGGGAGCTAAGCCAATTACTTTTTTAGATTATGTTGCTCATGATAAGCTAGATCCTGAAATTATGGAAGAGCTTGTTAAAGGGATGTCAAAAGCCTGTGCAGAGTGTGGAGTGTCTTTAGTGGGTGGTGAGACTGCAGAAATGCCTGGTGTATATCAAGCTGGTGAAATTGATATGGTGGGTGTTATTACTGGAGTAGTTGATAAGAATAAAGTTATTAACGGTGAAAATATTAAAGAGGGCGATGTTGTATTTGGACTAAGCTCATCTGGTCTGCATACAAATGGTTATTCTTTTGCACGTAAACTATTCTTTGATGTGGCTGGTAATAAGCATACAGATACTTACCCTGAGCTAGAAGGTAAAACAATCGGTGATGTGTTACTTGAGCCACATATCAATTACACAAATATTGTTCATGATTTTTTAGATAATGGTGTAGATATTAAAGGTATGGCTCATATTACAGGTGGTGGCTTTATCGAGAATATTCCACGTGTGTTACCCGAAGGTTTAGGTGCGCAGATTTCTAAAGATAGTTTTGATACTCCTGCAGTTTTTAAGGTAATGCAGAGAATAGGTGAAATTAGTGAGTTTGAAATGTATAGGTCATTTAATATGGGTATAGGTATGGCTATCATTGCTAGTCAAGATCAATATGAGAAAATGCAACAGCTTGCTGAAAAACATACTAATACGAAGCTATATCAAATAGGTAAAATTACAAATTCAGGTAAGGTGGAAATCATCTAATGATTGATAAACAGATTATCGTAAATAATATAAGAAATGTTTTAAAATCAACAAACCTCGATATCAAAGATAAGTATACAGGTAAAGTTAGAGATATGTACTTTACAGATGATAGAAGTATCTTGATATCCACAGATAGACAATCTGCATTTGATAGATCTTTAGGATTTATTCCTTTTAAAGGGCAGATACTTGCACAATCATCAGTATGGTGGTTTAAAGAAACTGCTCATATTGTCAAAAATCATTTTATAGCCTCACCAGATCCAAATGTTGTGATTGCTCGAAAAGCAAAAGTACTACCTATTGAGTTTGTAGTTAGAGGTTATATAACAGGTTCAACATCTACTTCTTTATGGACTCATTATAAAGATGGTAGTCGTGACTATTGTGGTAATATCCTGCCTGAAGGTTTAGTCAAAAACCAAAAACTTCCACAAAATATACTTACTCCAACTACCAAAGAGCAAGATCATGATCGTCCAATTTCAGCACAAGATATTGTTAAAGAAGGTTGGTTGACTCAAGAACAATGGGATTTTGCCTCACAAAAGGCATTGGAGCTTTTTGAGTTCGGACAGCAGAAAGCACTAGAGCATGGATTAATATTGGCTGATACTAAGTATGAGTTTGGTATTGATGAGAAAACTGGCGAAATTATTTTAATTGACGAAATACACACTCCTGATAGTTCAAGGTTCTGGTTAGAAAGTAGTTATATTGATAGAGTCGAGAAAGGTTTAGAGCCTGAGAATATTGATAAAGAGTTCTTTAGACTTTGGTTTGCCAAAAATTGTGATCCATATAATGATGAGGTTTTGCCTGAAGCGCCTGAAGATCTAGTTGTTGAGCTATCACAAAAGTATATAACGCTTTTTGAGATGATAACTGGACAAAAGTTTGAGTTACCAAAAGAGTTAGAAAATATAAATCAGCGAATAGCTGATAATGTTACAAATTATTTAAATACGGAGAAACAAATGAATATTCTTCTAGTTGGCTCAGGAAGTAGAGAGCATGCTATTGCTGAAGCTGTTAAGAAGAGCTCTATTGAAAATAATCTTTATTGTGTCAGTGGTGCAGTGAACCCGGGTATTGATAAAATAGCACAAGGTTATAAAATTGCTAATATCTGTGATTGTGATGCTGTTTTGGAATATGCAAAAGCAAAAAATGTAAATATAGCAATAATTGGTCCAGAGGCTCCTTTAGAGGCTGGTCTTGCAGACACTCTAAAATCTCAAGGTATAGGCGTAGTTGGACCAACTAAAAAATTGGCTCAATTAGAAACTTCTAAAGGTTTTACTAGAGACTTAATTCGTGATTATGAGGTTGGAGCTAATCCGTTTTTCAAGAAGTTTAACTCAATGGATGGTGTTGAGGAAACACTAAAGAAGTATGCCAAGCAATTTGTGATTAAAGCAGATGGACTTTGCGGAGGTAAAGGTGTACTTGTATGGGGCGATCATTTACATAGCATGTCAGAGGCTATCAAACATTGTCAATCATTAGTAGATGCAGGACAAGAGTTTGTAATAGAAGAGAAACTAGTCGGACAAGAGTTTTCTCTAATATCATTTACTGATGGTAAAAATTTTATCCATATGCCGGCTGTGCAAGATCATAAAAGAGCTCATGAGGGTGATAAAGGTCCTAATACTGGTGGTATGGGAACATATTCTGATGCAGATCATAGCTTACCGTTTTTATCTGATAAAGATATCCAAAGAGCTAAAGAAATTAATGAAAAAGTAGTGCATGCACTGGCAGAGAAATTTGGTGAACTATATCAAGGTATTTTATATGGTGGCTTTATGGCTACTAAAAATGATACCAAAGTCATTGAGTATAATGCTCGTTTTGGTGATCCTGAAGCAATGAACTTGCTAACGCTACTTGAGACTGATTTTGTTGAAATTGTTGAGGCAATAACAAAAGGGACACTTGATAAGATAAGTTCAAGCTTTAAAAAACAAGCAAGTGTTTGTAAATATCTGGTTCCTCTTGGATATCCAAATCAATCAGTGAAGAATTTTGAAATTGATATTTCACAATGTCCAGATAATGTTGAGCTTTTCCTTGGAGCTGTTGATTATAAAGGTGGTAAGTTGATTGGCACAGGATCAAGAGCAATAGCTGTACTTGGTTTGGGAGATACTATTGCAGAAGCTGAACAAAAAGCTGAAAATGCAGTGAAGAATATTTATGGAAAAATGTATCATCGTCCAGATATTGGTACAAAAAAACTTATAAATAAACGCATAAATCATATGAATTTATTACGTGGCGATAAGTATCAGGAGCTATAAATCGTGGCTAAGCTAAAACTTGTAATATTAGGTTCAACTCGAGGTACTAATATGCAAGCTATAATTGATGCTATATCAGCAAAAGAAATACATGCTAGTATAGATGCTGTAATTTCAAATAGGAAATCTGCATATATATTAGAAAGAGCTGAAAACTATAATATTCCAAATAAATTTTTAAGTGCTAAAGGATTAGATCGAGAAGAATACGATAAAATAATTGCTAATGAAATTCAAAAATATAATCCAGATTTGATTTTATTGATTGGTTTTATGCGTATTTTAAGTCCTGTTTTTATAAATAGCTTTAAAAATAAAATTTTGAATATTCATCCATCACTTTTACCAAAACATGCAGGATTAATGGATATTGATGTACATCAATCTGTTATTAATGCTGGCGATAATGTCTCGGGTTGCACTATCCATCAAGTCACAGAAGAAGTGGATGCTGGAGATACTATTTTACAGCTTAAGTGTGATGTTAGTGAAAATGAAACAGCTGAAAGTTTAAAAGTTAAGGTACAGGATTTAGAAAGTAAAGCGTGGATTGAAGTTATTAAAGGTTGGAAGAAATAGCTTTGAAGAATGGCTATGTATACATATTAACTAATAAAAATAATGGTGTTTTATATATAGGAGTTACTTCTGATATTATAAAAAGAGTTTATGAACATAAGAATAAATTTGTAGATAGTTTTAGTAAGAAATATAGCTTAAATAAGCTTGTTTATTTTGAGGTTTATGAAAATATTGAAGAAGCTATAATTAGAGAGAAACAGCTTAAGAAATGGAATAGGGCTTGGAAAGATAGAATTATAAATACTATGAATTCTGACTGGGTCGACTTATATGATAAGCTTTTAAGCTAAAAAAGCCTATATTTAATAGTCATACCCGCGTAGGCGGGTATCTCTTACATTTTGGCTTACTATAGAAAGATTCCCGCCTGCGCGGGAATGACCAGAAGTATTAAATTAATAGTTTTATAAACTTATAAATTGGGCTGGAGATAGAAGAGATGAGTATAGATGTTGGTGTAATAATGGGCTCTAAATCTGATTGGAGTACAATGAAAGAGTGTTGTGATATTTTAGAGCAATTAGGTATTAAATACGAATGTGAGGTTGTATCAGCTCATAGAACTCCAGATAAAATGTTTAGCTATGCTGAAACTGCTAAACAACGAGGGCTTCAAGTTATAATTGCTGGAGCTGGAGGAGCTGCGCACCTTCCAGGTATGGTTGCTGCAAAAACTGATCTACCAGTATTAGGAGTTCCAGTTAAATCTAGTACATTAAGTGGTAAAGATAGTTTACTATCTATAGTGCAAATGCCAGCGGGTATTCCAGTTGCTACTTTTGCAATAGGAGTAGCAGGAAGCAAGAATGCAGCACTTTTTGCAGCGAGTATTTTACAACATACAAACTCTAAGATAGGTCAGGCACTAGAGAAATTTAGAGCTGATCAAACTAAGACTGTTTTAGAAAATCCCAACCCTAGAGAGCAGTAAGTATGAAAATAGGTATTATTGGAGCAGGTCAACTTGCTAGGATGTTAAGTGTTGCTGGTACACCCCTTGGACTAGAGTTTTATTGTTTAGGTAAGTTAGGTGATTGTGCTGAAGAGGTTGTAAAAAGTGTTACAGATATTGATTTAGATAAGGTCAATGAGGTTGTAAATTGGGCTAAGCAATTTGATGTGATAACTTTTGAAAATGAAAACATATCTCATGAGCTTATAAAAGCAGTTAATCATGAGGTAAATGTTTATCCATCTGCTAAAGCTATAGCGATTTCACAAGATCGCTTACTTGAAAAATCTTTTATGCGTGATCATGGTATTGAGACTGCAAAGTTTGTCAATATTGATAGTTTGAAGAAGCTTGAGAATGCTGTTAAAGAACATGGATTACCAGCTATAGTTAAAACACGTAGATTTGGCTATGATGGTAAAGGTCAGTTTGTAATTAAATCGCAAGATGATGTTGCCAAAGCTTGGAATGCTTTAAAAGATGCACCAGATGGTCTTATATATGAGGCTTTTGTTAATTTTGATTATGAAGTTTCTCAAATATGTACAGCTGATATTAAAGGTAATATTGCGTTTTATCCCTTAGCTAAAAATACTCATAAGCAAGGTATAATAGTTGTGTCAGAAGCACCTTTTGAAAATGATGTTTTAGAAGTAAAAGCTCAGCAAGTTGCAAAGACTTTAGTTAAAGAGTTTGGTTATGTTGGTACGCTTGCGATTGAGTTTTTTGTCAAAGGTGATGAGTTGATTGTCAATGAAATAGCTCCTAGAGTGCATAATAGTGGTCACTGGAGCATAGATGGAGCAGTTACATCACAATTTGAAAATCATGTAAGAGCTATAGCTGGATTAATTCTAGGTGATACTACAAGTAGAAGAACGATGATGCTAAATTGTATAGGTGGTATGCCATCGACAAAAGATTTATCATCTTTAGATAGAGTTAAAATCCATAATTATAACAAAGAGCCTAGAAAAGGGCGTAAAGTAGGACATTTAAATCTTAACCTTAATGATGAAACTGATGAATATCAGCTTTTACAGGCTAAGAAGCTAATTGCTCTTTCTGAAGAACTTTAACTAATACGTTATCTAGCATAATCCCATAGAAGTAACAGTCTACTTCAATTTTATTTCTCATTAATATATTTCAAAAAACTAAGTTTATGTATATTCTTTAATAACCATAGAAAAACTTAGTATGAATATGGATAACAAAGTTTTACTAATTACTGGATCAAGTAGAGGTATCGGAGCTGCTACAGCAATTCAAGCAGCAAGAGAGGGGTATTCTGTATGTATTAATTACTTAAATGATGAGTCCTCAGCTTTTAAAGTTCGAAATGAAATTTTAGAAACTGGTGCTAGATGTATTGCTATACAGGCTGATGTTTCTAATGAGAAAGAAGTTTCAAAACTATTTAAAACAATTGATAGTGAAATGGGAACTATTACTCATCTAGTAAATAATGTCGGTATTTTAAAAACTAAAATGCCTTTAATGGAAATGAGTGGAGAGCGTATTAAAACTGTTATTAATACAAATATCATGAGTCATTTTTACTGTTGTAAGGAAGCAATAGTTAGGATGTCTAAAGCTAAAGGTGGTCAAAGTGGGGCAAATAGTAAATGTCTCATCCGGAGCCTCTAGAAAAGGCGCTCCATTTGAATATGTTGATTATGCAGCTTCTAAGGGTGCTATTGATACTCTAACGACTGGACTTGCTAAAGAAGTTGCTGCCGATGGTATACGTGTAAATTGTGTCAGGCCTGGTTTTATCTATACAGATATTCATGCAGATGGCGGAGAGCCTGATAGAGTTGATAGGATTGCTAAAACTTTACCAATGAATAGAGGGGGCAAACCTGAAGAGGTTGCAGAAGCTATTTTATGGTTATTAAGTGAAAAGGCTTCTTTTGTAACAGGTAGCTTTACTAATCTTTGTAGTGGTTTATAAGTTTTACATTACACCAAAAGCATTTTTAATCCAGTTAATATCACTTTCATTTATAGCAATTAAGTCAAAGCGACATTCATAATTTTCATAGTTGGGATTTTGCTGTAAGAATATATTTGCTGTATTTATAAGTTTTTGTTGTTTGCTATAAGTAAGCATCTCTTCAGCTTTAGCAAATTTAGTTTTGCTACGATATTTAACCTCAACAAAAATCAGAATATTTTTATCTAAAGTAATAATGTCAATTTCGCCATACGGTAGAGCTTTAAAATTTTGATCTATAATTTTCAAACCTTGAGAGTTTAAGAATTTACAGGCCTGTAATTCTGCTTTGTTGCCAATTTCTGTCTTAGTTTTATTCATACTTGATTATTTTTGTAGTGATAGAACAATATGTGTTGTATTTTATTATGAAGTTTTTTATGTCATTCCTACACAGGTAGAACCTTTATAGTCTTAACCATTAGTCAAAGGATTCCGGATCAAGTCCGAAATGACAGTTAAATTTACAGCTAACTAATTCCACTATGTCTAAGTAGTGCCTCTTCACTAGGCTTGCGACCCATGAATGCTACAAAGTTATCCATAGCATCACGTGATGAACCTTTTGAGATAATATTTTCAAGTAAATCTTGGCCAACTTTATCACTAAGAATTCCTTCCTCCTCAAAACGAGAGAAAACATCTGATGATAGTATCTCTGCCCATTTATAGCTATAGTATCCAGCTGCGTATCCTCCAGCAAAAATATGTGAAAATCCATTTTGGAATTTATTATAGCTAGGAGTTTTTATTAGATTTATTTTTTCTCTTACACTGTCTAACTCGCTTTGGACATCTGCCACTGTTGTTAGTTTTTTATAGTGAATATTCATATCAAAGATAGCAAATTCAAGTTGTCTAACCATCATTAAAGCCGCATGGAATTCTCTTGTACCAACAAGTTTGTCTATTTGCTTTTTAGTTAACTCTTTGCCATCACGAGAGCCAGACATTAACTCTAGACCTTCTTCACTCCAACAGAAGTTCTCCATGAATTGACTTGGCAGTTCGATAGCATCCCACTCAACACCATTTGTACCAGAAATAGATGGTATACTAACTTGAGATAATATATGGTGTAAAGCATGACCAAACTCATGAAAAAGTGTAACAACATCGTTATGAGTTAAGTTAGCACCATCTTTTGATGGAGCAAGGAAATTACAGTTAACATAAGCAACAGGCTTTTGTTTTTGGTTGGCTGAGTCAATAAATGCTGTACGCGATCCATCCATCCATGCACCACCGCGTTTATTATCTCTAGCAAAAAGATCACAAATTATACTACCAATATATTCATTATTTTTATAAAAATCAAAAGTTTGCTGCTCATCTATATACTTGGCATATTCTGTATTTTCGCGTATTTCTAAACCGTATATTTTATTAAGTATAGTAAATAAACCTTGTTGAACTTTTTCTAGAGGAAAATATTCTCTTAGCTCCTCTTCTGTAAAGTCAAACTTGGCTTTTTTAAGTTTCTCAGAATAGTATGCTGTATCCCAAGGTTGTAGTCCGTCAACTAAGCCAGCGTCCTCAGCAAATCTACGCAGTTCGTTAAGATCTTTTTTTGCTTGTGGAGTGGATTTTTCTAAAAGATTATTTAGAAGTGCTAAGACTTGCTCTGGAGTCTCTGCCATTTTTGTGAAAAGAGAATTCTCGGCATAGTTTTTAAAACCTAAAATTTCTGATTTCTCAATACGTAGTTTGAGTATTTGCTCTATTACTTCATCATTATCAAAGTTCTTATTCTCAGCTTCTTTTGATGCTCTTGAACAGTATGCTTTATAGAATTTTTCTCTTAGAGATCTGTCATCTGCTTGTTGTAAAACTGCAAGATATGTTGGAATATCAATACCAAAAGCGTATACATCATTTAGCTCTTTCTGTTTTGCTTTAGCTTTTGCAGCTTCAATAGTGTTGCTGGATAAACCTTTAAGCTCTTTTTCATCACTTGTGGAATATATCCAATCCATTGTTGCATCTAAAACATTATTTTCAAACTTAGAACTTAGTTGTGCTAATTCTTGAGATATTTCTTGTAGCCTTTTTCTTTTAGACTCATCAAGATTTACACCTGATTGCTCAAAACTAACTATAGCTTTACGTACTGCTTGCGCTTGCTCTTTATCAAGCTGTTGGTTCTGAACTTGCTTGTATAAATTGTACAGTTCTTTGTTTTGTCCAACTTTTGTATAAAACTCAGTCAGTTTAGCTATAGCATATTCATAACTTTCACGAAGCTCTTTAGTATTACAAACAGCATTCATGTGTGAAATAGAAGAAAATGCTTGGGTAATTTTTTCATCATTTTCTTCTAAATTTAATAATGTGTTCCAGTTTGGTTCCTTGGTTTCTAAAGCTTGTTTTAAATTTTTATCTGCTATTTCTAATAAAGAGTCTATTGCAGGTTTTACTTCATCTACTTTAAATTGTGAAAGATTAGGTAAATCGGTATTTTGAGTTATTGAATTCATAATCACCTTAAAATATTGTTTAGATATGATATTGATAAGTTATAATTTTATATATGATAACTATATTATTATAATCAAGGTTTTTTTACTATGATGACTTTACAAGAAGAAAAAATAACCGCACCAGTTTTTTTTAAAGAATATATCGATGGTGAGTTTAGACTTAATGTTGGTGAATATAACTATCCTCTTATTTTATCCTCAACAGAGGTTCTTGACTATAAAGACAAGATTAGTGAAGTTAAAGATATTAAGAAAAGCCATTTAGAGCTTATCCTTAAGAGTGATCCGGAAGTTGTAATTATAGGGACTGGTAAAACACAGGTTATACCACCAGTACAGATAATAGCAGAGTTAGCTAAAAATGGTAAAAGTGTTGATTTTATGGCAAGTGATGCTGCATGTAAAACATACAACCTTTTAGTCAATGAAAATCGCAATGTTAGCTGTATAGTTATTTAGTTAAATAACTTGTGTGTTTCCTTTTGATTGTTGTTATAATGTTATTGAGTGTTAAAAAATATAAAGCTACTTAAAGGAGTGTTATTTATGAAGAATATAGTTAAGTTAAGCGCAATTTCTTTAGCTGTTATTGGTCTTGCTAGTTGCTCAACATTAGGTCTAGATAGCGATAAAGATGCGAAAGATTCGCAAAATCAGCCGGCTACACAAGATAAAGCTCAAGAAACTGCTACTACTAAAGAAGCAGTAGCATCTGCTTCGGCTGCGCCAACAGCTACAATTAGTCTTAAGAAAAATACTCAAGATCAAATTGTTGCAACAATATATACTACATATAACAATAATCCTCAAGGAAGTGTTAAACTGCAATGGCAAGCACCTAAAGATACTAAGTGCTATAATACTAGCTTCCCAATTACTAAGTATAGTGATAAGAAAGATAAAACTTGGGCTTCAGTTGAAATTAAACAAGGTAATAAGTATTGTCACGGTACATGGACAGCAAATGTAGTATTTGATAAAAATGTAATAGCTACTGACTCTATAACTGTTTAATCTTTCTAAAATTTTTATCTTATCAATTAAAATCTATTTTCTTGTCTTTTTGCCTAATATTTTGGTATAGTGTAAATAAATAATTTGTTTTATTGGACTTGAAATTTATGAATAAAATTATATCAGCATCAATAGTTTTAGCAGCAGCTACTATATTAACATCTTGTGCATCAGATGCAGATAAGCAAATGCAGCAGTTGCAACAAACACAGAAGCAATTAAATCAGCAAGCTTCACAAAACTTAGCTAATACTGAGGCATATAGTGCTAAAGTGGTTGCATATAGAAAACAAGCCGATGCTCTACAGAAGAAATCAGATGCTATGACTACTGATATTAGTGATTTAAAAGCAGCATATTCTCAGTTTAAAGATCCTAATAATAGTAGTGCTATTGCAGTAAATAAAGAGTTAGTACAAAAAACTTTAGATAAAGCAAAATTAGATGAAAAAATAAATAAATATAGAGCTCAGGCTAATGAGTATCAAGCTAAAATAGATGATCTAAAAGTAACTTCACAAACTCAGGCAAATGAGGCTTCTAAAATATCTCAGCAAATCAGTCAATTAAAAGCAGATAATAAATAGTCTGATTTTACTCTTTATAGTTGCTAATATTCTTTACTTGCTTTGAGCAAGTGTTAAAATATAGCTTATATTAGAAACTAATTAAATCTTTATGAAAAATATTTTGTTACTTAGTATGTTTCTTTGTATTTATGATTTAGTAATTGTATAGATAAGAAGATGATCTTGAACAAAACAGTAGTTTGAGAGAATTTAGAAAGAAAATAGATAATAAAATAAATATTAGTAGATTGGAAAAATAGGTGAAAATTAATGAAGAAAATAGCGCTTTGTATAATGGTTTTAGGATTAGCTGGTTGTAGTGATACTTATCATTCTTTTAGTAAATCTTATAGTTCTTTTATTAGTGGGTTATATGGCTCTGATGACTCAGTAAAAGTTAATCCTGATGATCAATTAGATAATCCAGACCAAGATGGCGAGGATTTAGCTGTAGATAAACCAACATCAACAGTAAATTTGAAATACAAACCTAAGACTCATGAAATTGATGCTAAGATTGTTACAAACTGGAATGGTGCGCCTCAAGGGACAATTTACCTAACATGGTCAGCACCTAAAGATACTAAATGTTATAGTACTTCATTTCCAATCACTAAGTTTAAAGATACTCAAGATCTTACAAGTGATAGTCAAAGTGTTCTTAGTGATGGTAAAGTTTGTCAAGGAAAGTGGACGGCAACAATTGTTAATAAATCAGATAATTCTACTTTAGCTAAAGGTTCTGTCTCTATTAAGTAACTAAAATTTCTAATCTTTTCAAAGAATAAAGTCTATATTTTTGCTAAACTATTAGATTAATAAATCTTTTAATTTGGAAATAATAGTAATGAAGCAATTCTTGCAAAGAATAACATATAGTGATTGTGTTTTTTACTTTTTGGCAGTAGCTATATTCATTGTATTTTTAATGCCATTTATGCATTTTACAACGTTAAATATAATGTCTATAGCTGGAGAAAAAGGTAAGTATTTTAATGACCTGCGTTCGGTGAATCTTTATCTATTTATAGATAGATATTATATTTTTTATTATAGCCTTTGTATCGCAAGTGCTGCGATCTTACTCAATAAACAGTTATTGTCAAAGGTAATAGAATTATTTAAAAGTTTCTCTAAATTGATTCAATATGCGATAGCTATATTTTTTATATTTGGAATTATTTCGTCAGCTTTTGCTATATCACCATCAATAGCCTTTAAAGGTGTCGCGGTAACGTTTTTGCAATTTTTTTGTGTTTTATTTATAGCAACTCATATCAGGGATAATACTAAAAATATACAAGTTTTCTTTACTATTATATTATTGTCACTAATATTTTTTGGCGGGGCTTTATTCTTGCAGCTATCTCTAGCTAACTATTCTGTATATGGTCCAGCTATAGCAGGAAATATACAGAAAGTTTTATTGTATATGTATAACTGTTTAAATCCCCGTTTTTTAGATAATTATTTTAGTTGGTTTTTACCACTTCTGCTTTTACCATGGTTTGTTGATCTAAGACCTATATATAAAATTGGTGCATTTATTGCTTTAACTCTTTCTTGGTTTATATTAATTAATCATGCATTTAGAACAATATTTGCAGAATATATAGTGATACTACCATTACTTTTTATTTTTGCGCGCCAGTATTTTAGATTAGCTTTTACACTGCTAATATCTGCATTAATTTGTGGTTTTTTACTTGATCTATTTTATACTAATTTCATTATGGCAAATGTACATTCAGGAATAACTTCAACCGAAGATCTCTTGCGAACTGGTGCTAGTGGTAGACTTGGTTTATGGAATGAGGCTTTTTGGGTTGGGATTAATCATCCTTTAACAGGTATTGGACAATGGAACTATATAGCTGTTACAAAATACCAACAGCATGGCTACCCTCATAATTTATTACTTGAAATATGGTCACAGTGGGGCATACCTGCATTTATAGCAGCAGCAACAGTTATTATTACAAGTGTTAAAAACTTATTTAAAAATAGAGTAGAAATATGCTCAAACCCTTATCATCTTATATTTATAATGATGCTAACAGCTGGCATGATAGATGGGATGTTAAATGCGATGTTTAAAACTTCATTAGGATTATTTGGTTGTGTCTTTGTATTTGGATTTTGTTTATCTATATTTGCCAGTAAAATACAAACTATAGATAATATAAATATATCAAAGATTAGCTATTTAATAATTAGTCTAGCTATAATTGCTAGTTTATTCTGTATAGTTATTTTACCTATCATTTTTCCACCAATGTGGATTTAATTCAGCATCAAATTTATTATACTCAGTCATCTTAAACTCATTTTAAGAACTTAATAAAATTAATAACTTTTATCAGATACTGAAATAAATATATAGTCAATCCGATTGTATTGTGTACTTTTATGCAGTCATCCTGAATTTGATTCAGGATCTCTTTACTTTGGGAGATTCCGGATCAAGCCCGGAATGACAGGTTTTATTTTACATAAGTCATTCGGATTAACTATATATATTCAGCATAAGGTTAAAGTCTCTGAAATATATCTAAAAGAGTTTATTATTAAAGAACTTGCTATAGAATAGATTTTAATTATGGTGTTAGATGTTATTTACTATCTTCGAAAGGTACAGCATAATCACATTCTGTATTAGGACATGCTTTTTGTTCACCATCTTTTTTAGTTGTCTTATGTAAAAGAATCGGAGAGTTACATTTAGGGCAGGGTTCTTTTATTGGAGGATACCAGTAGGCATTCTTACATTTAGGGAATCCTGAACAAGCATAAAAGACTTTACCTTTACGTGATTTTTTTTCAACAATATTATTCTTATTACATTTAGGACAAATTACACCGGTATCTTTTGGCTTTTCTAGTGGCTCCATATGTTTACATTTTGGATAGTTAGAACAACCTATAAACTTACCATAGCGTCCTTGTTTGATATGTAAATCAGATTCGCATTCAGGGCATTTTCTACCTTCAACTATAGTAGGCTCTTCTTTTTCGATTTCTTTGCCATCACTATCAACACGACGGGTATATTTACAAGTTGGATAGTTAGTACAACCAATAAATCTACCATTCTTACCTAAACGAGAAGACAACTTACTACCACACTCAGGGCAGTCTTCATCAAGCTCTTCTGTGACAACATCTTTACGTGAGACATCTTCTGAGATTTTATTTATCTTCTCAATAAAAGGATGCCAGAAACTATTTAAAACATTTAAGTAATCATTCTTATGATGAGCAATTTCATCAAGCTCTTTTTCTAGACCAGCAGTATATGAATACTCAACGTATTTCTTAAAGTATTCTGTTAAGAATTTATTTACAATACGGCCTTTATCTGTAGGGATAAAACGACGCTTCTCAACTTCAACGTATTCTCTTTGTTGTAGCGTGGAGATAATGGTTGCGTATGTTGATGGTCGGCCAATGCCATATTTTTCTAAAGCCTTGACTAAGGAAGCTTCCGTATAACGAGGAGGTGGCTCTGTTGAATGAGCTTTAACGAGTACATCATTAAGCTTTATCTTCTCACCTTTTTCAAACTTAGGTAAAGTTATTTCATCATCAGAGTCTTTGTCATCTTCATCTTTCTCAACGTTATAGATTTTTAAGAATCCAGCATCAACGATAACAGTTCCAGTAACTCTAAATTTATGTTTATTATTTTCAGTAATTAAATCAATAGAAGTGCTATTTAATGTTGCATGCTTCATTTGAGAAGCTATAGTTCTATTGTAAATTAAGCTATAAAGCTTAAACTCATCAGCTGTTAGGCGTTGCTTTATTGATTCAGGAGTTCTGTTTGCAGCAGTTACACGAATAGCTTCGTGAGCTTCTTGAGCATTTTGTGATTTCTTACCAAAAACTCTAGGTTTTGCTGGTAACATATCTTTATCATATTTTGATTCAATAAAACTTCTAATATCATTTAAAGCATCATTAGAAAGGTTTGTTGAGTCAGTCCTCATATATGAGATAAGACCTACAGATTCACCATTTCCTAGATCTATACCTTCATATAATTTCTGAGCTGTAGACATAGTTCTTTTTGCAGTGAAACCAAGTTTTTTAGATGCTTCTTGTTGTAATGTGGATGTTATAAATGGAGGATAAGGATTTCTTCTGGTTTTCTTCTCAGTAATTCCATCAACGATTAAAAAACCATTAGCATCTTTTAAGATAGTATCTTTTGCAGTTTCTGCATCTTGGTCTTTAGTGAATGTGAATTGCTCAACCTTTGAATTATCAAATTCTATTAAATTAGCAAGAATTTTTTTCTTTTTGAAGGTGTCAGCTGTTAGGCTCCAGTAATCTTTTTTGACAAAATTTTCACGTTCTATTTCACGCTCAACAATCATTCTTAGTGCGGGACTTTGAACTCTTCCTGCAGATAGTCCACTTGTTATTTTACGCCATAGTAGCGGAGATAAGTTAAAGCCTACTAAGAAATCTAAAGCTTGACGTGCTTTTTGTGCATTTACTAAGTCCATAGAGAGCTCTTTAGGATTATCTATAGCATTAGTAACAGCAGACTTTGTAATTTCGTTAAAGCTAACTCTATAAACATTCTTATCTTTAAGTAAGCGTGCATTTTTCAAAACTTCTTTAACATGCCATGATATTGCCTCACCTTCTCTATCTGGATCGGTAGCTAGATAGATACTATCTGCAGTTTTAGCGGCTTTTTTGATCGCATCTAAATGTTTTTTACTTCTATCGCTAGTTGTAAATTTAATTTTAAAATTATCATTTACATCTATAGAAGTATCTTTTGATGGTATTTCACGCACATGCCCAAAAGATGCTAAGATATCAAAGTCACTTCCTAAATATTTTTTTATAGTCTTTGTTTTTGCTGGAGACTCTACAATTACTAAGTTTTTTGCCATTTTTAACCTTTAGAATGAATTTTTTTATAAAAAGAGTATTTGAAACACTCGTCAGTGATCTAATAAAATATAAGAAAACATCTCGCTTATCAATAGCTAATGTACAAAAGTTGGTTTTATAGCGAACAAATATAGACTATAATTCTTTAAGTATTTTATATAAATAAAATAAGTTATATATTTATTAAGGTTAAAAAGATGAGTCAAAAAAATGCAAAAGTGATTTCTTTGCTTCAACAGAAGGGTGGTTCTGGAAAAACTACGACAGCTATAAATATTGCTTGCGGATTGAAAGAGTTAGGCTATAAAGTTGCTATAATAGATATGGACAAAGATAAGCCTGATGCATATATGTGGATGACGAAAAACGATAATTCGGAAGGCTTTGTCTATAATTTAGATGAGAAAACTGTCCGTGAGAAAGTTTCTGAGCTAAAAACAGGTTTGGACTATATTGTTATTGATACACCACCAAACTTTCAAACAGCAGCCTTAAAATCGGCTTTATTATCTGATTTGGTAGTTATCCCATGTTCTCCTAGTGGCATGGATCTATCTGGACTTATTGAAGCTAAGGATTTAGCTTTAACTGCAGATAAGCCATATAAGTTTTTTGCCAATAGAGTGCAAATGCAATCTAATATGTCAAAAAGTTTGATGGACTTTTTTGAAGAGGATGGTAATTTTTTTGAAGCTTACGTTTCTCAAAGTGTCAAGTTTATAGAATCTGAAGCAGAAGGCTTATATATTGGTGATTATGCAAAGCAGAGCAAAGTCCATGTACAAGTTAAAAAGCTTGCTAGAGAGATAACTGAATTCTTTGGAGAAAAATAATGGCTAAGAAAGTATCTTTAATGAATCGTAAAGTTAATCAAAAAGTTCATGATACTGTAGCTCAAGAGAAAAAAGATATGCTCAGAGCTATGCAGCTACAAGAGCTAAATGAGCAGGCTAGTAAGGTAGGTCAGCTTTTTGAGTTGCCTCTAAATATTGTTCAGCCAGATAAAGATCAGCCACGTAAAACTTTTAAAAATATTGACTCATTAGCCAAAAGTATCAAAGAAAATGGTGTTATACAACCAATTATTGTTACGACTAAAAAAGATGATGGTTTACATTATATCATAGCAGGAGAAAGAAGGTATTTAGCAAGTAAAGAAGCAGGCCTTACGACAATCCCTTGTATAGTTAGACAAGATGAATCTGATGCTAGTATTGTACTTTTACAACTTTTAGAGAATGATCAGCGTGAAAGTGTCTCACCTTTTGAAGAGGCAGATGCTTTAAAAGATTTAATAGATAATAAACAAATGAAGAAATCTGATATCGCTAAAATCTTAGGTAGAGATAATAGCTGGATTTCTATGCGTCTTAAAATTTCTGATTCAGATGATAATATTCGTGAGTTATCAAACAAAGGGATTATTGATGATGTAAGAACTCTTTATGAGTTAAAGAAATTTGCTGAAGAAATTCCTCAAGGAGCACAAGAGTTTGTTCAAAGAGCTTTAGAAAATAAGATTTCAGGATCTTATCGTACTGCAATTACAAGATATAGAGATAATTGGAAACGTAAAGCTGAAATTTTGGATGACTCAAAATCAGATGTGATCAGTATTAAAGATATTACTAAAGATAATAATTTGCTAAAAATAAAAGGCTCTCGTTTAGGCGGAAAAGCACATACATATAGTTTTGAGATTACAGAAGAATTTAAAAAAATATTATTTGAAGCATTAATAAAATAGAGTTATAAAGATAACAAAAATGAAAATCGCAATTTTACAAACAGATCACATACCTGAACATAGAAGGGTAGTTTCAGGGGGAAATTATCCAGATATGTTTGCTAATCTATTTTTTAAACTATCAGTAGTTGTTGATTTGGATATTTTTGATGTAACAGAGCAGGAATATCCTGAAAGTTATGATATTTATGATGGTTTTATAATAACAGGTAGTAAAGCAACAGCATTTGATAATTTAGCGTGGATAACTAAGCTAAAGTCTGAAATAGTAAAACTATATAATAAAAACAAGAAAATAATAGGAATATGTTTTGGGCATCAAATATTAGCTCAAGCCTTAGGTGGCAGAGTTGAGCGTGGACCTAAAGGTTTTGCAGTGGGAGTTAGAAATGTTAAGGTTCTAACTAAGAGACCCTGGATGAATCCATTTCATAATTATTTAAGTTTGCTATTTTATCATCAAGACATGGTTGTAGAATTACCTGAAGGTGCGGAGCTTATAAGTACTAGTGATTATTGTAAAGTACAAATGTTTTGTATCAATAATCATATTTTAGGAATTCAAGCACATCCAGAGATGTTAAAAGTCCATAATCATGCTTTAATAAAAGAATATCAAGATGATATTAAGAATGAATTTCAACATGCTTTAGAGAGTTTAAGAATAAGAGATAATAGTTTGATAATGGCTCATTGGATGGCTAATTTTTTTGAATATAAGGATCAGTGAAAATATGAATATAAATAGACTTGTAGTTTTTGGAGATAGTCTTTTAGATAATGGTAATATTATTAAAACTCTTGATATTCCCGGAAAACCTTATTTAGAAGGAAGATTCTCTAATGGACTTGTTTCGACTGAGTATTTAGCAGAGCTGATCACTAAAGAACAAAAGTCAGATCAAGTAAAGCATAAAAATTATGCAATAGGTGGAGCATTAACACATGGTCCAAACCCATCTTCTCTACTTAAGCACCATGCATTTGCTGTATCTGAGCAATTAGCAAGATTTGAGAATGAAGAGGGCAGGTTTGCTAATGATGATATGGTTATTATAAATGGTGGCGCTAATAACTTTATGTTTACTGTTTATAATGAGATACCATATATAAATCTGACAGCAAAGCTTAGAGTTGCTAGAGATTTAAAAAAAATAATTAGAAAAGCTATTAAGATGGGAGCAAAAAATATAATAGTTTGGAATATTCCAGATGTAACAAGAGCTCCTGCATATAAAGAGTACTTATCTAACTGGGTAGGTAAATTTTTTAAATCTTATTTGCAACTAAACATTAATTTACAAAATGGTTTACTAAGAAATAGAGTCGCAGACCTACAGATGTATTTTCCAGAGGTAAATCTTAAGCTTTTTGACTTTTTTACATTATTGAATGAATGCATAGATAATCCTGTAAAGTATGGTTTTGAGAATGTTACCGATGCTTGTATAGACAGCTATGGTGGTGCAGACTCATTAGGTAATATTCAGTATGATATAGAGATTCTAGGTGATCCTGATAAATATTTATGCTGGGACTATTGTCATCCAACAGCAAAAGCTAATAAGGTCGTGGCTAATAGGATGTTTGAATTGTGGAAGTATAATGTTTAGTAATTCTCTTAGCTCTCAGAGAAAGTTAATTATTATCACTTTAACATCAACTTTTCTAATCAGTTAAACCTTTACAGATAATAATGATCAGCGCACCTAAAGCCACAATTATTGTCTAAAAAGTAAATATTGATGCTAATTAATATAAAATTGACGAATAGAGTTTAATTCTAAAGTATATGTGTCTATTCTGTATTTAGGGAAGAAGATCACAAAACCTTATTATGATGATAAAAAACTTCTATCTTAGATTTTTTTGATTGAGAAAAGTTATCCTTTAAAGCCACTTGCTACTATATAAAACTCTCTTGATTTTGGTCTTGAAGATTTAGGTTTAAATTGTATTACTTTAGTGAAAGATTCTTTAACTAGCTTCAAGTATTCATCACTTCCTTGCCCTTGGAAGATTTTTGCTACGAATGAGCCATTTGCTTTAAGGTTGGTGTTTGCAAAATCTAAGGCTAGTTCTAAAAGGTATATTGATTTTGCTTGATCTGAGGTTTTATTGCCACTTAGATTCGGTGCCATATCTGAGACGATACAATCGATTTTTTGTCCATTAACAAGGTTATTTAATTTTTCATAAGTTTCATCACTTGAGAAATCACCTTGAATAAAGTCAACTCCAGCTATAGGAGTCACATCTAGTAGATCAAGAGCTATAAGTTTACCATTATTACCAATATATTTTACAATTTGCTCAGACCATCCTCCTGGAGCAGCTCCAAGATCAACTACAAACATGTTTGATTTAAAAATCTTATATTTTTCTTGTATCTCAAGGATTTTGAAACTTGCTCTACTACGATAGCCTAACTTATTGGCTTGTTTAACGTAAAAGTCAGAAGTATGGTCTTGCATCCAGCGTTTTGTATTTGCGGCTTTTGACATTTGTTAGTATAGTTTATGATCTTTGTTTTAGGTGTTATATTATAAATAATTTCACTCGTAAATTAAAAGCTTTTATGATTTATTTGGATTGATAATAGTATTAAAAAATAGGCTTTATCGTTATAATTAATAGTATTAGATATGTTTCTTCAAATAATATGAATAAGAAAATTTTAGCAATTTGCTTAGTTTCATTTGCTGTTAGCTCCTGTTCTACCGTAGAGGATGGTATACAGGATAATATTGATCACTATAAAAAGCTAACAAGGTATGGTGAAGTTAAACCTGTTGAATATTCAAAACATACAAATAGTGTCGAGGGTATTAATTTTTTAGTTGCTAACTATCCAGATCAAATTATTAATCTTAAAGGTAGTGATGATTTTGATAAAAGATATGACAAACTAATTAGTTACCTAAAAGATAATGGCTATACTATTATGTCTAACGAAAAGCTTCCTTTGACAGCAACTGTGATTGCTGAGGTTAATAAGCCTATGCCAGATCTTAAATATATAGGTGTATTAATGCAACAGAATACTCGCTTACAACAGACAGTTTATAATATTTCTTATGGAGGAAATAAATTTAAAGCTCGCAAATTCTATAATGATTATAAGAAAACTTTATAAATTTTTCTTACTAAATAATGATGCTAATATTAGTAATATAACCCCACATGTAATAGCAGAGTCAGCTATATTAAATGATGGCCAATGATAGCCACCAATATGAAAATCAAGAAAATCAATAACATATCCTCTAAATGCGCGGTCATAGAAATTACCTAGAGCACCACCTAAAATAAGTGAGAACGAAAATAGGTTAAGTTTTGCATCAGTAGGTTGTTTGATAATTAGATAAACAAGAACAATAGCTGCTATTAATGAAATTATTGAAAACATAATCATTTGCCATGACGTTTGATCATTACTTAAAAGACTAAATGCCGCTCCATGATTATATAAAAGAGTAAAGTTAAAGAAGCTAGTTATTTTGACTGGTTGAGCAAATTCCAAAGAGGTATTGGCAAGATATTTTGTATATAAATCAGTAGCTATAATGATAATTGCTAAGATAAAGTATTTTATTTTAGGTTTAAGCGAACTCACGAGATTCTCCAGTTTCAGTCGTAATATTTTCAACACAACGACTACAAATATCTTGATATTCATCATTTTCACCAACACTAGAGCTACGATGCCAACATCTTTCACATTTAGGTTCTTCTACTTTATCAATATCAATAAATAAACCTGGGATGTGAGATTCAGTTGAATTATCTGATTTCTCTTCTAGAGGCCTTAAGTTTGCTTTAGAAGATATTAATAAAAATCTAAGCTCATCTTGTAGTTTACTAAGAAGAGTATATTTCTCTTGATCTGCATATAGAGTTATTTGTGCTTCTAGTGATGCTTTAATAATCTCTTCATTTCTTTTGATCTCTAATACCCTGTTAACTTCTGAACGTATCTCTTGTATTTTAGTCCAAAAGTCTAGATTTAGCTCATCATTCGAATCAAATGATTCAAGTTCTGTATACCATTCACACAGCTGTATTGGTAAGTCAGTTGTTTTTGGTACTGCTTGCCATATTTCATCGGCAGTATATGATAATATCGGAGACATCCATCTAACTAATGCATGTACAATATGATAGATTGCTGTTTGTGCTGATTTGCGTGGATGACCATCGGCTTTTGCAGTGTATTGTCTATCTTTAATAATATCTAAATAGAAACTTCCCATTTCAACAGAGCAGAAGTGATGTATTAACTGAGCTACTGTATGAGTTTGATATTTCTCATAAGCATCGATGATTTTATCCTGGAATTCTTTAGCCTTAGCAATAGCCCATTGGTCTAGTTTAACTAGCTCATCAAATTCGATAATATCTGTTTCAGGGTTAAAACCATTTAGGTTTGATAACAAGAATCTAGCTGTATTACGTAATCTACGATAAGTATCAGCGGTTCTTTTTAGAATCTGATCAGATACTGCCATTTCACTTTTATAATCAGTTGAAGCTGTCCAAAGACGTAATATATCAGCGCCAAGCGTGTTATAAATATCTTGAGGAGATGTTACATTTCCTAACGACTTCGACATCTTACGGCCATGCTCATCCACTACAAAACCATGTGTAAAGACTTCTTTATATGGTTGGCTACCTTTAGCTGACATACCAACTAATAATGATGTTTGGAACCAGCCACGGTGTTGATCAGAACCCTCTAGGTATAAGTCAGCAGGGTAGCTTAGGCGTTTGTCGATATCTAAAATACACATGCTAGATGAGCCAGAATCAAACCAAACATCAAGAGTATCTTTTACAGATTTATACTTGTCTGTTTCAGATATAAACTCGCTATCATCAGCATTAAACCATGCTTCAATACCACCTTTTTCTATTTTTTCTGCTACTTTGTGAAGTATTTCTATAGTGTTTGGATGCAGCTCTTCAGTTTCTTTGTGAATAAATAACGGTAAAGGTACTCCCCAAGTTCTTTGGCGAGATATACACCAGTCAGGCCTATCTTTGACCATTCCTTCTATACGAGCTTGCCCCCAGCTAGGTGCCCAATTTGTTTCGCTAATAGCCTTTAACGCTTTATCACGTAAACCTTCTTTTTCCATGCTAATAAACCATTGAGGAGTAGCTCTAAACATAAGTGGAGTTTTATGGCGCCAGCAATGAGGGTAGCTGTGTTTAATTTTATCAAAGTTCATTAAACGCTTTTTCTCACCTAAAAGCTCGACAATTCTATCATTGGCTTTGAAAATAAATTCACCAGCAAATAGTTTAGTATTTTCACTGTAGCAGCCATTTCCTTTGACAAAAATTTCCATAGATAGATTGTGTTCTTTACCTAGAGCAAAATCTTCAACACCATGTGTAGGAGCTGTATGAACCATACCAGTACCGGAATCATCAGTTACATGCTCACCGTGTAAGATTGGTACATGACGACTATAAAAAGGATGCTCAGCTATAATTCCTACTAACTTTTCACCTGTAGTTGAAGCTACTATTTTAGCATCTTCTATAGCATATCTTTTTAGTGTTTGCTCAGCTAGATTTTCCGCAAGGATTATATAGAAATCATCTATCATAATTAAGCTATAGTTTAAGTCATTACGAACGGCTATAGCTTGGTTAGCTGGCAATGTCCATGGAGTAGTTGTCCAAATAATAGCGAAGGCTTCATGATTTAAAGAATCTAATCCAAATGCTTTAGCCAGTTTATCTTGGTCTTTGATTTTGAATTTCACATCAATAGCAGGAGAGACTTTGTCTGCATATTCAACTTCAGCTTCAGCTAGAGCTGATCCACAGTCAGTACACCAATGTACAGGTTTGAACCCTTTACTTAAATGACCATTTTCTACTATTTTAGCTAATGTTCTAATCATATTAGCTTCGTAGTCAAAGTTCATCGTTAGGTATGGTTGTTCCCATTCTCCTAAAACTCCAAGCCTTTTAAAGTCTTTCTTTTGTATCTCAACTTGTTTTTTTGCGTATTTACGACACTCTTTTCTAAAAGAGTTTTCAGAGATTTTTTGACCAGCTTTACCATGTTTTTTCTCAACTTGTAGCTCAATTGGAAGTCCATGACAGTCCCAAGTTGGAATATAAGGGGCATCGTAACCACTTAATGTTTTAGATTTTACAATTATATCCTTTAGAATCTTATTTACAGCATGACCAACATGTATACTACCATTTGCATATGGAGGTCCATCATGAAGAACAAATTTATCACGTCCAGCAAAATGTTCTCTAATTTTTTTATAAATACCTTGTTTTTCCCATTTGTTAAGAATCATTGGTTCTTTGTTGGCTAAGTTACCTTTCATTGAAAAAGATGTTTTTGGAAGGTTTAATGTGTCTTTATAGTCACTCATTTGAATTCCTTAGGTATCTAAAATAGTTAATTATTGAGAATTTAAAAATTACTTAAGCACAAATTATAATGTACAAAGGTAATTATGTTAATAGTCTATAATGTAGTTATTAAACTTTTTGCTTTCTTAATGTCTTGAGAGATCTGAGATTTTAATTCTTCAAAAGAGTTAAATTTTTTTTCTGGTCTTATAAATTCTATTATCTCAGTTGTTATATGTTTAGAGTAAATATCCTTATCAAAATTAAAGATATGTGTCTCTAGAAGATTATTTTTACCATCTACAGTAGGCCTAGTTCCTGCGTTGGAGATCCCATAAAAACATTCGTTATTATCAAAATGGACTTTTGTCAAATATACGCCTTTAAGAGCAGAATTCTTTGGTAATTTTTGGTTTGCTGTATGAAAGCCAATTTTTCTACCGTTTTTTTGCCCATGTATAACTCTTGAGTTAATTTTTAAAGATCTTCCGAGAAGTTTGCTAGCTTGAACCAAATTATGCTCAGCAATAGCCTGACGTATTTGACTGCTGCTAATGCGGTGATTATCTAGATTTAGGGTAGATATTTTATCGACTTTGAAATTATATTTAGTTGAAAATGTTTTTAAAAGATCGTAGTCACCTTTACGTTTTTTGCCAAATTTAAAATCATCGCCAACGATAATATGTTTTATATTTAATTTCTCTATCAAATATTTTTCTATAAAATCTTCAGCCTCAATATTAGCAAAGTTAGTGTTGAATTTTTGGCATATAATATTTTCCAGACCGAGATTATGTAGATTTATGATTTTATTTCTAAAATCATAAATTCTAGTTGGCGCGTTTTCTTTAAGGAAAAATTCTTTTGGTAAGGGTTCAAAAAATAAAATATAAGGCTGTAGCTGATTTTCTCTGGCAATAGATGTCAACTTTTTTATAATTGCTTGATGGCCTAAATGGACACCATCAAAAGATCCTATAGCTACTGCTGTAGGCTTAGAGTTTTTAACTTTTCTTAAGCTTGTGTTAATTTTCATTATAAGAAGATAGTTTAAAGCTATTTTTTTTAAAGGAATATAATAACCTAATAGTATTCATTTTTTGTTGAAAAAATGCAACTACTGTTAGATACTTATTAGTTAGAAGTTTTTTATTGTATTTGTGTGAAATATTTTTAAGTGGTTTTGTCATGGAAAGACGTGTAAAGAGAATAAGAAAATTACGAAATAAAAGTGGTAAGGTTTTTGCAATTGAAACAAATCTTACAGGTAGGCAACTACTCAATAATAGAGTTTTGAATAAAGATGTTGCTTTTAGTCAAGAAGAAAGAATAGCATTTGACCTACTTGGTTATCTACCTGAAAAGGTTGAGAGCTTGGACGAGCAAGCAGTAAGAGTTAAAAAGCAGCTTAACATTAAACAAACATCATTAGAAAAGTATGTTTTCTTAAATAGACTACATGATCTAAATACAACACTTTTTTATCATTTTGTGCGTGAGAATTTAGAAGAAATAATGCCTATTATATATACACCTACTGTTGGTGAGGCAGTACAGAAATATAGTAGTCAATTTAGGAAGCAAAATGGTCTTTTCATATCAATTAACCATAAAAGACATATTCCTAAAATTCTAGAAAGATATGAGTATAACAGTATTGACCTTGTTCTTGTGACAGATGGAGAGGCGGTTCTTGGTATTGGAGATCAAGGTATTGGTGGGATGAATATCAGTATTGGTAAAATTATGGTTTATGTTGCTGCTAGTGGTATAGATCCAGCTAGAGTTTTACCAGTACAGCTTGATATGGGAACTAATAATGATGATCTTCTTGCTGCTCCTGGTTATTTAGGGGTGCGTCTTCCAAGAGTTTCTGGTGAGACATACGATGAGTTCATAGAAGAGTTTGTTACTCAGGTTAAAGCAAGGTTCCCTAATGTATTCTTACACTGGGAAGATTTAGGTAGAGATAATGCTACTCGTATATTAGAGAAATATAAAGAAAGATTGTGTACATTTAATGATGATATTGAAGGTACAGGTATTGTTGCTGCGGCTAACTGTATTGCTGCAATTAAAACAGCAATGACAATTAGAGTTAATTCTGGTGAATTGACAGAAGAAGAAGCTATTGGCGGCATTTGTGATCTTAAAATAATTATTTATGGTGCAGGAAGTGCTGGCTGTGGTATTGCTAGACAACTTGCTGATGTGATAGCTGATAGAGCAGGTATTACAATTGAGCAAGCTAGAAAAAGTATTTATCTAGTTGATAGATATGGTTTAGTATGTGATAAGTTAAGAGCTAAAAGAATTACTCCTGAGCAAAAACCTTTTGTTAAGACAAGTGATGAAATAGATAAATGGGATGTTGAGGATTTTGATTATATAACTTTGACAGAAGCTGTGAAAAATGCAAAACCAGATATCTTAATTGGTACTTCTGGTCAACCAGGATCATTTACAGAAGAAATTGTTAAAACAATGGCTGAGTGTAACAATTATCCTATCATAATGCCGTTGTCAAATCCTACATCACTTTGTGAAGCTTTACCTGAAGATATTATTAAATGGACTGAAGGAAAAGCTCTAATAGCAGCAGGGAGTCCTTTTGCTGATGTTGAATATAATGGTAGAGAATATAGAATATCTCAAGGTAATAATGCGTTTATATTCCCTGGGTTAGGTCTTGGTTCTGTGGCAGTACATGCCAAAGTTTTAACTGATGGAATGATTAGAGCAGCGTGCTATAGATTAAGTGAGTTATCTCCTATGGTTGTTCATGAAGATATAACGCAGCCGTTATTAGCAAATATTTCAGATTTAGTAACGGTGAGTAAAGAGATTACAAAAGCTGTAGCAAAACAAGCTATATTAGAAGATGTTCATGGTGTTGATATTGATTTAGAAGACTTAACACCTGAAGAGCTTGATGATGAGATTAATAGACTGATTAATTTATCTTCATGGACACCAACTTACGCACCATATATGCCAATCTAAAAGTTTTAAAATATAGTAAACTAAGCTTCTCAAAACTCTTATTTAATTTAAATTTCACATTGTTTGCTCCACAATAAAATTTATTGAAAATAGATTTTATTTTATGCTAAACTCAATAAGTCTTTTTTTATTTAATTATGTTTTGAGGAAGCGCGATTGTGGTACGAAAGTTAAGAAAAAGCTTTATTGTAATTGGTAGTGTATTAGTTTGCTATGGTCTGGGATATTCAGAAAGCTCTCCTGAAGTTGTTTCTCAAGGAGGCCCTCTTGGCGCTACAAGTATAGGGGATCAAAACCTAAATAATACATCAACTACAAATACCTCAAAAAGTGCTAACCCAACAGCAACTCAGCCACAAAGCTCAAAGTCAGGATCTCAAAATATTAATGAAAAGGAGCTTTTGCTTAAATTACAAGAACAAGTTCAGCAGTTACAGGGACAGTTACAGCAAATAAAATCGCAAAAAGGCCAGCAAGTCAAAAACATGTCTGGTGGCGACTCACAGTTTACTACATATAGTAGGAAAGTATATGATAATAAGCCTAATTCATCTGAAACAATAACTAGTGGTGATCTAAGCCAAACTTTAGTAGGCGGACAAAGTGCATCAGATATTATGGAGAATGTTAACGCGAGTAACTCGATAATTGATTTAGGCAATAAATCATTAGGAGGGGTATTTAACCAAAATGGTGGTATTGACGTTGGCGGTGCTCCAGCAATTACGACTCAAGGTCAGGTTACTTTCCTAGGTTCATATTCAGGTAACAACAGTATCCCTATTGGTCAGATTCCATCAAACCTTTTTGCTTCAACTTTATTAGGTCAAAGAGAGAGATTCGATGACTACTCAGTTTTCTTTGGTGGCTTCATTGAGGCAGATGCACAAGCTTGGTTTGGTAGTAGTAATATTGTTCCGCCATCATCTGATGGTACTGGTGGAATATCTGGAAATGGACAAAATATTTATTTAACAAATGCAAAGTTATACTTCTTATCTAACCTTGGTCACTATGTAACAGCACAGTTTGACTTTGATACTTCTGAATCAGGTGATTTTAGCTTAGGTAATGCTTTTGTGATATTTGGTAATTTAGATACATCCCCTTTCTTTGTTACAGCAGGTAGAAGTAAACTATCAGTTGGTACATATGGTGGTGGTGGTCCATGGACTTCAGGTATTACAGATTTTCTATCTCCTGGAACAGTTACTAATGTCTCAGTGAATTATAAGAGTGAAGTATGGAACGCTAATGTTACTGTTTTTGGTTCAGATGACCAAACAGCAGATTTCTCAACAGGCCTATTCTATGCTGATAGTTGGACAGATAACTTAATTGGAGCATTTAACGTTGGTTATGTTTATAATATGGCAGGTGCAGATAATGGTTCATTAAGTAGTTATTTAAATACTGTAGGTCTCTCAAAAGCAACGCCAATAGGAGCGTTTAACTTTGATGGTAACTTAACTTATGGCTTACTAGGAGGGTTTTTAAACTTAGGTGCTGGTTGGTCGACAACAACAAATGCACAAGACTTTAATGGAACAGGGGCTAATGTGCTTGCAGGAGCATGGTATGGTGCAGCCAACTACTCATTAGTATTAGGCGGTAGAAATACCAGTTTCGGTGTCTCGTATGGTCAGTCATATAATGCTGCAAATCTACCAATGAGCTTATCAGCATCACCAATAAATGGGAATAGTACTACTTCAGGAATAAAAGAGCAGCTTATTTTCAACGCCAACAGAGCTTATTTTGATAATAATGTCTTATTTGGTCCAGAATATTCATATCAAAAACTATATAATGGTCAATATATGAATACTATTACTCTAGATATGTCGGTATACGTATAGTACGTTTATATTTTCTTGTAGAATATTTATCTAATAAAAAGATCTAAAAAGCTAGTAGTATTATAATCATCAAAGCAATTATGTATCTTTGAAAAAATATTTTAGTTTTTGATTAAAAAAGATATAGCTTTATAAAATAATCTAAATAGAGTAACATTAGCGTAAATATATAAGTTACAAAATATGGGACGTATATGTCTTTTTTAGTTGCTATAGTGGGCAGAGCTAATGTTGGTAAATCAACATTATTTAATGTGCTTACTAATTCTCGAGATGCTTTAGTTTTTGATTTTGAAGGTGTGACGCGTGATCGTCAATATGGTCAAGCAAAATATGATGATTTAGATTATTTAGTAGTCGATACTGGGGGTATATCTGATCAGGATGCTGGTTTTGATGAGTTTATGGCGAAACAATCTGAGATGGCTATAGATGAAGCTAATCTAGTATTTTTTGTTGTTGATGGTAGATCTGGCTTAACAGCTGGTGATGAGTATGTGGCTAATCTATTGCGTCAAAGAGACAAAAAGGTAATAGTTGTCGTTAATAAGGTTGATGGTGTTGATGAAGAAGCTGCAATGGCTGAATTTTATAGTTTTGGCTTTGATAAAGTCTTTGCAATATCAGCAGCACATCGCAGAAATACTCAAAAGTTAGTAGATAAGTTTCTAAAAAAACCATTGAATGATTACTATCAAGACTATACTCAAACAGGTGAGCATAAAGAGCAGCTCCGTCATGGAATTCATTACTCATTGATTGGTAGGCCTAATGTTGGTAAATCAACTCTTACAAATAGGATGCTTGGGGAAGATAGAGTTGTGGTGTTTGATATGCCTGGAACAACTATTGATAGTGTCAGTATCCCATTTGAGAGACATGGCCAAAAATATACTATAGTTGATACAGCTGGGGTGCGCAAAAGAGGTAAAGTAAAACAAACACTAGAGAAATTCTCAGTAGTTAAAACTTTACAGGCTATACAAGATTCAAATGTTGTCGTAGCAGTAGTTGATGCTAGGCAAGGTATATCAGATCAAGATTTAAGTTTGATACATTTTGCAATTAAGAACGGAAGAGCTCTAGTTTTAGCTGTCAATAAATGGGATGGCATGACAGAAGAAGATCGTAATAAGGTTAAAGAAGATATAAAAAGAAGATTATATTTCTTACAAGACTATGTAGATATTCACTTTATATCAGCTCTTCATGGCACAAATGTAGGTCATGTTTTTGAGTCTATACAAACTGCTTATGAGTGTGCCAATAAGAAAATAACTACAGCAGATGCTACAAGATTGTTACAGCTTGCTATAGATGCACATTCACCGCCAATGGTGGGTAAATTTAGAATTAAACTAAAATATGCTCATGTAGGTGGTCATAATCCGCCTGTAATTGTTATACATGGTAATCAAGTAACTAAACTACCACATTCTTATAAGAGATATTTAGAAAACTTCTTTAGAGAAGCTTTAGAATTTAGAGGAACTCCTATAGTATTTGAATTTAGGCAATCAGAGAATCCATTTGCGACTAAAAAAAATAAGAGATCAAAAGATGAAGGCAGTAAGAGTAAAAAAGTTAAATAATATTGCTGATGAAATAACAATAAATATTAGTGGTGCAAAGAATGCTTTATTGCATTTAATATTCGCTAGTTTAATTCCAGATACAGAAACTACATTTAGTAATGTCCCAACAACTTTATTAGATTATAAAGGTGCAAAAGAAATATTAGAGAGTGTTGGTGCAGTTGTTACAGAAAAAGGTGAAGATGTAACAATTGAGACATCTAAGATATCAACACAGACATTAGAGCTATGTGGTGAAATGACCTCAAAGACTCGTTGTTCTTTAATGCTTTTAGGTTCAATGCTAAAGAAAAAAGGACGTGTGAAAATTGGATTTCCTGGAGGCTGTAGTTTTAGTGAAAAGAGACCTTTTGATATTCACTTAAAAGGACTAGAAGCACTAGGTGCTAAAGTTATTTTAGCAGAAGAGCATATAGAGGTTGTTTATAAAGAAGAAAAAGATGCTGAGTTTAAAATGCCTTTTCCTTCTGTTGGAGCAACTATGAACTTAGTTATGTATGCGGTTATTGGTAACTCTGAAGTTATTCTTGAGAATGTTGCTTTAGAGCCTGAAGTTGTTACCTTAATTGATTATTTAAATAAATGTGGAGCAAGTATCAAGTTTGATATTGAGAGCCGAAAAATTAGAATATTAGGTGTTGCAAGACTATTAGGTTGTGGATTTGAGATAATTTTTGATCGTATTCAAGCTATGACTTATGCTGCGATGGCGTATTTATATAAAACAAATGTAACTATTACAAATATAAATACAAAAGATACATATAATATTGCAAAGCCTTTAGAAAAACTTACTAATGCGACTGCTAAATGGGAATATGATCAAAAAAATAAGGCATTAAAGTTTTTTGGTAAAGGTAGTAATATCAAAGGTGTTGATATAATAGCCGCACCTTTTCCTCATTTTCCGACAGATTTACAACCCATATACGCTGTAATGCTATTTATGGCAAATAGCTGTAGTACTATCCAAGATACTGTTTATCCTGAGCGTATTAACTATGTGTATCAGATTCGCAAAATGGGTTTTGATATCTCTATAGATAATAATCTCATTGAAATAAAGCCAGTGAAAAATTTTAAGAATATTCGCCCAGCAGTGATGAGTGTTAAAGATCTGCGTGCGGGAATGGCTTGTCTAATGGCAGGATCATTACTTGATGAATTTTCAACTATAAATAATGCTCATCAGATATTTAGAGGGTATAATAATCTCATAGAAAATATGTCTCATTTTATGCAAATTGAGATTTTAGATAATAATATTTAGGTAAATAATGTCACAATATATATCTTTAGAAAAATATAATACTTATAGAATTAAATCATTTGCAAAACATGTTTATTTTCCCAGTAATGAAAAGGATCTTTTAGAGATTGTAGATAAACATGAGAATGTATTTTTTCTTGGTAATGGTAGTAATGTGATTTTTTCTAAAGAATATTATGATGATGAAATAGCTTTTGTTGTTTTCTGTAAAAATTTTAATTCTTTTAGTATTTCAGATTGTGATGTTGATGTGCAAGCAGGAGCTTTGCTACAAGATTTAGCATTAGCAACATATGATGCTGGTTTAAGTGGTATTGAGACATTTTATGATGTTCCAGCTAGTTTAGGTGGCGCGTTAATTATGAATGCTGGAGCTTATGGAGATGAGATTTATACTTATATCAAAAGTGTTAGAGTTCTAGATCTCAATAAAAAAGAGATAATAGAGTATAAAAAAGAAGATATAGAATACGGTTATAGATACTCTATGTTTAAAAATGATAGTAATATTTGTATATTATCTGCTAAATTTGAGTTTGAAAGAAAGTCAAAATCAGATATTAAAGCTAAGTTGGATGATATTTACTCACGTCGGTTATCTAATTTACCACAAAAACCTACAGCAGGAAGTGTGTTTAAAAGACCACAAGCAAACATGCCTGTGGGAGTTATGGTTGAAGAACTTGGCCTTAAAGGTAAAACAATTGGTGATGCACAGATTTCGCCGAAGCATGGTGGAATTATTGTTAATAATGGTAATGCTTCGGGTAATGATATAATAGAGCTTATTGCGTTTATAAAATCTACAATTTTAGAAAATTATAATATAAAACTTCATGAGGAACAGATAGTTATTTAAAGTGTTTATATAAAATACTTTTTTATATGTTTAATATCTAATATACTTTGCTTAAGAAAAAGTTTTTTATTTAATTATGAAAAAAAATATTATATTTCTTTTATTTTCTATGACTCTAAGTTATGGTGCTGCTTTTGCTGATACTAATGCTACTCAAACTAAGCAAGATACAGCGAGCACTACAGTTAGCCAAGAAGCTACATCAGCAAATCAAACTAGTAAAAATCAAGCTAAATCTAAACAAACAGCTACACAGGGCTATGGTGATGATTTAAGCATTATGGTTGATACTAGTAATGCTAGTTACGATGCACTTTTGGCAGATGCCGAGAAAATACTAGCAGACCGTGATAATAATAAAAAACCATCAGATCAAGAAATAGCTGAAAGAATACAACATATTAATAAGCATACTGATAATAAAGTTGTCGTAGAGAAAAATCAAAGACAAGCAGCTATGCAAAAAGATGTTAAAGCAGCTGGAGATATTCTCAAGCGTCATAATGAAATTAGTAAAGATTTTAAAGATTCGTACGGAGCTTACCAAGGAGATAAGTCAACTAAGGATTACATTACAAAAGAAGCTCAAGGCTACAATGATGCCGATGCTTATCAAATGAAAAATTATAAAGAACTTTTGGCTGATGTAAAAACCCCAAAACAAATAGACAATTCATTTAATAAGATAGATAGTAATAGTAGTAAGTCTAAATATAAATTATCTGATGGTTATTCAATTGAGGATGTCACTACAGTAGGAGCTTTAACAGGTCAAAATAAACGTTTAAAAAAATGTTTGATCATGAAAACCTATGGTGGTGGTACTTGGCGTACATATTGTCAGCCACTTAAGAAGCCAACGCAATGTCCTGATTATGATTGGAAACAGTTATCAACAATGGCGATTATGTATTGTTAGCTTTTTTGAAGTTAGCAATTTGTTCTTTTAGCTCATCTAAGCTTACTCTATTAGGATTGGTACGAGGCTTTAAGCTATCATCATCTTTACGGATTGCATAGCCATATAGAGCTTCTATTTCTAATTGTAAATTTTGTTTAACTTCTATTAGGAAGTTGTTCCATAACTTTTTACCAGTTAAACCTACATGCATAGTCGTATCGGCTAGCGGCTCGTTTAGTGCTCTAATATCCTCAAAAAGAGTAGTTGTATTTTCATAGGTGAAAGTAATTAAATCTGATTCTATAGCGGGGGTTTTATATCTGCTTGATTGTAGAGTATTTCCCCATGTTAATAAATCTATCATATCATTGGTATGCTTTTTATCACTCACAGTTGCAAATGCTTGTTTCATTGAGGTAAAAGATTTATCACCAAAAGTTGAAAAAAGTAAGATTCCATCATTATTTAGTAGCCCATAATAATTGTCTAATTCTTGAGCTAAATTATCTGTTAAATGAATAATAGAATTAGATATAACAATATCAAATAGCTCTTTATCCGTTTGATTGCTATGAATATTTGCATTAGGAAAGCGACTCTTAAGTATATTTAGATAATCTATATCCTGATATCCAACAACTAATATATCGATCGGATTAAGCTTTATAAAATCTAGCCTTTTTAAGAGTCTTTGAGCAATTTCATTTTTTATAAATGATGTTTGATAGATCTTTCTATTTGATAGATGCTGCAAAAAAAGATTATAGTTAAACATATTGATTTAAAATTTAATTTTGTTGATGTGATTGTAATAGTTTTTTGAGCTCTATAAAAGGTATAGGTTTACTAAAATAGAATCCTTGATAAAAATCACAGCCAATTGATTTTAAAAACTCAAGTTGTTGAGCTGTTTCAACACCTTCGGCAACACACTTCTTATCTAAATTATTTGACAATTGTACTATAGCTTTTATGATTGTTTTGTTATTTTCTTTATCAAGATCGCTTACAAATGATTTATCGATTTTTAGGTATCTAATAGGTAAATTAGCCAGATATTTTAATGAAGAGTAACCTGTACCAAAATCATCTAGAGCAAAACTAAAACCTTTATTATTTAATTTATTAATAATTGATTTGGTGTAATTTATATCACTTAGTAAATACGTTTCTGTAATTTCAAAAGTTATTAGCTTTTTATCAACTTTATCAAAATATTTAATTATCTTATCAGAAAACTCATTGTTAATAAGTTGTATACTCGATATGTTTATAGATAGCTTTATATTTCCTATTAGCTTATCTTTTAATAACTTTTGCCAGTCAGATATAGTCCTTTTAAATATCCATTTGCCTATTTTTTCAATAGTTTGATTTTTTTCTGCTATAGGTATAAACTCATCAGGTGTGACATTGCCTAAGGTAGGTGAGTTCCAACGTATTAGAGCTTCAACTCCATAAATGTTTGTATTAATATCAAACTGAGGATGATAAACAATATTAAACTCGCTCATATCTATATTTAATAACTCGCGTTCTATGCTATTACGCCGCTTTGTAGCTTCATCATAATCGATACTATAGTGAGAATATATATTTTTACCCATAGCTTTAGCATTATGCATAGCTGTATCAGCATTTTGTAGCAGCTTTTCTATATTTGATGCGATATCAGGGTATGTTGCGATTCCTATACTAACAGACTGGGTTATAGTGTTTTTATTTATGTCGATTGGAGTAGATATCTGTTTTATTATATTTTTAGTAATTTCTTCGATTTCTTGAAGGCTTTTTTGATTTTCAACTAGAACTAAAAAGTCATCGCCACCAGATCTACCAATGACACTATTCTCAGGTAGACAAGATTTTAGTATGTTAGAGATAGTGACTATAAGCTTGTCACCTACAGAATATCCAAAAGAACCATTTATAAACTTAAAATTATCTAGATCTATCATTATTAGAGCCGCTAAGTGATCTTCTTTAGTTTTTTTAAGAGATTTTTCGGCAGCTTTGATAAATCCTTTACGATTAAGAAGCTTAGTTAGCTCATCATTATATGCTATATAGTTAAGTTTGGTATTCTTTTCTTTTATACTCTGAAGTAATGTTTCCCTTTCAGTGACATCTCTAGCTATTCCTAATATAAAAGGCTCTCCAGCTTTATTGTAGAACCTAACCTTATAAGTATCTATAACTTTTTTTTCGCCGGCAGGAGTAGTTATATGTTCAATAGTTCTTGATGAGCCTTTTTCAAAAGCAATTTTGTCATATTTTAAAAAAAACTCAGCTTCTTCAGGTGAGAATTTTTCAACAGTTGTTGTTCCAATGACAGACTGTTGGATATCCTTTGGATATAGGTTTAGCATAGCTTTATTTGCTTTGACAAGACGATAATTCTCATCTTTAACGAACATAATATCTTCACTAGCATCAAACATTAACTCAGAGAATTCTTTAGATTCTTTTAAGTCTTGCTGTATATTTTTTAGTTTAGTTAGATCATTATGCGCTCCAAGCATTCTAATAGGTTTACCTTCTTCATTACGAATTGCTATTCCGCGACATCTTATCCATACTGTAGAACCATCTTTATGTTTATATCTAACTATCTGTGAATACTCATAGTTAGGGTCTTTAAGATGTTTCTCAAGATTTTGCATTGCAACTTGAAAATCTTCTGGGAAAATTAGATCTTGCCATTCAGAAGATAGAGGTTTTTTCTCTCTTGGATCATGACCTAGTATTTCCCAAAATTTATCATTCATCCATTCATTTTCAGGATTTTCTAAATCAAGGTACCATAAGCCATCAAGACTAGAATGTTGTAAAGAGTCAAAAACTTTATGATTTTTGCTTATTAGCTCATAGAGCTCTTCTTTAAGGTAGTGACTCATAACATTACAAAACCAGTCAATATATATCTAAAAATTATAAACTATAAACATAAGTTAAACAATTTTTAGAATAAAATATGTTACTTAAAGGTTTATGCTATTTAGAAAAAGTAAATTTATTTTTACCTGATTTTTTAGCATCATACATAGCCAAATCAGCTTTGATTATCAACTTATCGCCGCTTATATTATGGTGCTCTTTTGAAACAAAAGTGGCTCCTATACTCAAAGTCTGAATGATTTGAATGTTTTCAGAAATGATTATTTTCTCTTCAAATGAAGCAATTATTCTTTTAATGATGGCTGTAGCACTATCTTTACTATCAATATCCCTTAGAACAGCTACAAACTCATCGCCACCAATCCTTGAAATTAGATCATTTTCTCTAAGTTGATGTTTTAGTCTAAGAGCTACTTCTTTTAGTATCATATCGCCAGCTTCATGACCATATTCATCATTGATATATTTGAAATTATCCAGATCAATAAATAGTATAACGATATTATTATCAGATCCTCGATCACTATTTAGTATAGTATTTAATTTTTTTTCAAAGCTATGTCTATTTAAACATCCTGTTAAAGTATCTATAGAGCTAAATTTTTTAAGTTTTATTTGTCTCTGTTCAAGGATTCTATTTTTCCTGAAGTTAATAGTAATAAAGTAAAATAATCCTTGTACCATTAATGCTATAATTATTCCTAATATGAAGAAAAATGAAGGGAAGCTTTTTTGTAACTCCTCATATCCTTTATCAGTAAAGAAAACTTTAATTTGCCAATTTTTTTCTCCAGAGAAGTTATATGATAGCGTTAATCCGTAATATTGCTTAGGATTTAAGTTTGAATATATTTTGTGACCTTCAAGATAAACTTCAATATTATAGCCGTTGCGATTTATCTCAGACATGACTTTTTCTGAAAAATTAGGTTTAAACACAACATTAAAGTTGTTATTTTGTTTTCTAATACAGATAATCTTTGCTTTAGAGAAAGTTGTACTTGAACCACATTCTTTTAGAACATCTAGAGCCTGGTTTTGCGTTATATTATAGTTAGATAAGAAAATTGGCTTTTGTTGTTTAGCTTCTATGTAGTATATAAAGTAGATATTTGGATAATCATCTTCGTAAGCTTGCATATCAGCTATTATAGCTTTTCTACTAGAGTATGATGATGTGTTTAGGCGTTTGTAAAGTCTATCTATAGCTGTTGCTTCTAAGTTTAGTTTTTTCTCTAGATTTACATTTACTAGAGATATTTCTTTTTGGACGTTACTTTTTATAGCATTATTATCTTGGTCAAATGTATATAGCCAAAATAAGAAAAATAATACAAAAGTAGCTGAACTTAGTATGATTCCTGCAATATGAACTTTAGATTTTACTCCCTCAAAAGAAATGCGAAAAAGTGTTAATAGAAAGAAGCAAATAGATGTATGCAATGCCATACCTGTAATATGGCCCCAGCTAAAGTAATATGAAATATCAAAAAAGTATCCAAGTAATGCTATATATGCTAATGAAAAAGCTATAAGATTCATGCTGAAAAATAGCCCTTTGAATAGCAAGACATTTTTCTTAAAACGAGGTAGTATATTTGCAATAGCCAAGAGTAGGAAGCAAATGGCAGTATTTGGTGCCATTCTGCCTGGATATAATGATTGATCTAAGGTTTGTGTAGCTATTATATGATCAATGCCAAAATTTAGCCCAAATAAATATTCTAATAGAGTTAAGAAAGATATTATTAAAACAATAATAGATAATATACATCGAGTATAATTAAATCTTGATGTCTTTGGGATAAAGTTAACTAGAGCAAGTAGAGTAAAACACAATGCAGTATTGAATTGCATTGGCGGAAAACTAGGATTTAATTTAATTATACTAGTATTGTTTGTAATCCAGCCAAATATTACAATACAAGAGATACCAACAACAATCAAGCTAGAAACTGTTTGAGCTTTTCTTTGTGGTAAGTACATTAAAGTAATCCTAAAATCTTGTATTACTTAATCATAATTATATGCTATTTGGTATAAAAATATAAAAAACATTTACATTAATTAGTAAAAAATATACTTTGTTAACTATAGGTAAGAATTATTTTTTATATATGTCATTAGTTAATAAGGTAGTTACATTAGATAATTTAAATACAGATCTCAAAGAAAAATTATCTTCTTGTGAAATTATTGCTATATCTTTAAATGACGATATAGATGAGTCTTTTGATGACGTTGATGCTTTTATTTTAAATACTAGAGATATACAAGAGTTTTTAAATTTTGTAAAAAAAATTAGAGCAAGTATACATACTTATCTAAAACCTGTATTTTGTTTGGATGATAGCTTTGTTAACTATACAGCTACAGTTTTTACCACATTTGCTGCTTTAGAAAAATTTATGCAAATGGTTGATTATGAGATTAGTACTATAGAGGAAGTTACACAAAAAAAAGATAATATAGAACAAGATTGGCAAGCACGTTTTTTGATTTATTTATATACAAGAAGAAGTGTTAGGACACTTGATGTTAGTACTGATATATCAAGTAAATCATTCTTTAGTTATCCTATTTTAGATGTTTTTTGTCAAACAAAAAACTTTGATTATTTTGAGTGGATAAAAGAGCTTGCACAAAGAGAAATTCTTAAAGTTGAAAGTTTCGTTAAATCATTTTTTTGTTGTAGTAATTGTTATTCAGTAAGAGCTTTATTTTCAGAAAGATGTCCTGATTGCAAAAGCGAAAATATCTTACTGGCAGATTTTTTGCATTGCTATACCTGTGGTAATATCTCTCCTGAAAGAGAATTTATGCTAGAGGATGAACTTGTTTGTTCTCAATGTAAAACAAAACTCAAGCATATTGGTCACGATTATGATCGACCACTAGAGAGTTACTCATGTAATGATTGTGGTAGTATTTTTGTTGATCCTGAGGTTATCACTGAATGTGTAGACTGTAGTTTTAAAACTTTGACTGAAAAAATGATAAAGAAAAAGGTTAATAATTATGAATTAACAAAAAAAGCTCATCACCATATAAAAATGAATCTACTTGAATATTCAATGTCGATATTTGATGAAATCAACTATATAGCTCCAGATTTTTTCTATAGTTTAATTGAATGGGCTTTTCAGATGCAGAAAAGAAATACTGCATATGAGTTTTCGTTGCTACATATTAATATTTTTGATTATATAACTATGATTGATATTTCTAGCATATCAAAAAAGTTAAGGGAGATACTCAGAAAAACAGATATGTTAACTAGAGTTAATAATCAAAATATTTGGATTTGGTTGCCGGGTACAGGCTTATCTGGCGCAACAAAAGTTGTTGAAAAGTTAAAAAATATGACAATGGAAAATAAAAAGCTTGAAGAGTCGGTAAGTGTTAGAGCTTTTCACTCAACGGATATAAGTATAACTAAAACAGCAGAGAGCTTGTTAAAAGGCTTAGCTAATAAAAGGTGATTTTTTGGATATATTGCATGTGCTATATCAGCAGGTACTGTTAATCTCTTCTAACCCTAAAGAGTTTTTTATCTTTGTTTTTGCTTTTGTCTTATTGTTAGAAATGCCCTTCACTATATTTATATTTCTTGGTGTATTAGTTAGCTATTTAAAACAAATAATACGTCCAAATCAAAGAGCTCCCTATTATCCAAAGGTCAGTTGTGTAATTACAGCATATAATGAAGGAGAAGATATATTAATAACACTAAAAAGTTTAGAAGAGCAATTATACAAAGGACATGTCGAGGTTTTAATTATAATAGATGGTGCTAGTGTTAATAAAGAAACTCTTGATGTGGCAATGCAATATAAAAAAACTTTTGTAGCAGATGCTAGAAGATCACTAAAAGTAGTTCCTAAATGGCAAAGAGGGGGCATGCATCATCTTCTAACCTTGGGTTTAAATTAAGTTCTGGTGAGCTAGTTATGACTCTTGATGCAGATACTTCGTATGATAATGATATGATTAGTAATATGGTACAACAATTTGCAGATCCAAATGTGATAGCTTCTTCAGGAACATTAAGGGCGAGAAATATCAAAAAAAATATTCTTACACGTATGCAAGGGATAGAATATATGCTTGGTATTCATATGTCACGTATTGCTTTATCTAATGCTAATAGTGTAAATAATATATCTGGTGCTTATGGTTGTTTTAGAAAATCATTATTAAAAAAGACTACACTATGGCGAAATGGTTCTGCTGAAGATCTTGATTTAACACTCAGACTTCAATTTTTTTTAAAAGGCATAAAAATTTTAAGATCACACATTCTCAAAATAGTATAGCTCATACTGAAGTGCCTGAGAAGGTTTGGGGATTAATCAAGCAAAGGATGCGCTGGGATGGAGATACATATTTTATATATATCAGAAGACATCTCAAGAGGATATTGCCTAAGTACTTGGGATGGAGAACTTTCTTTTTTACAGTTTTCTCAGGTTTATTTTTTCATGCGGTACAACCAATAGCAATAGTTATAAGTTTGATTTATAGTGCAATTATTTTCCCATTTTATATTATTATCCCAATTTATATTGCGGTATATTTTTATTATCTTTTAATTAGTAGTTTTTTGTTTATGACATTTATAATCTTAGTATCAGAGAGAAAAAAACAGGATTTAGCAATGTGGTATGTAATTCCACTTATGCCTTTTTATTCAATATTTCTAAAATTTGTTGCAACTGTTGCTGTACTGAGCGAAGTTTTTATAAAAACACATAGAGACAGTACAATGGCTCCTACTTGGGTTAACAAAAAAGTTAAATAAAGGTTTGTAAGTTATGAAGTTTAAACCACCAAAAAATAAACAGACAATTCAAACCGAGATATCTCCTGTAAAGAAAAATATATCAAAGTTGCAATGGTATGCGGTCATAATTGTAGTTATATCTCCTTTAATATATATAGGATGGTTAATTTTTAGTAGTAATTATTTTATAGTTGCAGAGGGTTCTGTAGTGACTAAAAAATATCTTATCAGAGCTCATGAAGATGGTTTTATAAAACAAAATAATATTCATGCAGGAAAGCTTGTTAAAAATGGTGATGATGTTTTTATAATGTCTTCGCCGCTTCTAAATACTGAGCTTGATGAGGTGAATTCTCAGATAAAAGATGTCAAAAATCAACAGCAAAAATTATACAAAAGTGATCTTAAAGCTTTAGAGCATAAATACAATATTGCTAAGAAATATGTTGATGTTAATGAGAAATTCTATAATGCAATGGTTAAATTGAGGAAGAAAAATATTATAAATATCATAGAGTTACAACAATCTTCACAGGTTTTACATAATGCAGAAATGGACCTAGGGAATGTTCAGGTAGAGAAACAGCAATACTCTTTAGATAAAGACAATAATTATGCTGAAACATTGAGAAAACTTATCTTACAAAAGAAGATTCTTGAAGAAAAGATAAACAGCCTTAATATAAAAATAGATGTTGATGCAGTAGTTAATAGAGTGTTTGTTTATAAAGGCGAATTTGTGCAAAAAGGCCAAGAATTAGCATTATTATCATTATTTGATAAACCTTTTATTCGAGCATATATTGATTCTGAGTTTATTTCTTATGTTTCAAAAGGAACTAAAGTGGATATACGTTTCCAAGATGGTGCAAAATTTAAAGGTGTTATAGAATCTAGACCTGTATTTGCCGAGATGAATGATGATAGAGATATGTTTGATTCAAAAGAGCCAAAAGTTGTCATTATTGTAAAGCCTATACAAGAAATTCCTGAAGAATATAATATAAATAATGTACCTGTTGAGATTGATGTGGCACGTTTGTAGATATATCATTAATATAGAAATAAAAAGCCTATTATATTTGATAGCTAGGCTTATACTTTTACAAAGTAGGGTTGTATGGGAATAGATATTGAACCAAATTCGCTATTAAAGAAATTATTATTTACTCTATTAGATGGTGTTATCATAATAGATCAAAGAGCGGCTATCGTTTATGTGAATCCTACTGTAGAGTTGTTATTTGGATATGATACTGAGGAAATTATAGGTAAAAATATTAATATATTAATGCCTCAGAGATATTCTACAAAGCATGATAAATATATTGATAAATATGCTCTCTAGTTGTAATTTCTTGTTTAAACAAAACTGTCTTTTGTGTAAACAAAGCTCGAATGATATTGTTTGTAGTTATTGCTTTGAGAATTTGCTAAACCATTTAAATTTTGAGAAGCAACAAGTTGATTTGGATCAGGGATATGACTATTTTCATCTACTTAATTATTCTGCAGAAGTTAAATATATTCTTCAAAAGTTTAAGTTCCAAAAAGACTTATTATCAGCAAATGTTTTTTCTAAAGTTATTAGGTACTGGTGGAACAGTATTACAAAAGAACATCTACAAGATGTTGATGCCTTAGCAGTTGTGCCGATACATCGTTTTAGATATTTATATAGAGGTTTTAATCAAGCTGAGGTTTTAATCACGGAACTGTCTGAATATACAAATATTCAAAAGACTTTTGAAAGCTATTCAAGGATAAAATATACAAAGTCCCAGGCAAAATCTATAAGACAAAAACGTGTTGAACAAATCAAAGGTGTTTTTATCTTAAATAAACCAATTACAGCGAAACATTTGCTTATCTTTGATGATGTTTTAACTACAGGCTCAACAATGCAAGAATTTATTCAAACTATCAAAGAAAATAGTCAGATAGAAAAGATATCTATTGTAACACTGGTACGACCTCAACACTAACATCATATGTCATAAGAAAATGTTATAAGTGTAATAAGAACTATATATTTTTATTTATATTAGATGCCTGCCATAATACTCACATAAGATTAGAAGAGAATATTTTAAAAGGTTAAATTATGAAAAAAGTAGTTATCGTAGCAGGATTAATGATGAGTGTAGTATCAGTAAGTTTTGGAGTTGGACTGCATCAAGTTGGAGGTGTAGCAACAGGCTCTTTTCCTCCACCAGTTATGAATTTTGCTTAAGAGATAGAAATATTATTGTGGCATAGAATGGATAGTGCCACCAAGGATATGTGCATGAATATGAAAAACAGTCTGTCCGCCTTCCTTACCTGTATTAAAAATTGTTTTAAAACCTTTTAGTCCCATCTTTTTAGCAACTTTAGGAATACTTAGCATAAACTTTCCTATAAGTCCTTCATCAGAGTCAGAAAGTTCATTTAAACTAGCAATATGCTTCTTAGGAATAACTAAAACATGCACATCCGCGACTGGGTTGATATCATGAAAGGCTAATATATTTTCATCTTCATAAACTTTTTCACATGCTATTTCACCAGCAATAATTTTACAAAAAATACAGTCAGACATTTATTTCTCCTTTTTAAAACCATAATAAATTAAACATGCGATACCTGTTACAATAAAGCCGGTACTATGATTTTCGATAAATCCTTGCAGTTTAACTAAAGGTGATAAATCATTATGTAAAGTATATACAACACCTAAGCCAGTTAGAATAACACCAGTTGCTAATGCAAATGTGTACTTTTTCTTTGGTTTTAGTGATGTATTTTGTTGATTTGATATTCCTTGCTTTAGGTTTATTTGTGTTTGCTGCAATATATCAAAAACCATACGTGGTAACTCAGGAAGTTTGTCACTAACTCTTGGCATATTCTCGATAGAACGATGATAAAAACCTCTTAATCCCATTTGTTCTTTCATCCATTTTTCTAAGATAGGGCGAGACGTTTCCCAAATATTTAGTTCAGGACAAAGCCTTTGACCTAGACCTTCTACATGAAAAAGAGTTTTTTGCAACAAAGTTAATTGAGGTTGGATATTCATATTAAAGCGTCTTGCAACAGAGAAAAGCTGCATTAATGTATATCCTAAGGAAATTTCACGAATAGGTTTCTCAAATATTGGCTCACACACAGTTCTAATCGCGGACTCAAGTACATCAACTCGGGTATCACTTGGTACCCAACCAGATTCGATATGTAACTCGGCAACTTTTCTATAATCACGTTTAAAAAATGCTAAGAAGTTACCAGCTAAATAGCGCTGATCATCACGATTTAGGGTTCCTACAATTCCAAAATCAATTGAAATGTACTTGGGGTCAGCTGGATTTGATGCATCAATAAACATATTACCAGGGTGCATATCAGCATGGAAAAAACAATCATCGAACACTTGAGAGTAAAATATCTCAACACCGCGTTGAGCTAGTAGGCGACGATCAACACCTAGAGCATCTAAAGTTTCTATATCTGATACTCTTAGGCCACTAACTTTTTCCATTACCATTACAGTTGAGCTTGTATATTCCCAGTATATTTTTGGTACGTAATGTATAGGTGAATTTTCAAAGTTTCTACGGATTTGTGAGGCGTTTGATGCTTCACGAACAAGATCTAACTCATCAAAAAAACTTTGATTAATCTCTTTGACAATTTCTACCGGCTTAAAGCGTCGAATTTCTTTTAGCTGATTCAGGACCTTTGCAAATATTAGCATCAAAGAGGTATCTAGCTTTAATATTTTCTCAATTCCTGGACGTAATACTTTAACAACTACTTCTTCATCATTTTTAAGCGTGGCTTTATGAACTTGAGCAACTGAGGCTGATGCTAAAGCAGTGCTATCAAAATTTTTAAATATATCATTGATGGATTGCTTAGTAGCTTTTTCAATTTGGGTTGTAGCTATATTACTATCAAAAGGAGGCACATTATCCTGAAGCCTTGCAACTTCTTTTATAACTTCTGGAGGAAGTAAGTCAGCTCTGACAGATAAGGCTTGACCAAATTTTATAAATATCGGCCCTAATTTTTCTAATGCTTCTCTAATACGCACACCATGTTCTAGCTTGCGAATTCTTCTTGAATAGTAAAAAGGATTAAGTAAGAGTAATGCCTTTAAAGGCTTTACATTTGTGGCGCGAATAGGCTCATTAAGTAGGCAGTATCTATTTATAATATAAAAAATATATATGAGTCTTAAGAACTTTCTAATCATATTATGAGCCTTGTAATAGTTTTAGCTTTGCTTCTACTCTATCAGTAGCTTGTTTTAACTCCTGTACCTGCTTGTAGAAGATATTAATCTCATTTTGTGAGATTAAAGTCCTTTTCTCTTCTGTTAAATAGTCTTTAATATCTATAACTGTTTCTTGACGTGAAGTTTTCAAATATTCTTTCACTTTATCAAAAGGCTTAGTTATGATATTAGCAAACTCTGGACTAGTCAGACTAGAAATTCTATAAACTACATCTATGTCTATAGCATTTAAAAATGTATTGAACTCATTTAGATCTTTTAGGCTACCTTGATAATCAAGTTTTTCAGCAATTATTAACTCTTGTAAGTTTTTATTAAAAACAAGCTCAAGAATATATGCTAGTTTTCCTGTTAAAACATTATCAGTGATCTCGTTTGTGGCATGTAGGTTATTATTTTCTACTTTTAGAGAAATATTATAGTCAAGGTCACTAATAACTACACTTAGAGCTTTGTCTTTTAGTGGTGATAACAAAGCATCTGCTTGAGGGTCAAGCTTTGGCAAAAAACTAAGAGCTTTATTTATTGTTTGTATCATTTTAATATTTATACCCAATATGTAATGCTACAATTCCACCAGTCATATTTTGATATTCAACATTATCAAAACCTGCATCAAGCATCATTTGTTTTAGAGTTTCTTGATCTGGGTGCTTACGTATTGATTCAGCAAGGTATTTATAGCTCTCAGCATCTTGAGTAATGATTTTGCCTAAAAAAGGCAATGCTTTGAAAGAGTACTCATCGTAAACTTTTGAGAGTAAAGGTACAATTGGTTTAGAAAACTCTAAGACTAAAAGTCGTCCACCTGGTTTTAATACTCGACACATAGATGCTATAGCTTTTGCTTTATCTGTGACATTTCTAAGTCCGAAAGAGATTGTTATACAATCAAAATAGTTATCAGGAAATGGTAAGCATTCGGCGTTAGCTTGGACATATTCAATATTACCGACACAGCCTTTATTAGTAAGCTTTTCTTTACCTACTTCCAGCATGGAAGAGTTAATATCACTTAAAATAACTTTGCCTTGTGAGCCGACCATTTGACAAAACTTATATGCTAAATCGCCAGTTCCACCAGCAAGATCTAAAACCTTATCTCCTTTGCGGACACCTGTCTTTGCAAGAGTTTGTTTTTTCCAAATACGATGTATGCCAAAAGACATTAAATCATTCATTAGATCATACTTAGCTGCTACTGAATGGAATACTCCAGCAACTTTTTTTTGTTTTTCTTCCCATGGGACTTCTGTAAACCCAAAATCAGTTGTTTTATTTTCTTTAGACATTTAAACTAAAAATTATAATATTAAGTTATTGCTTCATTATAGCAGAATATGATTTATTTGTATTGACAAGATACTACTAAATGGGAGTATAAGAAATGTATATATTATCTGGAGATATTGGTGGGACTAATACGAGACTAGAGGTTTCTTTTTTAGAAAATGGCATAACTGAAAGTATAGCGGTAAGAAAATATAAAGGAGCTAACTATAATTGTTTATCAGCTATTATAGAGAAGTTTCTTTCAGAGGTTGATCTAACAGGTCAAATTGATTCGGCATGTTTAGCTGTTGCTGGCTTTGTATCAAATGGGGAAGTAGAAGTTACTAATTTGCCATGGATGGTTTCTGAACAGTATATATCAGAGAGTCTAGGTATAGATAAAAGCATGGTTAAAGTGATAAATGATTTTGAGGCGATAGGTTATGGAATTGAATCTCTTGATAGAGATAAGGATATTTTAACTATTCAAGAGGGTAAAAAGGATGAAGATACTCTTTGTGCTGTTATAGGGGCAGGTACAGGGCTTGGGATGTGCTTGGTTAGCTATGATAAGGATCATACCCCTAGAGTTTATAAGACTGAAGGCGGTCATGTTGATTTTTCTCCAGTTGATGATGAGCAAGTAGAATTATTCAAATTTATGCGTAAAACTTTCCATAGAATTTCACCAGAGAGGTTCTGTAGTGGTTATGGTATTTATAATATCTACAAGTATGTAGTACGTAATCCATTATATGATCAACCTGAATGCATGACTTTAAGAAGAGAGTTGTTTAGTGTTTCAGATTCAGACAAAGCAGCTGTTATTGTTAAATATGCTATCGAACATAGAGAACCATCTGCGCTAAGAACAATAGATATATTTTTAAGTATTTATGGTTCTGTAGCTGGGAACTTGGCTCTTACAAGTTTACCATTTAGAGGCCTATATATTGCTGGAGGTATAGCCCCTAGACTTATTAAGCAGATCAAGGAAAGTAAATTTCTCGAGAAGTTTAGAGATAAAGGAAGAATGTCTAATATGATGAAAGATTTCCCGATCCATATAATAACTAATACTGATGTTGGGTTAGTTGGTGCGCGCACTTATGCAGCAGGTCTAGTAAAATAAGCTTAGATCAGTTTTTAGTAGTTTTTTCTCTTTTTTTCTCCTTTAGGTATTTAGATACTTTTATTGCGACAAGACACAATAAGTATGCTCCTCCAAATACAGCTATAGCAATATAAAAAAACATAAAAACTATAAAAATACCTACCATTATAGCTAATTCTGCTATGCTAAAAATAGCTAATATAAATACTAAAGAGGCACAACCTAAAAGACCTTTATATGAACAGGCTGATTTTTTAGAGATGGTGGCACTATTTATTTCAGAGTTATTTTCGCTCATTTGTCTAAACTTTTATTATTGTGTTGTTATTATACATTTGTAAAAGAATTCTTTGCAAACTAAAAATTAAAATTATCTTTTAATATGTTTAGATAGGTAAAGTGATTGTATAATTAAAAAGACAAATGTTATACCTAATAATCCAAAGAGCTTAAAGTTCATCCAGATATTTGTAGAAAAAAAGTATGCTACGAATAAGTTTAAAGTGCCAAGAACTGTAAAATAAGCTCCCCACATATTGTTAATTTCTTTCCACTTGTGTTCTTTAAGATCAATAGTGTCTTTAAGGATCTTTTGCATAGGTGTTTCTTTCATGGTGTAAGTAGTTATTATTAGGCCAACTCCCATTAGCCAGTTAATAATACTTACTTTCCATTTTATGAATTCCTCATTATGAAAATATAATGTTGCACTTCCAAATATTACAACAAGTATTGCAATAATGATCTGTGCTTTAGCTACTTTACGGTGGGCAATATATTCCCAAACAACCTGAGCTAATGTTACTATAATGAGTGCTGCAGTAGCAAAAAATATATCATAGACTTTATAAACGGTAAAAAAAACGATTGCTGGAAGCAAATCATTAATCATTTTATTCATTTTTATTAACGGTAAGTATTGTATAATGTCCTAGAAGTATAACGCTTGTTTTAAAGATTATGAAGAGATTAATAGAATTATATAGTTATGGTAATAATGATTTAGAGCTAAAAGACATAGAAAATATATTAGAAAATGATGGGGTTATAGCTATTCCTACAGACTCTGGCTATGCTTTGGCTTGTAAGATGAAGTCAAAAAAAGGGATTAATAAAATTATAAAAATAAGGGATTTAGACAATAGTCATAATTTTACACTTTCGTGTAAGGATTTATCTGAAATATCTGAATATGCAAAAGTTGATAATAATGCTTATAGGTTGTTAAAAAGATATACACCCGGCCCATATACATTTATTTTAAATGCTACAAAAAAAGTTTCATCATTACTTGTGACTAAGTCAAAGAATACTGTGGGAATAAGAGTTAGTGAGCATTATGTGCCACAAGCGATCTCAGCTGAGATTGGCGAGCCTTTAGTTATCAGTACTTTTATTCTTCCAGGCCAAGAATATGCAGTTACTGATTGTTCTGAAGTTGATGATCAAGTTATGAATAATATTGATGCAGTTGTAGAATCTGACTACTGTGGTTATGAATCAACAACTGTTGTAGAGATGCTAGAGTTACCATATCAGATTTTGAGACAAGGTGCTGGTGATATAGATCTTTAATTATGCATAAGATATTAGTAAGTAGTTGTCTGTTAGGTTGTAAAGTTAGATATGATGGTGATAGTAACTTAGTTACAGATGAGGTTTTTAAGTCTTGGAGGGATGAAGGGCGGTTGGTATCTGTATGTCCTGAGACTGCCGGTGGATTGCCTATTCCTAGATCTGCCTGTGAGATTGTCGGTGGTGATGGTAGGACAGTTTTGGTATATAAAGCTAAAGTTTTATCTAAAATAGGCGAGGACTTTTCTGCTGAATATATAAAGGGTGCAGAAGCGGTCTTAGAATTAGTTAAAAAACACTCTATCAAAATTGCTGTTTTAAAGAAAAATAGCCCATCCTGTGGTAATCAACAAATATATGACGGAACTTTTAGTAATAATAAAATGGATGGTTATGGAGTCACTGCAAGCTTACTGATGCAAAATGATGTTAAAGTATTTAATGAGGATCAGTTATTACAAGCAAGTCAATTCTTAGAAGAGTTAAAAAGAAGATAGTAATTGTAAAAAATATGAATGCTTATAAAACAATATCAAAGGATATAAATACTGAAATTGAGCCTATAAAAAAGTCGCGTTTTATTGCTTATGCCTTTCATATTGAGAATGAGCAAGAAGCCTTAGATAGTATTACTAATATTAAAGAAAAACATAGTGATGCTAATCATCATTGCTGGGCTTATGCACTTATTAAAGATAATAAGTTTAGATTTAGTGATGATGGAGAACCAAGTGGCTCAGCTGGTAAGCCAATACTATCGCATATTCAGGGTAATGGCTTGTTAAATACATTAGTTGTTGTAGTGCGATATTTTGGAGGGACTAAACTTGGTGTTGGAGGGCTAATAAGAGCATATGGACATGCAGCTAAAGAAGTGCTTGAATCAGCAAGTATTATAGCTGTAGAGCCTAATTGTTCTATCCAAGTAATATACAGATATAATGAAACAGCTAGTATTGATATCGTTTTAAAGCATTTTAATGCTAATATATTAAGTCAAGAATATTCTGAAATGATTCAACTGGTTGTTGAAATTAGCGCTTCAGATAAGCTAAGTTTCTTAGAAGAACTTAAAAGTGTAACTAAAGGCAGAGTTGAATTTAAAGTTTTTGAGAAAGATTGATTTGTTATACAACTCTTCGATTACGAATAAGCATGTAAATAACTGATCCAAATAAACAAATTACTCCACTAAAGATAAATACAACAAAAAAGTTGTTATTTGTAGCTTGAAGTATAGCACCTGTAATTAGTGGAGCTAGTCCAGCGCCAACAAAATTGGCAAAATTTTGTGCTCCACCTATTGTACCTACTAAGTGACTGGGAGATATATCTGCTACAAGAGCCCAAGTCGGTGAAACTCTAAGGCCTAGGCAAAATATTGTTATGCCAATAACAACAACGATTAAAAATATATTCTGTATATATGGTAAAGCGAGTATTGCTATCGATGCAATTAAACAGCCACTTATTATTGGAGTTAGACGCGAAGATACGGCAGTAAAGTTACGTTTAATCATAAAATCAGAAATTATTCCACCAAGCATGACAGATGCTACACCAGAAATAAACGAGGCAGATGTTGCAATACTCATTTCAGATAAGCTTAAACCTTTTACTTTAATAAAGTAATAAGGTAGCCATGTTAAAAATAGCCAGTAAGCATATGATGAGCAGAGATTTCCTATACATAAAAAGATAACGTTTTTATTCTTTAGGGCTTTTTTAAAAGATACTTGCTGTGTTTTACTTACGGAACGAGGCTCTTTTAGTAGCCCTTTTTTTTGCAAACGTTGCCAGAATGCAGCAGCTATTAATCCTACAACTCCAAGTAAGATAAACATTCCACGCCAACTGATTAGTATCATAAGTGCAACCAGAACTAATGGAGCTAGGATGTTTGCAAGTCTTGGACCTAAAGATACAATTGATGATATAAGTCCGCGTTGTGAGGTTGGGAAGTTTTGTTGGATTATTTTTGTGGCAACTATAAAAAAAGGAGCCTCAGCAATCCCTAATAATAATCTTGTAAAAAGTATTGAGTAAAACCCAACAACTAAACCACCTAAGACACAAGCAGCTGACCATGCAACCATGCTTATTAGCATCACTTTATTTATACCAAGACGATCAACTAAGTAGCCAGCTGGTAAACTTGCTAGAGCATATGGCCACATAAATGCAGAAAGTAGAATTCCCATTTCTGTAGGCTCAAAGTTAAAAGCACTTGCTATTTCAGTATTTGCAATACTTAGGGTTGAACGATCAAGATAGTTCAGTAATGCTAAAAAAAACATTAAGCTAACTATTATTACGTAATGAGATCTTTTCATTAAAAATATATTGAATGCATTTTGTTATTGATTGTAATCATTTATATTATAAAGTTAAACAATTTAGTGAAATTAAATGTAAATGAATATGAAAAAAGCCTTATCTATTATTATCCTTATACTTAGCATTAATGTGACTTTTGGTATTACTACACAGCAACAAGCTAATCTTGATAAATATTCAAAGCAAGTAATACCTTACTTAGAAAATAAATATCATAAGAAGTTTGTGCTTTATCGAGAGCAGATGTCACCTTCAAATAAAAAGCTTCCATATCAATTTGTAATACGTGATAGCAGTGGAATGCTCTTTACAAGCTTTTATGATATTCAGAGTAATGAGTTTGTCGATAGCTATCAGTCATATTATTTAGCGACTAAATTAGTTAATCAATACATTCAAAAAGCCAATTTGAGAGAGTATTTTACTGATAAAGCAATATTTGGACTGTATTCATCTAAAAATAGTAGTAAATTGATTTTTAGTAATGCTTATAAGAAAGACGACTTACAAATATTATTTAATGAAGCGAAGAATGACAAGGTTGGCTTTAAATTAATTGCAGCTGTTAATATGGAGTATTCACCACGAAATCTTTTATCTTTATTTAATCAGGTATCAAAGTTAAATAACTATTTAGCTAAAAATAATGTAAAGGGTATTGATATTGATATTGCTGTTTTTGATATTCCTGGAAAGATTTTTAATAACTCAATTATTACTAATAATATTGGTTACTCTTATTATTTTCTTAGAAGCTTTGGGGCAAGACCGTATGATATGCTATTAAAAAAACATGACTTTAATAAAGAAATAGCTAAACAATTAAATAAAAGTAGAAAAGGAGAATTAGTTTCAATAGTTGGTTTTGGGAAATCTCAAGACTTCTCATCACCAATGAAAGTTGCTAACTACTATTATCAAGGGTTAGCATCACTTTCAAAAAAAGATAATAAGGATTTCTTAGCTTCTAATTTTTATAAACAGATGGAAAAAATTTCCTTAAAGAATTGATTTGTATAGGGTGTTACTTAACGCGCATACCAGGTTGAGCACCATCATGAGGTTCTAATATGTATATTCCTTTGCCATCTCCCGCAGCAAGTACCATACCTTCAGAAATACCAAATTTCATTTTTCTAGGTGCTAAGTTAGCAACCATAACTGTATGTTTGCCAACAAGCTCTTCAGGGTTATATGCTGATTTAATACCAGCAAAAACTTGTTTTCTAACACCACCTAAATCTAATATTAGCTTAAGTAATTTATCAGCACCTTCAACATGTGACGCTTCAGCAATCTTAGCTACGCGTAGGTCTACTTTCATAAAATCATCAAAACTACATTCATCAGCGATATCAAGTTTAGACTCTTCTTTTTTTGGTTGTTCAGTTTGCTCTTTTTCTAGCATTTTCTTTGTATCCTCTACGATTTTGTCAACTTTCTCTTTTTCTATGCGAGTAGCAAGAGGTTTAAATTTATTTATCTTATGGTTTCTTAAAAATATTGGAGCTTCATCCCAGTTAGATATTTCTATATTTAAGAAATTCTCAGCTTTAGTAACAATACTTGGAATAATTGGTTTAAGATATGAAACTAAAACCTTAAACATGTTTATACCTTGTGAACATACTTGATGGACTTTTTGCTCTTGTCCTTCTTCTTTAGCAAGTTGCCAAGGCTTATGATGATCAATAAACTGGTTTGCTTTATCAGCTAACGACATTATAAGTCTTACAGCATTTGCAAATTCTCTTTTTTCAAAAGCCTGAGTTATAGTGCTATGATTTTCAGCAAATTCCTTTTCTAGCTCTTTATCAAAAACTTCATCAGCTAAAGTCGCATCAAATTTTTTATAAACAAATCCAGCACAACGGCTAGCAATATTTACTACCTTCCCAACAATATCAGAGTTTGATTTGGTAACAAATTCTTCTAGATTTAAGTCTATATCATCTATACGAGATGTTAGTCTTGATGCGAAGTAATATCTTAAATAACTAGGCTCAAGAGTATCCAAATATGTTCTAGCTTGGATGAAAGTTCCACGAGATTTAGACATTTTTTTACCATTTACGGTTAAAAAGCCATTAGCAAATACACTTGTAGGTGTCTTGTAACCTGTAGAAGTTAGAATTGCTGGCCAAAATAATGCGTGGAAATAGATAATATCTTTACCAATAAAGTGATAAAGTTCACTTTCGTTAGAGTTCTCACCCCAATATTGATCAAAATCAACATCATTTTTGCTACAAAAATCTTTAAAGCTAGCAATATAACCCATAGGAGCATCTAGCCAAACATAGAAGAATTTTTGCTCGTTAGTTCCTGGTATTGCAAAACCAAAGTATGGGGCATCACGAGAAATATCCCAACTTTGTAAACCTTGGTCAAACCATTCGGCTAACTTATTTGCAACTTCTGGCTGTAAGTTTTTGTTAGATTTTATCCAGTCTTCTATATCTGTTGCTAATGCTGGTAGATCAAAGAAAAAATGTTCTGAATTTTTTTGTATAGGAGCTTTGCCAGAGACAACTGATTTTGGATCTATCAATTCAGTTGGATCATAAGTAGCACCACAAACTTCACAACTATCGCCATATTGATCTTCGGCTTTACATTTTGGGCATGTGCCTTTTACAAACCTATCAGGTAAGAACATTTTAGCCTCAGGGTCGTACGCCTGAGCTATTTCTTTTTTTGATATAAGCTTTTGTTGATCTAACTTGTTATAGATATCTTCAACAATTTCTTTGTTTAAAGAGTTATGTGTAGAGTGATAATTATCAAAAGCAACTTCAAAGTCAGCAAAATCTTTTTGGTGATTATTTGAGTATTTTTCTACTAATTCATCAGGAGTTATACCAAGGTTTTTTGCTTTTAGCATAATTGGTGTGCCGTGAGTATCACTACCACAGACGAATATACACTTATTTCCTTGTAGCTTTTGGAATCTAACCCAGATATCTGACTGTATATAGCCAAGCATATGGCCTAAGTGAAGATCTCCATTTGCATAAGGAAGGGCATTGGTAACTAGAATCTTTCGCATATTGATTAGATTTAATTAAGAAATTTTACGTTGATTTTAAATATTATAATGATTTTAAATTATTTTGCTTAGAAAATTTAGCTGAATAGTTTAATAATTGTTTTGAAAATTCTATATTACTCTTGACACTATATTTTATCTAGATATAATAGTTTCTCACATGGTTTAGGAGAGGTGGCCGAGTGGCTGAAGGCGCTCCCCTGCTAAGGGAGTATAGGCGTTAAACCCTATCGAGAGTTCGAATCTCTTCCTCTCCGCCATTAAAGTTTTCGATCTTTTTTTAAAATCGGGTGCATAGCTCAGCTGGGAGAGCATCGCCCTTACAAGGCGAGGGTCGGGGGTTCGAACCCCTCTGCACCCACCACTTTAGGTGGTTTAATCAAATCTAAATTTAATTCACCGGATATAGTTATTAAAAATCTTATATGATTTGATATACTAACTTTTGTGTTCAATTTTTATTAAATATCAGACTTATGAGAAAAATATTATTATCGACTATTTTACTGACAACATCATTATCAGCTTTTGCAAGCACAGAAACAGCTATGAAAAATTGTATGAATGCATGGCAAAATAAACAATACGTTGATGCTATAACTTATTGTAAACCTTTAGCAAATCCTACAGATCTTTATGCTGTTGGAGTTACAGCATTATCAAATATGAAAGTAGGTAATCTTGACGAAGGTTCCAAGTATGCAAAAATGTTCACAGATCATTATGATCCAAAAGCATCACATAGCGATAATGTTAAAAAAATAGCAGAAGCCTTATATACTCAGTATGGTGAAGAAAATGTTGAAGGTTTAATTTCTGATTCTGATAAAGAAAAAGGTAAACAAATGCTTGAAACTGCTAGCGAGATGGGCAGTTCTAAAGCTAAAAAACTATTGAGTATGTGGGGTTAAAAAATATATTAAGAGGCGTTCATTATGAGCTGGTCAGATATTCTTTCAGAAGAAAAACAAAAGCCTTATTTCAAGAAGATACTAGATTTTTTGGCTAATGAAACAAATAGTGGTAAAGTTATTTTTCCACTTAAAGAGAATATTTTTAATGCTTTTAAATATACTGAGTTAGATAATTTAAAAATAGTCATTTTAGGCCAGGATCCTTACCATAACTATAATCAAGCACATGGGTTAGCTTTTTCTGTACAAAATGGAGTCGATGTACCGCCATCTTTACGCAATATGTATAAAGAGCTTTCAAACAGTGTAGAAGGATTTGAGACTCCTGATCATGGATGTCTGACAAAATGGGCAGAACAAGGTGTTTTTCTTTTAAATACAACCCTTACTGTAGAGGCACATAAAGCGAACTCTCATAAAGATATTGGTTGGCAAATATTTACAGATACAGTTATTGAGAAAATTTCACGGCATAAAGAGCATGTTGTTTTTATGTTATGGGGGTCTCATGCACGTAAGAAAAAAAATCTTATAGATAGTTCAAAGCATTTAATTTTAGAGTCAACACATCCATCACCATTATCAGCCCATAGAGGTTTCTTAGGCTGTAATCATTTTAAAATGGCTAATGAATATCTTAATAGTATTGGAAAGCCAATGATAGATTGGAACCTTTGATAGTTACATCTATTTTGATGATTTTAATCAAAGTGTTAAAGAGTGCTTTTTTCTATTCGATATGCTAGAATATCGACTATATGTTTTATCTTTATTAAAAGCGGTAAGTAATGTCTATAGCTACTAAAGAATCATCATCTATAAATATAGAAAAAGAATTAAGACAGTCATATCTTGATTATGCAATGAGTGTAATTGTTGGTAGAGCTCTGCCAGATGTTAGAGATGGTTTGAAGCCGGTGCATCGTCGTGTACTTTTTGCAATGAATGAGCTATCAAACTATTACAATAGACCTTATAAAAAGTCTGCTAGGGTTGTCGGTGACGTTATAGGTAAATATCACCCACATGGTGATACAGCAGTTTATGATACTATCGTTAGAATGGCGCAACCATTTTCATTACGCTATACACTTGTTGATGGGCAAGGTAACTTTGGTTCTGTTGATGGAGATTCTCCAGCAGCAATGCGTTATACAGAGATTAGAATGCAAAAGCTTACACATGAGCTTTTAATAGATATTGATAAAGAAACTGTAGATTTTTCTCCTAACTATGATAGTACAGAGCTAGTTCCTGATGTCTTGCCAACTAGAGTACCAAATCTTTTGGTAAATGGGTCTTCAGGTATTGCTGTTGGTATGGCGACAAATATACCTCCTCACAATATGACAGAAGTTATAAATGGAACTATTGCACTTATTGATAATGCACAACTTACAATAGAAGAGCTTATACAATATATTCCAGCACCAGATTTCCCAACAGGATCATACATAAATGGTACAGATGGTATCTTGGAGGCTTATAAAACTGGGCGCGGTCGAGTAATTATGCGTGCGAAAGCTGACATTCATGAGGATGAAGCTTCAGGTAAGTCTCAAATAGTTATTACAGAAATTCCATACCAAGTCAATAAAGCTAAGCTTGTTGAGAAAATAGCTGAATTAGTTAAAGAGAAAAAAATAACTGGAATTTCAGAGTTAAGAGATGAGTCAGATAAGGATGGTATCAGAGTTGTTGTAGATCTTAAAAGAGATGAGTCTCCTGATGTTGTTCTAAATACGCTATATGCCCAGACTCAACTTCAATGTAGTTTTGGTATTAATATGGTTGCTCTTAGTGACAATAGACCTAAGCTTTTAAACCTTAAAGAGATTTTAGAGCAGTTTATTAAGCATAGAAAAGAAGTTGTAACTAGAAGAACTATTTTTGAACTGAGAAAATCAAAAGAAAGAGCTCATATTTTAGAAGGTCTATTGCTTTCTTTAGCAAATATAGATGAGATGATTGAGCTTATTAAAGCATCACCATCGCCAGCAGATGCTAAAGAATCAATGCTAGCTAGATCATGGAATGGTACTTTAGTAAAAAGTATGCTTGAAGGTGTTGATGTTAAAATGTATCGCAAAGAAACTTTAGCGTCACATTACGGTATTCAAACAGATGCTTCATATAATTTAACTCAAGAGCAAGCTGAGGCTATATTAGCTTTAAGGCTACACAGATTAACTGGTCTTGAGCAAGATAAAATTACAAATGAATTTAAAGAACTTATTGAAAGAATTAAATATTTGATTGGTATTTTAAGTGATACTAATGAACTAATTCGTGTAGTTAAAGAAGAACTTGTTGAGATTAGAGATAATTATGGCGATGAAAGAAAATCAGAGATAATTACTTCTAGGCTTGATTTAACAAGAGAAGATTTAATTGCTGAAGAGGATATGGTTGTTACACTTTCTATGGATGGTTATGTAAAGACACAACCTCTTAGTATGTACAACGCACAGAAACGTGGTGGAGTAGGTAAATCAGCAACTAAGACTAAAGAAGAAGATAGTATCTTTAAGTTAATGCTAGCTTCTACTCATGATACGATGTTATGTTTTTCTAGCTTAGGCCGAGTTTATTGGTCGAAAGTTTATGATTTCCCTGTAGCGAGTAGAATTTCAAAAGGTAGGCCAATTAATAATATTTTACCATTAGAAAAGAATGAGAAGATAACAGCACTGATGCCAATTTCGCAGTTTGAAGAAGGTTGGTTTGTATTTATGACTACTAAGTTAGGTCGTGTTAAAAAAGTTGACTTGTCTCAATTTGCTAGACCACGTTCAACTGGTAAGATTGCAATTGGCTTGAATGATGGGGATGAGCTATCATATGTTGCTCTTACCGATGGTAATAAGCAAGTTATGCTATTCTCAGATGCAGGGAAAGCTATACGTTTCGATGAATCAGATGTAAGAGCTATGGGGCGTTCTGCTGCAGGTGTAACAGGTATGCGTTTACAGCCAAATCAAAAAATAGTCTCTATGATTGTTACAAATCCTGATGAAGGTGTTGTATTAGCAGCAACAGAGAATGGTTATGGAAAAAGAACTGCTGTTTCTGAGTATAGAAAAACGAAAAGAGCAAGTCAAGGTGTTATTGCGATTTCAACTTCAGAACGTAATGGTAAAGTTGTGGTTGCAGTACTTGCTGGAAATGATGAGGATATTGTTTTAATTACTGATAATGGTACTTTAGTCAGAACATCATCTGATCAAGTTAGAGAGTGTGGTCGTTCTGCCCAAGGTGTTAGATTAATAAATCTAAGAAATAATGAAAGACTTATCAGCTTAAAAGTAGTCAAACAAGATGATGAAGATCTTGATGAAATTGATGAGCAAGTAGAAGAATCTTTAGAAGATAGCTCGTTAGAGAGTGAATAAATATATGTCTGAAGTAAACAGTGTTACTATATTAGGAGCTACTGGATCAATTGGAGATAGTACTCTTGCTGTAATTAGAGAGAGTGCTGATTTTGAAGTTTTTGCATTAACCGCGTTTAATAATATTGAAAAATTAGCAAAACTTTGTGAAGAATTTAAACCTAAATATGCAGTAGTACCTGACTTGGATAAAAAGCATCAGCTACAACTGATTATATCAGGTGTTGATATTTTAGTTGGAAACGATGGCCTTGAGAAAGTTTCTAGTTCTTGCGATGTTGATATTGTTATGTCGGCTATAGTTGGGATAGCTGGTCTTAGACCTACTTTTGCAGCTGCTAAGGCTGGTAAAAAAATACTTTTGGCAAATAAAGAATCACTAGTAACAGCGGGTCACTTACTTGTTGATGAGGTGAAAAAGAATAATGCTCAACTTATACCTGTTGATAGTGAGCATAATGCAATCTTCCAATGTATTGATAATAATACAAAAAAATATGCTTCAGATATTAGTCAAATAATTGTGACAGCATCTGGAGGACCTTTTAGAGATAAAAATTTAGATGAGCTTGTTAATGTAACACCTGAGCAAGCATGTGCCCACCCTAACTGGGATATGGGAAGAAAAATCTCCATTGATTCATCGACAATGGTAAATAAAGCATTAGAAGTAATCGAAGCTTATTGGCTTTTTGATGTTGAAATTGATAGAATAGGCGTTTTAATCCATCCGCAGAGTGTGATTCACTCGATGGTAAAGTATGTTGATGGTAGCTATTTGGCTCAATTAGGTGTTCCTGATATGAGAACACCGATTGCAAATGCCTTATATTATCCAACAAGAGGTTTTGTAAATGTTGAGGAGCTTGACTTTACAAAGCAGGAACTAACTTTTAAAAAGGCTTGTCTTGAAAGATTTGAGGCTTTGAAGATTGTATTTGATAACTTACAAAATAAAAATTATGCTGCAAATATAGTTTTTAATGCAGCTAATGAGAAGTTAGTTGAAGCTTTTTTGAATGAGAAAATTAAATATTTAGAAATTATTAGATTAAATAAAGAAGTAACAAAAAAATTGAGTTTTAGGAATCCATGCGATATAGAAGAGGTTTTTGAGATTGATAGAAAAACTCGTGAATATGTGGATTCTATTTTGGGGTAAATTAGAGTGGTTTTTTTTAGAAAGAAGTTTGTATTAGCCTCTCTTCTTATGGGGATTGCATTAAATGGCTTAGCAGATAATAATAGCTTTGTCTTAAATGATGTATCTATAGAGGGCTTGCAAGGTTTACAGAGTCAGGTAGTTAAAAGTCGTATAGGCTATAAAAAGGGTAGCTACATCACACCTGAGGATACAAACCAAATTATTAATAATCTTTATGGAACAGGCTTTTTTAATAGTGTAGATCTTTATCGTAAAGGAAGTAATCTTTTTATTAATGTTAAAGAGCGTCCGATTATTTCTGGTTTTAGTTTCCATGGTAATAAAAAACTTAAAAAAGAAGATTTACAAAAAGTTTTTACTGATGCTGGTATCTATGTTGGTAACGTTTATAACCCCAATACGATGTTTCTTCTTAAGCAATCTCTATTAAATCAATATTCTGCAATGGGGTTGTATGGCGCTAAAATTGAAGAGAACATAAGAAAACTGCCTAACAATAGGATTGATATAAGTCTAGATATTAAAGAGGGAGAACCAGCTAAAATCAACGCTATAAACTTTATTGGTAATAAGAAGTTTGATGATAGCGACTTAAAAGGAAGTGTAGCTTTTGCGGTTCCTTCAATGTGGAATTTGTGGGGATTTCTAGCGAAGTTTGATGATTACTCTCCTCAAGGAATGGGTCAATCTGTTCAAGGAGTCACAAACTATTATCTAGATAGAGGTTACCTGGATTTTAAAGTTAAATCTAAGCAAGCCTCGATGTCGAAAGATCGTGAGCATTCTTATATAACTTTTGGCGTTACTGAAGGTAAAGTATATAAGGTTGGTAGTATTTCATTAAGTGGTAAGTTTCTCTTGCCAAAATCTGAGATTCAATCTTTGATTAAGCTGAAACAAGGCGAAGTTTTTTCTAAGAAAAAACTTGTTGAAAGTGTTGATGCCATAAAAACTTTGCTTGGTAGTAAAGGTTATGCTTTCGTTACTGTTAATCCTATCCCAAGTGTCGATAAAAAGAAAAGGACAGTTTCTTTTAAGTTTGTCGTTGATGCGGGTAAGAAGGTTTATGTAAATAGAGTTAATTTCTTTGGTAATAATGTAACAAATGATTATGTTTTTCGTAGGCAATTGCAGTATTATGAGCAAAGTCAATATAATAAAAAACAAATAGATAAATCTCAAAGAAGATTAGAGCAGTTACCTTATGTAGGGGCAGCTGATATGGAGCTTGTCCCGGTACAAGGCTCTGATGACTTGGTTGATGTTAACTATAATATCAAAGAGAGGAATGCTAACTCTGTTAGTGGTAGTTTAGGATATTCAGATCTATACGGTTTTATGATCGGTGGTAGATTAAACATGCCAAATGTTTTTGGTACGGGAAATACATTTAATGTTAATGCTCAGTTAGCAGTTCCTTATCAAAACTTAGGTGTAAGTTATACTAATCCATACTTTACTACTTCAGGTGTCAGTCAAAGTATTTCAGCATATGTTAGTCGTTCAAACTTTGCAGAAACTAATGCAATTGCTGCATACCAGTTAGATAGGTGGGGTGCAAGGTTAATATATGGTGTGCCGGTATCAACTTTTAGTAATGTAACAGGCGGTCTTACATTTGCTGACAATACAGTCAAGCAATCTCAGGGTTATCAGTCAGCTGTTGTAGATTGGTTCACGAAACAGCAGGGTGGTAACAATTTCTATGAGACTGCCCTTACTGCCGGTTGGAGTTATGATAATTCAAATAGGTATATATTCCCTACAGAAGGTGGATCATTTGGGTTAAATGGCTCAATAAACTTACCAGGTGTGAGTAATATCCAAGCATATAAAGTACAGGTTAGTGGTACTTACAATATAGCTGTACCAAATACAGATCAGTCAGCTTTACAGATCAGAGCAGGTGTTGATTATGGTGGTGGCTATGGTAAAACTCAAGAGCTTCCTTTTTATGAGAACTTCTACGGTGGTGGTTGGGGAAGCGTACGTGGTTTCCTACAGGGTTCATTAGGTGCACGTGATATGAACTTAGCCACCAATCCAGCCTCGACAGGGAACTCAATTGGTGGTAACCTTAATATTTATAACAACTATGATTTACTGTTTCCAGTACCATTTATTAAGGATAGTTCAAAAATGCGAATAGGTGCTTTTTTTGATTTGGGTAACACATATCTTACTTATGATATACCAGGCGTGTTGTCTCCGACTCCACCTCATCCAACTTCACCATCTTTTACTAACTTGAAATATTCAGTAGGTGTTGAGTTTAGATGGGATTCACCAATGGGGCCTTTAGCTGTTTCATTTGCCCAACCTTTCAATGTTCAAGCAGGAGATGTAACTCAGCAATTCCAGTTCTCACTAGGACAGAATTTTTAAAATATAAATTAAATAATCAAGGAGATTAAAAGAGTATGAAAAAAATAATTTTATCACTATCACTTATAACAGCGGCTTTTACAGGTGCTTATGCTGATACTAAAATGGCTGTAGTTAATCCGGTTGAGATTTTTAATGATTCTGATCTTGGTTCTGTTAGCGTGAAAAAATTAGAGAATGATCTTAAGCCACAAGCAGCACAATTAAGACAAGAGCAAAATAACATAATGCAGCAGATGAAAACATTACAAGAGAACTCTGCTACAATGACTAAGCAAGAGTTGACTCAAAAACAACAACAAATTCAAAAGCAAGAACAAGCTTTCAGAGAAAAAGCAATGGTTCTACAGAAAAAAGAAGGTGAATCAAAAGATAAGCTAGCTAAAAAATTCCAAGCTTCTTTTGATAGATCAGTAAAAACTATAGCTAAGCAAAAGGGTTATAATGTTGTTCTTACAACACAGGCTTTGGCATATGTTGATGGTGTTGATGATATATCAAATGATGTAATAACCTTAATGAATAAGGACTCTTAATTAGGGGAATTTTAAATGTATACTTTAGATTTTTTAGCATCTAACCTTGATGGTGTAGTAAAAGGCGATGGTAGTGTTGAGATAAAAAAGATTGCAACGCTATCTCAAGCTGGTGAAGGTGATATTTCATTTTGTACTAATCCTAAGTATTTAAAGGATTTATCTGAAACAAAAGCTTCAGCAGTTTTAATTACAGAAGAAGCTTTGGATTATTGTAATACTAATGCTGTAGTTTTATCCAATCCATATATGGCTTTAGCAAAAGTTATGGAACTATTTGATAAGTCACCGCAACCTAACGGTAAAATCCATAGTAAAGCAGTTATCGCGTCAAGTGCAGTTATTGGTGAAAATGTAACAATAGATGCAAATGCAGTAATAGGCGAAAATGTTGTAATAGAAGATGGTGTAACCATAGGTGCTTGTGCAACTGTTCATGATAGTACAAGAATAGGTAAAGATACAATTATAAAAAGTAATGTATCAATAGCTCATGATGTTGAGATTGGTGCTGACTGTATAATTCATCAAAATGCTACAATCGGCTGTGATGGTTTTGGTAATGCTCGTGATGAAGATGGTAGTTGGACAAAGATTCCTCAGTTAGGAAAAGTAATCATAGAGAATAATGTTGAGATTGGTGCTGGTACTACTGTTGATAGAGGAGCTATTGATGATACTATCATTAAAGAAGGTGCTCGTATTGATAATTTGGTACAGATAGCTCATAATGTAGTTATAGGTAGAAATACTGCCTTAGCAGGAGTTACAGCTGTTGCAGGAAGTACAAAAATAGGCGATAACTGTCTAATTGGAGGACAATCTGCAATAACTGGACATATAACTATCTGTGATAACGCTGTTATTGGAGGCGCTTCAAATATAGGTAAATCTATAACTAAGCCGGGTATGTATTACGCTGCTTTTGAAGCTAAACCAAGGATTCAGTGGGGTAGGTTTGTAGCTAAGTTATCTAAAATAGATAAACTAATGGCAAAAGTAAAAGAATTAGAAGAAAAATTAAAATAAGTAAGGATTGTTTGATGAGCCATTTTGATGAGAAAAATAAACAGATTGATATTATGGGGATTAGAGAAATTTTACCTCATAGGTATCCTTTTGCTCTTTTAGATAAAATTGTTGACTGGGATGTTGAAGAAAGAACTATTACAGCTCAAAAGAATGTAACAATAAATGAAGATTTCTTTAACGGGCATTTTCCTGATTTTCCAGTAATGCCAGGAGTTTTAATTGTTGAAGCTATGGCACAAGCTACAGCTATACTGGGTGAATTAATGGCTGAAACTTTGTTTGCTCATGTAGTTAAAAAAGCAGGTGGTGGTAGAAGAACATTCATGCTAGCAGGCATTGATAAAGTTAGAGTTAAAAGACCTGTAGTGCCTGGCGATGTATTAATTATTGAGTCAAAAATGGTAAAACAGAAAAATATTATTTGTACAGCAGAATCTGTAGCAAAAGTAGATGGGCAAGTAGTTTGTTCAGCTCAATTAATGGCAGCATATAAGGATTATTAATCGTGATACATAGTTTGGCAGTAGTACATGAAAGTGCCAAGATAGCAGATAGTGCTATAATAGGGCCATTCTGTGTTATTGGAGAAAATGTTGTTATTGGTGAAGGTACAGAACTAAAAAGCCATGTAACTATAGGTGATAATACAATTATTGGTAAAAATAATCGTATTTATCAATATGCTTCAATTGGCGATGATCCTATTGATTATACCTACAAAAAAGGTGACTTCTCTCAAGTTACTATAGGTGATAATAATATTATTAGAGAATGTGCGACAATCCATGGCGGAACAGCTAAAGAAACGGGTGTGACTTCTGTTGGTAGTAACAATTTTATTATGTGCTATGTGCATATAGGTCATGATTGTAAAATTGGTAACCATATAAATTTAGTCAATGGTGTTGGCTTAGCTGGTCATGTTCATATTGATGATTTTGTTATAATTAGCTCTAATGTTGGTGTTCATCAGTTTTGTAGGGTTGGTAAGCATGCATTTATTGCTCATGCAGCATTAATAGGAAAGGATGTTCCCCCATATCTTATGGTAACAGCTGTTACAGCAGGATCTACTCCTTGTGGCATTAACTCAGAAGGGTTAAAACGTCGTGGCTTTAGTCCTGAAGATATAAAGAAGATAAAGGATGTTTATAAAGTTCTTTATCGTCGCGGTTTGATGATGAAAGAAGCTGCTGAAGTTATTAAAGATATGGCAAAAAATGATCCTGTATTAGAACCTTTTGTTGATGTTATTAGTACTTCTAGAAGAGGTATCTTGAGATAATGAGAATAGGTATTGTCGCTGGAGAGCTATCAGGGGATCAACTTGGGGGGACTTTAGTAAAAGCTCTTAAACATAAATACCCTGATGCTGTTATAGAAGGTATTGGCGGTCCTAAGATGCAAGCCGCTGGCTTTAAAAGCTTATATCCAATGGATGCTCTTTCATTGATAGGTTTCTTTGAGATTATATCAAAGGGCCTAAGTATTTTAGGTATACGCAAAAAGATCATTAATCATTTTAAACAAAATAGACCAGATATCTTTATAGGTATTGATGCTCCTGATTTTAATCTTACAGTTGAAAAGGATTTAAAGGCTGCTGGTATCAAGACTATTCATTATGTTAGTCCTAAAATATGGGTTTGGCGAGAATATCGCATTAAAAAGATTAGAAAGGCTACCGATAAGATTCTAGCAATACTTCCTTTTGAAGTTGATTACTATAAGAAAAGACATAACTTTGAAGCTATATATGTAGGTCATCCATTAGCAAAAGACATACCTGTAAATATAGATAGAACTAGTTATAGGAAAAATCTTGGCTTAAATGATGTTAGTTTACCGATATTATCTGTGTTGCCAGGAAGTAGAAGCACAGAGGTAACCAGACTTCTACCTTTGTTTTTGGATGCATTAGATAAGTTGGCTAAAGAGGGCTATAAATTCCAAGCAATTATGCCTTTAGCAAAACCATCATTAGAACCTTTATTTGATAAATATCAAGAGCAGATTGATAATCTTGGTATAAAAGTTTATAAAACAAACTCTCATGATGTATTAAAAGCCTCTGATCTTAGTCTGTTAGCTTCTGGTACAGCTACTTTAGAAGCCATGCTATGTAAGTTGCCAATGGTTGTTGGTTATAAACTATCAACTATTTCAGCTTTTCTTGGTAGATTGCTTGTAGGGAGTCATAGTTACTGGGCTTTTCCTAATATTTTACATAAGAGTGAGATTATTAAAGAGTTAATTCAAGAAGATTGTACTGTAGATAATTTATTTATAGAGTTAAAGAAATTATTTGATGACAAGCAAAGAAATGATTACATTGTACAAGAGTTTAAGAAAATTCATAAAAGTATGATAGTAGATACCGATGATAAAATAATTGAGGTATTAGATGCTATGTTATTAGAAAAATCTTAATTTTTATAAGCTTTATATATATAATACATGTGTAGAAAAAATTATATTTAGGTGTTCAATAAATGACATTAATATTAGTATTAGTTTTAATTTTAGTGGTATTGATTATAATCGACTTATACCGCAAAAGTCTTCGTATTAAGCAAAAAGAGATTCTTGAAGGAACTCAGCAGAAAGATAGTGAGCAACTTCTTGAGCAGGCAAAAAACTCATCAGGATATGCGTATGTTGAGGATGTTCAACGTGAATATCCATTATTAAGAGAAGGGTTTTTGCTATTCTATTTTGAAGGGATTGAAAAAATTGATGTAAAAGATTTAGCGACATTCTTAAAGTATTATGGAGTCAAATATACGGATGAAAAAGTTTTTCAGAAGCTTAATTATAATGATGTGATATTTAGTATTTTACCTGATAATGAAGAACAAGTATTTGCTGATGCAAAAGAAGGTCAGGTAGAAGGTATTATAGCTGTAATGAACTATAGAAAATTAGCTGGAATGGAATATGACGTTAAAACTTGCTATGAGTTGATGATGGATATTCTAGAGGCTATGGGTAAATCGTTTCACGGTACTTTAATGAATGAGCATAAGATTAGGCTTACAAATAAGGACAAACAAAATTATTTAGAAGCTATATTATAATCTAAAGATAAAAATCTAAAAAAGCCCTTATTTTAGGGATTTCATATCCATAGTTTTGGTAAAAAGTAAATATTTCGTACTCTTTGAATTTTATCTCTGGCAAAAGCTGGATTAAAGAGCCTTCTTTAAGGTCTTTTTCTACTAGCCTATCTCCAGTTAAGAAAAGTCCAATACCTCTCTTACATGCCTCGTTAAGAGCATTAAAATCATCAATGAATAATATTGGGGTGGAGCAAGGGATATAATCACCATTTTGTAAAGGTAGTTTTGTAGCGGGCTTTCTTAGACTATGAGAAATAAAGGGGTAAGATAACAGATCATCTATTGATTGAGGTACTCCATACTTTTTAATTAATTCAGGTGATCCACATAGTATATTTGTTATTGGCTGCATTCTTTTATATTTAAAGGAATCTGTAGTAGGAGGAATCTGTGGAAATCCAACCATTATATCAATATCTTTTCGTGCTAAATCTGAATCATGCTCAGAGAATATTAATTCACATTGGATTGATGGATATTCTCTTATAAAATCATTCAAACGTTCTAGAATAAATTCTCTAGCGAGTATTTTTGAGACAAGTATAGTTAATTTACCTTGAGGGATGCTTTGTTGAGATTCTATAAACTCTTCTAGATTAATAGTTTCTTGGATTAGTTTTTTACACTTATCTAACATTATTATTCCAAAGGGAGTTAACTCTACACTTCGAGTATTTCGGTGAAATAATTTTTCAGATAAGTAATTTTCCAGAGCTATTATTTGTTTACTTACGGCTGTTGGGGATATGCATAAATCATCGGCAGCATTTTTATAGTTTAAATGTTCGGCAACTTTTATGAAATATTTAATCTGTAAATAATTAAGCATCTTAGTAACAAAGGGTTTATAGGGCATTACTTTATTATAAACTATAAGTTCATAGTTATTGAAATAGTTTCAGTTAAAATCTAGAATAAAAGTATTATAATTATTAATAAAGTATAATAAAGGTGTTTTTAGTAAAATGAAATATGAATATCATCATGTAGGAATTCCTGTTACAGAACCTCTCCAAGGAGAACGTTATAGTTCTGTTATGGATATGTATACCTCTGGGGGCGAGCTACCAGGTAGGATACAGTATCATCGATTTGGACCTAACTGTCCTCTAGATAAGTTAATTCAGACTGTACCTCATATAGCATATAAGGTGGAAGATTTAGAAGAGGTGATTAAAGGTAAAAACATTCTTTTAGGACCTTACTTTCCTATAGAGCGATTTAAAGTCGCAATAGTTGAGGAAAATGGTGCTGTAATCGAGTTTATAGAAACTGATTTAACAGAAGAAGAAATTTGGGATGAAAATAAGCATAAAGGCTCAAATATTTATCCCGATAAAGAGAAATAGATAATTTTTTTATAAGGAAATAACTTGGATCTATTAGAATGTAATGGTGGGCCCAGTAGGACTCGAACCTACGACCTACGGATTATGAGTCCGGCGCTCTAACCAACTGAGCTATAGGCCCAAAACATAAGCAAGATTATATTTAAAATAATGCTGTTAGTCAATATATATTTTTAAAATTATAGCCTTTTATTTATATATTTTTGAAGATGTACCAACAATTAGTGGATCTGGAGAAATAGCAACTTCAGAATCTTTATTATCATAGTCAACAATGCTTAAAATGTGTCTTATGGCATTTAATCGTGCTCTTTTCTTATCATCTGATTTGACGATTACCCAAGGAGCATATGGTTTATCAGTATAAATAAACATTCTTTCTTTAGCTTCAGTATAATCATCCCATTTATCAAGAGATGCTTTATCAATAGGGCTAAGTTTCCATTGCTTTAGAGGATGCGATTCTCTAGCGGTAAATCTATTTTTCTGTTCTTGCTGGCTTACTGAGAACCAAAACTTGATTATCATAGTGCCACTATCAACTAACATTTTTTCAAGCTGTGGAGCCTGCTCTAGAAATGAGAAATATTCTCTTTCAGTACAGAATCCCATAACTCTTTCTACACCAGCTCTATTATACCAAGATCTATCGAAGAGAACTATCTCTCCTCCAGATGGTAAATGTTCAATATATCGTTGAAAATACCATTGATTTCTTTCTCTTTCAGAAGGCTTCTCAAGTGCAATAACTTTAGCTCCACGAGGATTAAGGTGTTCCATCATACGCTTGATAGTTCCACCTTTACCAGCAGCATCTCGGCCTTCAAAAATTATTAATACCTTTTTGTTGTTTTCTTTTACCCATCGTTGGAATTTTAATAACTCGATTTGTAAGTGATGTTTTTGTTTCTCATAAACTTTACGAGGTATTTTGTGTTTATATGGGAAAATATTTTCAACAAAAAGTTTTTGGCGTTCTTCTTGACTTAGAACTTTCATAAACAACACTCAAATAATTGATTTGAGTAATATATTAGCATATAGAGATAGTAAATAGATAGATTAATTTTTTACGGGTTTTATGTTTAGTTTGAAGCTAAATAGTATATAAAAAATTGTGAATAAAACTATTATAGCGATAAATAGTGATGGAGTTCTCATTGGGTAGATAAGAACTGCTAAAAATGTTGATGCTGAAGCTAACATGGTAAATATAAAAGTAAATAATTTTACTGCTTTGCTATCACTGATATTTTCTGTTCTTGAAAGGTAAATATATTTTATAGGTATAAAAGAGAATATTGTTAATACAATTATTATGATTTCATTAATCAATTGCGAAGATTGAAAACACAGCATAAACATTACTATCACATTCCAATAACTTGGGAAACCAACAAAGAAGTTATTGTTGGTTTTAGCATTGGGCTGGCAGAATTGGTATGATGATGAAATTGTTATCATTACTACTACAGGGATTAACCATTCCTGGCTTACAACTCCTGAAACATATATCCAAATACAAGGTACAATAGAGTAAGTTGTAAAGTCGATGATGTTATCTAAAAGAGCTCCATCTAATGGAGCTAAATTTTTAATATCTACTAGTCGGGCTAAAGTTCCATCTATTGAGTCAATAAATATAGCCATTATTATACTAAACATAGAAAGTTTAATATAATAGTGGTGTAGGTTTATCTGACCAGTTACATTTGCTTGAGCTGCTTCAATTGAAAAAATAATAGCTAATATACCAAATACAGCTCCTAAAGATGTGAAAAGGTGTACTAACCAAGCATATATTTTCTGTATTATTTGCATTGTTAAATTGACTTATTATGAATAAATTTACGAAATTGTAGCAAAAATAATTAATAGTTTCTATTAATAACTAAATTAATAAGTTCTTTAAGCTTTACTAAATTTAGATTTTTTTCTTCAAATTGCTCGAGAATAGCATCGATTTGGTTTCTCTTATTATTAAGGTATTCATTAGCTTGAGATAAACCCATTAAAGAAACATATGTTGATTTATTTGCGGCTAAATCTTTAGCGCTAGTCTTACCTAACTCTTGTGATGTTTTTGTGACATCCAAAATGTCATCTTTAATTTGAAAACATAAACCAATTAATTCTGAAAGCTTAATTAAGGAAGCTTTTATATCACAACAGTGATGATCTAAAGTTAAATAGGGAAGTAGTATACTAGCTGTAAACATTTTTGCGGTTTTATTGATATGAACGGTTTCTAAAGCATTTAATTTAAGCTTTTTATTTTCTCCTTCGATATCAAGTTGTTGACCTGCGACCATTCCAGCTGAGCCACTACATCTACTGAAGATTTTATTAATGTTTCTAAGTTGAGCAATATTTTTTACTTCAATATCTTGTATCACTTCAAAAGCTAACGCTTGAAGTGCATCGCCAGCTAAAATTGCAGTGGCTTCATCAAACTTTATGTGACAGGTTAGTTTACCTCTACGTAGATCATCATTATCCATAGCTGGTAAATCATCATGAATTAATGAGTATGTATGGATAGCTTCTATTGCAAATGCAATCTTGTGACAATTATTAATATTTAGATTAAATATTTCACCTATACAGTAAACAAACTGCGCTCTTACTCTTTTTCCGCCGCTAAAAAAACTATATTTCATAGCTTCTAATAAAGTATCAGAAGGGCAAGCAATATTGTTAAAGACATCTTCAGCAAAATTATTAAAGTCTATTAAAGTATTTTTAGTTTTCATAAAAACTTTATGATATTGTTGTATTGTTTTTCTAGAACATCACTGTGTTCTCTAAAAGTTTTAAGTGATCCAGTCGACATTTTATCAGATAGACTTTTATCGCCTAGAATTTGTATTATATTCTCAGCTAATTCATTGTGGTTAGCTACTTTTACTAATGCTTCATTTTCAGTTAATTCTTTAGATATCTTACTGAAGTTAAATAAACTTGTACCGCTAATAATAGGCTTTGCTAATGCTGCTGGCTCAAGAAGGTTATGACCACCATTATCTATTAGGCTGCCTCCAACAAAAGCTATATCTGAGATATAATATAAGTCTAGAAGTTCGCCCATTGTGTCACCAAGGTATACTTGTGTATGGCTAAAGATTTCATTTTTAAATAAACTTCTTTTTTGAAGAGAAAAACATTCATCATTAATAAGTCTTTCTATTCTTAAAAATCTTTCTTTATGTCTAGGAACGATTATTAATAAACATTGAGGATAGATTTTTAGAATATCTTTATGTGCTTTGAGGATTTCTTCTTCCTCACCTTGATGGGTGCTGCCAGCGATCCATATAGGTCTTCCTTCTAGACTTTCTTTTAAGTTTGCCATTTTTTCCTGTAAGTTTTCAGGAGTGATAAGGTTATACTTTAAATTTCCTGTTAATGAAATTCTATCTTTTGGTATCCCTAATGAATGATATCTTTTTGCATCTTTCTCTGTTTGCGCATTTACATGAGAAATTCTACTAAATAAAAATTCTCTGGCAAATGGTAATTTTGTATAGTTACGCATAGACCTTTTTGAAAGTCTTGCATTAGTTATTATTACGGGAATATCTTCATTAAAGCATTTATTTAAAATGTTTGGCCAAATTTCGGTTTCAATTATTATAAATATTTTAGGGTTTAGTTTTGTGAAAAAGCTATTTATAAACGGTAATATATCGTAAGGGATATAAAGGTGGTGAACATTTTTATAATTTGCATATAAGCGCTCAACGACATCACTTCCTGTGGGAGTAGTAGTCGTTATTACAAAATTATCATTTGGATAATTCTCAAGCAATTTTTTGACTAAAGGTTCTGCTGAAACTGTTTCACCAACAGAGACAGAGTGTAACCAAATACAATCTTTTAAACGAATCTTTGTTTGTCCAAACCTTTCAGACCATCTTTTCCTATAATTTGGGTTTTTAAAACTACGACGGAGTTTTTTTAAATATATTATAGGTATGAAAATAGTAAATAGGCTCGAATATACATGAGATAGAAGAGAATAAAGAAAAGTTTTTAAATGTTTCACATTCTAGCCTAATATTTTATTTGATAAACTAATAACCGTTAATATGTCAAATTATTGTAACATATAATATATTATTTAGATAATTTGAAATGCTATAAAATTAAGTTAAATCTTTAATGATGTTCTTTAAAGCAATTGCTCTGTGACTAATTTTATTTTTATATTCAGGTAAAATCTCAGCTAAGGTTTTTTCAAGTTTGGGTATGAAAAAAACAGGATCATAGCCAAACCCATAATCACCTTTGGGAGTATTTGAGATTTCTCCATTTAGAAACCCTAGAGCTGTAACTGGAGTTGGATCTAGAGGGTGTCTTACATAAGCTAAGGCACATACGAATCTAGCTTTTCTGCAAGTAATTTCTTTTAACTTGTCGAGTAACTTTGCGATATTAGCCTTATCATTTCCATGTTCTCCTGAGTATCTAGCAGAATATATCCCTGGTTCTCCGTTTAAAGAGAAGACCTCTAGTCCAGAGTCATCTGCTATTGCAGGCAGTCCTGTATGTTCAGAACAGTTACGTGCTTTTAAAATAGCATTTTCAATAAAGCTAAGGCCAGTTTCTTCAGCATCTGGGACATTATATTCAGTTTGGGGGATTATTTTTATATTTTTTTTAGCAAAAATCTCTGTAAACTCTTGTATTTTGCCTTTATTGCTTGATGCCAAGACTACTTCTTTCATGTTTTTACTATAGGTTAATTTTTTATTTATGTATATGTTAGCAATATTTGTTGTAAATGTTATCCTTTAAATGTTTCAAAGAAAGTAAAAAAGTGAGGGTGTTATGAAAATATGTTTTATTGGTGGTGGAAATATGGCATCAGCGATGATAGCCGGTATGGTAGCTCATGGTTATAATAGCCAAGATATAATCGTTTTTGATAGAAACGAAGAGAAGCTCGAGAGTTTAGTTCAAAAGTATTCTATTAAAACTTCTAATTCTCTAATAGACACAGTTAAGCAGGCAGATATTCTAATATTGTCGATTAAGCCACAAGGAATGGCTGATTTAATTAAGCAAATTAGAGACTTTGTTACGGATCGACAAATGATAGTAACAGTTGCCGCTGGTATAGAAACAAAAGCATATGAAAAACTTTTTGCTAAAGAAGTTTCGTTTGTTAGAAGCATTCCAAATACACCTAGTAGCTTAGGTTATGGAGCTACAGGAGTATATTTTAATGATAATGTGAATGATACAGCTAAAAAAATGATTATCGATATTATGAAGACTATGGGTGTAGTAACAGTAGTTGAAGATGAAAAAGAAATTGATGTTATCGCAGCTGTAGCAAGTTCTGGGCCGGCTTATTATTTTCAGTTTATGGAACATATGATTAATGCAGCTATTAAAAGAGGGCTGGAAAAATCACAAGCAGAGAAGTTAGTTGCACAAACATGTCTAGGTGCGGCACAGATGGCTTTAAATAGTGATCAAGATATAGCAACTTTAAGAAAAAATGTCACATCAAAAAATGGTATAACATTTGAAGCTTTACAAACATTTGAGAAATTTGATCTTGGAGGTATTGTGGATAAAGCAATTCAAGCAAATACAGATAGAGCAAAAGAGTTAACTCAAGAGTTTAGTGACAATTTATAATTATTTATTAGTTTATTTTATATTCTAATTATCAATTTTATTAAACTTAAATGTAAGTATTTCAATTGTTCTGAACACTAAATAAATATTTGCTTTATTTACCTTGTAGGGTATACTAATCATGATATGTGTTACTCTAAATATGATTGGTTTTTTAATAAAATTTATAAAGGTATATGAACTATGAGACTATTATTAGCAGAAGATGATCTGAATCTAGGAGAAGGGTTATTGGAAGCTTTACAGAAAGAAGGTTTTGTCGTAAATTTGGTTTCTGATGGTGAGGCTGCACAAACTTTTATAGAATCAGGTCTTTATGACATAATAGTGTTAGATATTGGTTTACCTATTAAAACTGGTTTGGAAGTTCTTAGAAATATAAGAAATAAAGGTATCAAGGTGCCAATTTTACTATTAACTGCTAGAGATGGTCTAGAAGATAGAATTAAAGGCTTAGATCTAGGTGCTGATGACTACTTAACAAAACCTTTTGAACTTAAAGAACTAGTTGCAAGAATTAAAGCTATCTCTCGTAGGATAGATAAAAGATCAGGTAAAAAAGTTACTGAGGAAATTAAATTTGGCGATTATAGTTTTAATCCTAGCTCAGAAACTGTTACTAAAAATGGTATGATTATATCTGTATCTAAAAAAGAGTTAGCACTTTTAACTATTTTAGTACAAAATGCTGGTCGAGTTGTTCCTAAAACACAGCTTTTAGAAGAAGTTTATGCAACAGATAAGGAAATGGATACAAATACCTTAGAAGTCCATATGCATAACTTAAGAAAGAAACTAAATATCCCAGGTTTTATTCAAACAATAAGAGGGGTTGGTTACTTTGTACAAAAGGATAAAATAGTTAAGTAACCTTATGGAATTATTTAATTATTTCTTAGATTTAGGTTTTACATTTTGGTTATTATTCTTAACTTTAGCTAGTGGTTTGATCTATGCTATAGATTATTTCTTTTTCCAAAAGCCGAGACTAGCTCCTTATAAAGAACACTTAGATGGACTTAATAAAAAACAAAAACGACAGTTTTATAAAGACAATGATTTAAAAGCACCTTTTATAGCAGATCAAGCAAGATCATTATTTAGTGTTTTTGTTATAGTGTTTTTTATAAGAACATTTTTTATTGGCAATTTTTTAATTCCAACAGCATCGATGACACCAACATTACCTGTTGGTGATTTTATTTTTGTAAATAAAACAGCATATGGTATAAGAGCACCATTTTCAAATGAGACCTTAATAAAGATGGGTGAGCCTAAGCGTGGGGATATCGTTGTGTTTCATTTCCCAGTTAATCCAAATGTTGATTTTGTCAAAAGAGTTATAGGCCTACCAGGTGATGTTATATCGTATAAAGACAAAATGTTAACGATAAATGGTAAAAAGCTTAAGTATACTAATTGTGACAAAGATGCAGTAAATTACTATAATCAGTCTATATCAGATGGTGCTGGTGATACTATTTGTACAGAAGATCTTGATGGTGTTAAGCATCAAGTTGATTGGATAGAGTCGGTCAAAGGCAACAATTTCGAAAACTTAAAAGTTCCTGCAAGGCACTACTTTGTTATGGGAGACAACCGTGATAATAGTGAGGATAGTCGCTATTGGGGATTTGTTCCAGAGAAAGATCTAGTTGGAAAAGCTAAATTAGTATGGATGAGCTGGGACAAAATAGATAAGAAAGTGCGCTGGGATCAAATCGGAAAGGTTTTTTAAGTAAATGATTCCTGAATACTCTAGACTTTATAATATTCTTGGTTATAAGTTTAAAGATCATACTCTTTTAATAAGAGCTCTAACTCATCGTAGTAAAACAAAGAAAAACTATGAAAGATTAGAGTTCTTAGGGGATTCTATCCTTGGTTTTGTGATAGCAGAAGAGTTATACCTTAAGTTTCCAGATATGGCGGAAGGTAAACTTTCTCAGATAAGATCAAAGCTAGTCAAAGGAGCAACTTTAGCTCAATTAGCTTTACAGTTTAAGATTGATGAGTATGTTATCTTAGGTGCAAGCGAGCAAGGCGGACAAAAGAGAGAAAAAATACTTGAGGATATTTTTGAAGCTATAATTGGAGCTATTTATCTAGATAGTGATTTTAGAACTGTTAAGAAAGTTGTGCTTAGTTGGTATAAAGATGTAATAGCAAATATCAATTTAAATAGCGTCAAAATAAAAGATAACAAATCAAAGCTTCAAGAAATTCTTTTACAAAATTCTCTAAGTTTGCCTGAATATAGTATTGAGACTATAGAAGGTAAAGATCATGAGCAGATTTTTACTGTTAAAGTAAGCTCGAATGAGCTAGGGGTTAACATAAAAGCTCAAGGTACATCGCGTAGAAAGGCAGAACAACAAGCTGCTGGTAAAATGATAGAAATATTAGCAAAGCAAGGCTTACATGAAAAAAAATAGATTAAATCTAAATGGTGTAATAGTAGTCAATAAATCTAAAGATATTAGTTCAAATAAAGTTCTTCAACAACTTAAATACTTATTCAATGCTCAGAAAGCCGGGCATACAGGTACGCTAGATCCTATGGCGACAGGAGTTTTACCTATATGTTTTGGTAGAGCAACTAAGATAGCCCAATATTTGCTTGATGCGGATAAAGAATATATTGCGACTATTAAGTTAGGTATTGAGACTGATAGTGGTGATGCTGAAGGTAGTGTAGTTGCTGAAAATAAAGATATACCAGAACTAACAGAATTTTTAATTGAGACTGTGTTAGAAAAGTTTCGTGGAGAAATATCTCAAGTACCTCCAATGTATTCAGCTCTTAAATATAATGGTCAACCGTTGTATAAGCTTGCTAGAGAGGGTAAAAAAGTTGAGATAAAACCACGTAGTATAAAAATATATGAATTAGAGTTATTAGATTTCTCTGAAACTACTATAAGAGTGCGAGTTAAATGCTCTAAAGGAACCTATATCAGGAGTTTAGCTATAGATATAGGTAAAGAATTAGGCTGTGGTGGACATCTGATAGCTTTACAGAGAACTCAAAGTGGGCCTTTTAATTTAGATCAGGCATTTAGCCTTGAGCAACTAAAAGGTTTAAACTTTGAAGAAAAAATTGCTAGTATAGCTAATATAGAGAGTGTGTTTGTTGATAAGCCGATATATTCTCTTGAAGAAAAAGAGAAGGATAATTTATATAAAAGAGGGCTTTTAGCAGATAAACCAAACCTAGATAAAACAGTTAGAATATATGATGATGGAAAGTTTGTTGCTATAGCTGAATTTGATAAAGGTAAATTAATAAGTAAAAAATTTTTTGATCAGGATATATTGATAAGTGAGTAAATATAGCATACAAAATGATCCTAATAAGGATCTAGAAGCACAAAAATACGATAACCCTATACCGAGTAGAGAGGTTATATTAAATTATATAAAAGATACTAAGCTACCTGTAAGTATTGAGAATATAGCGACAGCATTAGAGATTTTTAAAAAAAGTCTATTTGAGGGGTTAGTCAATCGCCTTGGAGCTATGGTTAGGGATGAGCAGTTAGAGAAAGATAAATCATACTATAGTTTGCCAGAGATGGTTCCTATTTATATAACTTCAAAAGTTACATCTGATAGAGATTCACGATTAGAGTTATTTAGTAATACTTTAAATACTAAAGTTGGCATTTTATCGTACCAATCAAAGCTAGTAATGGTTGGTGATGAGGTTACAGCTAAAGTTCTAGGTATAAATAAGAGAGGCAGGGTTGAGGCTGAAATAAAAACTATTGTTTCAAGAGCTCAAAAGACTGTTACAGGATATTATTATAAAAGTTTTGATTGCCACTTTATAAAACCAATAAGCAAAAATATAACTAATGATATTGTTCTTCTACCACCAAAAGAGAAGATCGAACATAATTCATTAATAGAAGTAGAAATAATTGTTCAACCAAGTGTAAATAGTTGCGCTGTTGCTAAATTTAAACAAGAAGTCGAAGCTGTATCTCCTGTCAAGGAAGCTATGATGATGGCGACGCAAAAGTATGATTTAGTTGAACAGTGGAGTAAAAAAGCACTTAGGTATTTAGACAGTATCTCTGAAGAGGTGTCTGTTGGTAGTAGGGTAGATTTACGTGATAAGCATTTTGTAACTATAGATGGTGAAGATGCTAAAGATTTTGATGATGCTGTATATGCACATAAGACAAAGAGTGGTAGTTGGAAGTTATATGTCGCAATTGCTGATGTATCAAATTATGTAGCAAAAGACTCTGGTTTAGATTTAGATGCTAAGCGTCGTTCAACTTCAGTTTATTTTCCTGGCTATGTTATACCAATGTTACCAGAGAAACTTTCTAATGGCTTATGTTCACTAAGGCCTGAAGAAGATCGATATTCTCTTGTTTGTGAGATGAATATTAGTAAGCAAGGTAAGCTCTCAAGATATAACTTTTATTCAGCTGTTATTAATTCAAAAGCAAGACTTACTTATACAGAAGTTGCTAAACTTTTAGAGAAAAAACAAAATACTATTGTTGAAAAAAATCCTGAATTAGTACCTAATCTATTTGATTTATACGATTTATTTAAAGTACTACATGGTGCTAGGGAAATTAGAGGTGCGATAGATTTTGATACTGTCGAAACTCAGATAATCCTTGATGAGCATAACCATATAGATTCAATTGTGCCAAGGCATCGTAATGATGCTCATAGGTTGATTGAGGAATGTATGCTTGTGGCGAATGTTGCGGCTGCTAAATTTATGATTAAGCATAAGAAAACTTCACCATTTAGAGTTCATAGTGAACCTAAAGAAGATCGTATGGAGACTCTGAAAAAATATCTATCAAGGCATGGTATACATCTAGCTTATGGTAAGGATGGTAAGGTTACACCAAAAGCCTTATCTGAGATGCTTGAGAGTATAAAAGATCGTGCTGATTATGATGATATTCAGATGATGACTTTACGTAGTATGAATCAAGCGGTATATAGTATAAACAACGATGGACATTTTGGTTTAGCGTATAAAGAATATACTCACTTTACCTCGCCAATTAGAAGATATCCTGATCTAGTAGTGCATAGAATTATTAAATCAATTATTAATGAATATAAGCATGGTGGGGCAGACTATAAAGCATCTGAGTTAGCTAATATTTGTGATAATGCTTCACAGCAAGAGCGTAATGCTGATGGAGCTTCTAAACAAGTGGAAAATTGGCTTAAATGTTACTTTATGCAAGATTACATTGGTCATGTTTTAGAGGCACAAGTCAAACATGTTAATGGCTTGGGACTTTTTGCTGAATTAAAAGATATGTATATAGAAGGTCTGATACATGTTTCAGCTATTCCGGGAGATTATTATATCTATGATGAGACTAAAGATATACTTATAGGCAAAAGGACTCATAAGGTTTATAAAATTGGTCAAAATATAACGGTAAGAGTTGTTAGGGCTGACTTAGATAGGATACATATTGATTTTGAACTATATGATCCTCATACTAGTAAGCCTTTTGATGCCGGCGTTACTGATAGACCATCTGCTAAAAAACCAAAGAAAAATAAAAAGGTTAAAAAGAAAAGAGCTAGGCGTAGAAAAAAGAATAATTCTAGCAAAAAAGAAGCTACTAAAACTTAAGAGCCTCAAAACCATTTGATATTTCTAAAATCTTAAATATCTAAATTTATTTCCTGAAATTTTACAATATTTTTCTAACCTTGAGATATTTTGGCTAGCTATAATTACTGAGCATAGCTGATGGTACTCAGTAACGGAGTTGTATTAATAGTAATTTTAAAAAATGAGTTATAGTCTACTATGTTTAAAGGTAGTGCTTGATCAAATAGCTTGCATGCACGCTATTTGCTAGATTGTGTGGTCAAGCCTGGCACAATGACGTAATACTTTTATATGGTTTTAGCTATATTTGATCTATTGTGTTTATAAAGAGAATTTAGGCAGTTTTCTTAGGCTGTTTAAAATCCCAGACAATTCTAAGCTTTTTAAGTACACACAAGATCATATAAGTTATATCTATTTGCCAGAATTTAAGATTATTTCTTATTGAGTAAGCAAATTTATGATGATTGTTGTGCCAACCTTCACCAAATGTTATTAGGGCAACTAGCCAATTATTGCGACTATTATCAGTGGTTTGGTAATCTCTAGATCCAAAAATATGGCAAATTGAATTTACACTAAAAGTAGTGTGATAAAGTAGTACTGTACTTAATATACCTCCCCAAAATACAAAAGCAAGTCCAGAAGTCCCAAGAGCTGGATAGAAGTAGCTAATACAACTACCTAGTATAAAAAGTCCAACTAAATATAATGCAAAAGATTCATGAGCATATTTATCAAGCCATACTATCTCAGGATACTTAACCCAGTCTTTGATAAATTTAGGATCTACCTCATCACTTCTTGCTTCAAATACCCAGCCAACATGGGCTTGAAAAACTCCATTCTTAGGAGAGTGCATATCTGTTTCTTTATCTGAATGGATATGATGGTACCTATGATGTCCTGACCACCAAAGAGGTCCTTTCTGTGAAGCCCATGTACCTACCAAAGCTAATATAAATTGAAATACTCGTGATGTTTGAAAAGCCTTATGCGAGAAGTAGCGATGATAGCCAGCAGTAAGGGCAAATGTCCTCATACTAAAAGTTATAACAAATACTAAAAGAGCTGTAATATTATAATTCACAAAAAATATTGCTAAGCATGCTAAGTGCATTGCGCTAAAAGCTATTATTGTGAATTTATTTGATTGTTGTTGCATACGCTCTCCAAGTTAGATCATTTTTTTTGCAATCTTAAAGTATAGCTTATAAGGTAATGAAGCAATTAGTTTTAGAATTATAGTGAATTTCTTCGTAAAATGAACCTCAAATTTATTAGATTGCAGGCCTTTGATAATACAATCTGCCGCTTGTTGTGGTTCAAGTAGAGCTGGCATTTTAAAATTATTTTTATCAGTTAGCTTAGTTTTTACAAAACTAGGATTAATTAGACGAATATCTAGATCAGGGTTCTCTGCCTTTAAGCTTTCAACTAAGTTGATAACACCAGCTTTGCTTGCTGCATAAGGTTGTGATTTTGGTAAGCCAATATAACCTGCGACACTTGCTGTAATAGCTAGCTGACAATGAGAATTGTATTTTAAATATGGTAATACAAACCTAATTAGATAAAAGACAGCTGTAAGGTTTGTCTGTATTGTTTTATCTAGATTTGAAATAGCAATATCACTAATCAAAGATGGTTCATAGAAAGCTGGTAGGTAAATTATAAAATCTGGATTATAGGATAAAGCAGATTTAGCAGCTTTTTCAAACTCTACAAAATCAGCGACATCAAAGCTTATTATCTCGACTTTATTTTTTAGCTGATCAGAAATATCTTGAAGCTTTTTTTCAGAGCGAGAAGATATTATAAAGTTAGCTTGTATAGAGTCATCTAATTTTTGTAAAAGTGCTTTACCTATACCATCTGTAGCACCTATTATCCATATAGTTTTATTTGCAAATTTTTGCATACTACTCTCCAGTATTTTCCTTATGCATAAATAGTGTTAGTGATCCAACAGTTATACCAAACTTTTTGAAAGTATTTTTATTTATTAATACTCCATCATGCATTAGATACATCCAATCATCAAAACTAATTTTATATTTTTTATCACCAACAGGTATATTCATTTGATATTGCCAGTTCATAGCATTACCTTCGACCTGAATCTTAGCTTTGCCAATAACATCACCTGTTGTACCTTCATAATAGTTATCAGATATTTTTTTGATTTTCCAAATTCGATGATCTTTTTCACCGTTGTAATAAACCATATTTTCATCGAAGGTACCAATATCTCCATCCCAGCTAGCAGTACCAGAGAAGTCAAATTTCTTAATAACCTTACCTTTATAATCTTGAATGATTCCAGTACCGACTATTTTACCTCGCAGATATTTTTGTAAATCTAGCTTTGGACCTTCGCCTTTATAGCTAGAAATATCAGCAGAGCATCCAAAAAGTCCTAATGCCATAATAATTACTCCTATTTTATATATTAATCTCTTCATAATAATCCCCTTAGTTTTTTCGAAAGCGTAATATTTGATGATTTATCGCTTAGCCATATTTCAAAGAAATATTTAGATAGTTTTTTTGAAGGTATTTCACCAACCACCCCTGAGTCTGAATATAGATAACCATTACCATTTTGATCCATATAACCATAAAGATTTGAACCTTTTTTTACGTTTGGTATTAGTTTGTTAAATACTTTACTATATTCTTTAGAATTATCATTTACATCCATTGGATGTTGTTCGTAAATCTGTTGTATCGTATGCTTAGCTATAGTTTTACCACTGATATTTCTTAGATAGTGAATTTTTAATAAAAATGGCTTATCCCAGCTAAAGGTACCATTTTGAGTAAGAAGAGTCGCATCATATATACTAAAGAACCATTTTGAAAAATGTATCTTACCTACTTGCTGAGACTCTTGTTTTTTTACTTGAGCTAAAGTCAAAGGTTTAGCAGTAGTTAGAAGTGGAAGACTGATAAATACTACTAAAAATAGTTTCCTAAGCATGGACTATCTCCAGTTGGGCAACATCAATACGACCATGTGTAAATGCTGCACTACATGAGTTTAGGTAAAAACGCCACATTCTTTGGAAGCGTTTATCAAAACCAAGTTTGATTAGGTTTTGTTCTACATTGATAAAATTTCTATCCCATTCATCTAGAGTTTTTGCATAATCTTTGCCAAAGAATTCTTTATTGATACATTTAAGACCTACTTTATCTAGTTCAAGATTTATTTGTTCTATAGACGGTAAGAATCCTCCAGGAAATATAAAAGTTCTAATCATATCAGTGCCTTTTGCATAATCAGCAAAAAGCTTGTCATCAATAACTATACTTTGGATAATAATTTTACCATCTTGCTTTATTAGTGATTTAAGCTTTGAAAAGTATGTGGACCAGTATTCTCTACCAACAGCCTCAATCATTTCAATAGAAACCAAATAGTCATACTTACCTTCTTGAATACGATAATCTTCAATAACTATATCAGCGTTTTTAGCAGTTAAGCGATCTTTAGCATAATCATGTTGCTCTTGAGAAAGTGTAATACCTTTGACAGAATAGTTGCCATTATTTAAAGCAGTCTCAGCAAAGCCGCCCCAACCACAACCGATTTCAATAATTGAACCATCTTTCTTATCAAATTTATCAATAATATTTTGATACTTATTTATTTGCGCTTGCTCTAATGTTTCATCAACATTTTTATATAAAGCAGAAGAGTAGGTCATGGTTTTATCTAACCATAGCTTATAAAACTCATTGCCTAGGTCGTAATGTGCATGGATGTTTTTTTTGCTTTGCTTGATATTATTACGTTTGGTTAGATAACCAAGTTTTTGTAGTATTTTGAAAAGTATATTTGGTTCCATATATTGGCCAAAAGCTTCTTCATTTTCTAGACCTAACAAAATAAGAGATTTTAGATCTGAAGTTTCCCAGTAACCATCACGATAGTCTGCTGCAAAACCAATATCAGCTTTTAATTTTAAGTTTACAACTGTACGCCAATCTTTAAGTTTAAGATCTGCTGTTGGACCTGGCTTGCCACCTTTTGTAAATATTGTATCACCTTCGGGAGTAGTCAAGTGTAGCTCGCCGTATTCAATTTTATTTAGTGATTCAAGGAGGTTTTTCTTTACTAGCTTTTCAAACATTTTGTAGATACCAGTTTTATAACTTATCTAAATATTACCAAAAAAATATTGTGGTAATATTGCTGCAATATTAAATTTTGTTAATGAAATCCAGCTATAGCATTTAAAAACATGACAAATTATAATCTCTTTTATTTTTAGTTGTAAAATTATGGACTTTTCAAACTTTATTAATTTAGTTGTCATAGTGGTAACAATCTATTATGTCGATTTAGCAATTAAGACCAGAAAGATTATATATCTTGTAAATGCCATAGTTGTTGGTGGCTTGATATTTCTTGTACTAACTGCTTTTAATACAGCATATAATGGTATATTTAATCCAGAGAATCAGCAACACTTTGAAAGAAGTTACTATATTACAGATGCTAATAAGCTTTATAATGAATCTACTCTAAATAGTGATGTTTTTACTAGTTTACCTGCTAGCCAACAAATTATTAGTAATATTCCAGAATGTATGTTTCCAAATATTAACCAAGTTAAAGGTTATCTTAAAGCCTATGATAAGATTTATAACTATCTTGTTTCAACGAATAGTTATTCAAATAAAATTACTGTTGGTAAAGTTGCAAAAGCTGTTTTAGATTATAACTATAATTATCACAATATTGGATTTTTTAGAAAGATATATAATATTAAAATTAACGATTCGCAATATAAAAATGTAGCTGATCTAATTAATCCCATATGGGCTAAGAAGTATGGCAATAAAGAATCTCTTTATAATATCTTAAATAAGAACTTTGATGAGCAAGAACAGTTGAAAATAGCTAAAGCAACTTTATCAATTTATAAGCAGGCTAGTAATAACTGCGTACAGTCAGGATATGGTCAAGAGTTTTGGAGTGTGTTTTGGGGTTTATCTTCCCCCTCGATGATAGGTGGTAATGGAAACACAGTTTTAGAAATGCAGAAAAGCCTTATAGTTGTTCCTGACTTTGCAAAAAGTGAAGATATAAATATGGATTATAAGAAAATAGGAAAGTTAGCTAATTTAATGGTATTTGATAAATCAGTTAACTTTGATATTAAATCTTATATTATTATGAGTTTTCTGATAGAAAGCAGTCAAATTAATCATGACCTTATGGCTATGGTTTTGGACTGGAGTTATATGGAAAATTTATATCATGATCAGGATTCGTCAGATACTCGAGCACAGATAAGTTTAAAGAAGTTAAATAATCATTATTTTGAGGTGGCGAAATACTTTAAACAACTCTCAGACTATATTCTCATTATTGAGAAAAGGGATATTACTAATGATCAGAAACTTAATCTTGAGAGACTTTGTCAAAAATATGTTAATGTTTTAAATAAAACTAACTTAAAAAACTATCTTCAACTAAGAAATTATTTAATTTATAGGTTATTTATAGTAAAGCAAGCTTGCGAGGCTGCGCAAGGAGTAACTATAGATACTTTATATAAGAATGATTTTAAGAAGTATTATAAGTAGATTTTTCTTTATTTTCGATGAATTCCGCCACACTAACTCTATTATCTTTCTGCTCTGGATTTGGAATATATTTAATGCGTTTTAATACAATTTTTAAAGCTTGCCAATGGATTAGATATATTACTTTTAAGGTTAGTAATGGCGATCTAAAAAATTCTTTGATTAGATTTATACTAGTTAACGGTTTTGCATTGGCTGTTATGGCTGTACCAAGTTGTAATTGGTTATTATCATAGTAGTTAATAATGATTTGGTTTTTAGCATTATTTTCTAGATTTAATGAGAAGTTAAACTTATAAGAACCTTTACGAGGGTAAAAGGGCGATACATGAAAATCTTTTTCTGCTTCAAACCAACATTTATCTGTAATCTCTTGACCAGATTTATGACAAATATAGCTATGAGTTTCTTTAAAGGTATTATTTACTTCAGCAATTACAGCTATAAGTTTATTTTGATTGTAACAAAGCCAAAAGCTTACAGGGTTAAAAAGATAGCCAAGAACTCTTGGCATAGTCATAAGTTTAATATTGTCATATTTTAGATCATTTTGCTCAAGTAAATCAGTAGCCCAACTTAGACAGTTTGAACCATCTCGATAACCATGATCTTTATCATAAAAACTATAAAAATTTAGTTTATTTAAGCCAAAGATTTTTGGTTTGTTATTGCTTAGATCAAGCATATCTAAAACTATATAATAAGACCTATATTTAAAAGAGTTTTGTTTTGGGTGATGTCTTTTATGATAGATTCTCGAGCTTAAAACAAAATCTTTTACCATGGAGTTTCAATTCCTAATTTTGATGCAACATTTACTGCACTAAGTATACCATCTTCATGGAAGCCATATCGCAAATAAGCACCACAGAAATAGGTATTGTTTATACCTTGTATTTTATCAATTTGCTGTTGAGCCTGTATTGCTTTTTTGTCAAAAACAGGATGCTCAAAAACATGTTCGTTGATTATTTTCTTTTGGTCTGGTTTTTGATCTGGATTTACTGTTACAAAATAATCTGTGTTTGTGTCTAATGGTTGTAGATTGTTCATCCAATAGCTTAGAGATACAACATTACGTTTATCTTTGGTTTCAGCACTTAGATAATTCCAACTTGACCAAGCAGTTTTGCGTTTTGGCATAATAGCATCATCTGTATGTAATATAACTGTATTAGGTTGATATTTAATCGCAGAGATTAGCTCTTTTTCATTTTGATTTGGATCATCAAGTAGCTCTAGAACTTCATTCGAGTGACAAGCAAATACAACTTTATCAAACTCATTGATATTATTTTGGTTATCTGTAATGGAGATTTTATCTGATCTTGATACTACTCTTGCCATTGGAGCAAACTTTACATTAGCAGTTTCTAATTCTTTGACGATCTTGTCAACATAAGTTTTACTACCACCTTTTACAGTATACCACTGAACTGGCTTGGTAGTTGTAAGTAAGCCATGATTACTAAAAAATCTAATAAAGCTAAGAGCAGGAAATTCGTACATCTTTTCAAGAGGAGTACTCCAAATACATGCACCCATAGCTAATAGATAATACTCTTTGAAATATCTACCTACTTTAATTTCATCTAAGTACTCTGCTAGGGTAATATTTTCATTTAGAGTACCTTTTTCTAAATGTTCATTTGATATTTTATTAAACTTAAGAATATCTCTTATCATTTTATAATAGCTTGGTCTTAGTAAGTTTGATTTCTGAGCAAATAAGCTTTTAAAGCTACTAGATCCATATTCAAAAGCACCATTTTTAATAGATACTCCAAATGACATATTGCTTTCTGCAACTGGAACATCTAGATGCTTAAAAAGTCTAGATAGGTGATAGTATGTATGGTAATTAAAAACTATAAAGCCTGTATCTATTGGTACATTTTGAACCTCTAGAGTACGAGCATGGCCACCAAAATAGTTATTTTTTTCATATAGTGTAACTTCATATTTATCTTTTAGTAGATAACTTAGGGCTAGTCCTGATATTCCACTTCCTATTACAGCTATTTTTTCCATATTATCTTAATTATCTTATAGATATATTGTTAGTTATAGCTTAGTTTTAAAAGTTACAAAAACATAGTTAAAATTTGTTAATGTAACGGTAGGAAGATAGTTATTTTTAGACCGTTAGGAATATTATTTTGTGCAGTAATGTTACCATTATGGAGCTGAATTATTTTTCTCACTAATGATAAACCTAAGCCATTGCCAGTTTGTGTACGACTTTTTTCTTCACGGAAAAATCTATCAAAAATTTTATTAGTATTTTTATCATTTATACCAATACCTTGATCAATAATCTCAATCTTATATTTAAAGTTTTCAATTTTAGTTACTATTCTAACTTTAGTATCTTGCTCAGAGTACTTGTAGCAGTTATCAAGAATATTTGTAATACTTTGGAAAATCAGATCTTTATCGATATTTATATTTCTAGTTTCAATATTAGTTTCTAGGAGTATCTTTTTTTGTTCAAACATTGGTTCGTATAGTTCTATAGCATCATTTATAACATTTCTAATATCTATATGTTTTTTTGCTAAGTTTTCACGACCGTGTTCTAAACGATTTAATCTTAGTAAACTATTGAATATCTCAAGTAATTGATTACACTCAGCTAGAGCCTCTAACGTATCTTCACTAGGATTGGATTGAGCAAGGCTTTCTAACCTATTTTTAAGTCTTGTCAAAGGAGTTTTTAGATCATGAGCTATATTATTTGAGACGCTTTTTATATCAATAAGTAAATCCTCAATATTGCCAAAAAGGATATTTAATATATTTGATAAGTTACTAAGATCATCCCAGTTAGTATCAGATTCTATTCTTTGGCTAAAGTCTTGGGTATTTACGATTGAGGCAGCAGAGCTTGCAATATGATTTATTTTCTTTACTACAAAGACACTTATAAGATAGCTAATTATAACAACACAAACAGCACAGGTTACTCCTATGGTTAATGGTATAATATGCTCGATAATTCTATCTCCTAAAGATGACAGAATTATATAAATCCAAGAAGTTATACTTAATCCAAGTAGTATTGTAAAAAGCATAGCCATTTTAAAGCTTGAGCTAATTATATATTTACGTTGGATAGTGTCGTTTAGTTTATTCTTGGATGACATACCCAAAACCTCGGACTGTTTTTATAGGATCACTTTGATTTTCTTCTGTGAGTTTGGTACGTAGGCGAGAAATATGTACTTCTACAACATTTGTTTGAGGGTCAAAATCATAATCCCATACTTCTTTAAGTATCATAGACTTACTGATTACTTCGTTTTTATGTTTTAGCAAAAGATGTAAAACTTTATATTCTCTTTGCTGTAATATTATCGGTTGTCCATTTCTATGTACTTCATGAGCAAGTTCATCTAGTTCAATATCTCCACAAGTTAACTTATGTGTTTTTGCTTGGTTAATTTGCTTTGTCCTATTATGAAGAATATTAACTCTAATAAGTAATTCATCAATTGAAAAAGGTTTAGTTAGATAATCATCACTTCCAGATTTTAGACCTTCAATTTTATTTTCAGTACTATCTAGAGCACTTAGGATAATAATTGGAGTCTCAACATTTTGCTTACGTAGTATTTTGAGTAGTGAAATTCCATCAAGGTACGGCATCATCCAATCTATGATAATTACATCATAGCTATTTGTATTAATTAGAAATAAAGCCTCTTTGCCATCAAAAGCAAGAGTAGTTTCTATATTGTTTTTTTCAAAATTTGTCTTGATAAATTGACCAATTTGCTTGTCATCATCTGCAACTAAAACTTTAAATTTATTGCTCATGCTGTAAGATTGTTTTGAATATATTTAGTTAATTATAACTAATTAGTGGATTTGTATCTTGAAAAAATAGCTAAAGAATCTATTTTAATTACTAAACATTTTGTGTATAAACCATAATACATTGAAAATTGGAGGTCAACATGAAGAAAATTTTAGCAACAATACTAGGTTTAGCAGTAGTTTCTGGAGCATATGCTGAAAACTATACAATGTATGCAAAGGCAGATGAAAAGTCACAGAAATTAGGGCAAGTTGATGATCAAAATCCTCAATACCAAGCTATTTTCTCTAAAAAAGGCTGGGTAGAAATAGTAAATAATGCTGATGGTCAAGTGGGTTGGGTTAAGCAAAAACCTCAAGATAAAACATCTCAAACCACCGAGAATGATCCAGTTGCACAAATGTTAGCAGATTTCCAAAAACAACAGCAAATGCTAGATCAGCATTTTGATAAGGTTGTATCTAATATTGATAATAATGTTGCTCATTTAGCTACTCAATCAGGTTCAACTATTGCAAAAGGTAAACCTAAAGTATTTAAGGAGTTTAGTTCGATTACCATAGACTCTAATGGTAAGACAGCAAAGATCATTAAAAAAACACAAGATGGTAATGGCAATGTTAAAACTGTTGAAAAAGTAATTCCGGCAGATCAGTTAGCAAAGATTAATATGCAAAGCTAAATAATAAAAATCAGCTAAATGTTGGGTTGATACTGCCTTAATCTATTTTAAAAGACAGCATAATAAGTTACCATTAATTTGTGTAAACTACTAAGATTAAGGAGTAGGTTATGTATGAAGAAGAATTCTTGTCAGAGAAATTACAGCGTTTTACATTAGTTGATATAGCACTAGTTAAGATCGTCTATTTTTTGGTAGGCTTGTTGATAGTTACTAACTATTTAGTACTAACTTCAATTAGCTGGATATTCTATTTACTAATGTTCTTGACAGCAGCATTTCCAATAGTGATTCATCTATTCTCATTTGAAGGATCGTATATTGAAAAAGCTAGGATGTACCTTAAAACAAATAAGCCATCTTATCAGGTACTATTGTTCTTTAGTATGTTTTTCATTGCTTGTATGCTTACAGTTTTAGTGCCTGCATTAATATTAGTTCCTTGGTATGTTTATGTGATCTTGATAGTAGTTTTTGCTATTAAGCCTATGCGTTCAAATGTGTTTTGGTAAAAGCTGATGAATAAATCTACTCATGCGGGTCAAAAGATCTACACAAGAATAACGCTTAGATTATATAATTTTGTTGTTTTATTTTTTAATAATACTTTTGTTTGGAGGTGTAAAACCGCAAAACTTTTAAAGTTATATAGTGATAATGTCTCTTTAAATCATCTTGATATAGGTGTAGGCTCTGGGTATTACCTAAACAAATTACACACGAAGCTAAAGAAAGTAACATTAATGGATTTGAATTTAGATTGTCTTAGATATGTTAAAAACCTTTTAAAAAATAAAGATGTTTCGATATATCAGGTTGACATCTTAGAGGATATTGAAGAAAAATTTTTCTCTAAATTCGACTCCATTTCTTGCAATTATTTGATTCATTGCTTGCCAGATAATGGTAGCAAAGAAATTGTTTTTAAAAATATTGCAAAAATGTTTAAATCTGATGGAGTAGCTTTTGGCTCAACTATAATTAATGAGTATGACTCAAAATTAGCGATAAAAATTGCTAATAAATTTAATTCAAAGGGAATTTTTGATAATGTGAATGACTCATATGAGTCTATAGAAAAATATATAAGTAATAACTTTGAAAAATATTCTGTCAAGAAAATAGGTTCTGTTTGCGTATATGTAATGAGGCAGCCAATAAAGTAGTTAAAAATCTTTTACTTAAAGGTTTTATTGACATCTATAGCAATTAGCAACTAAAAAATTTATTGTTCGAATTCTTATCAAAAATATATTAACTAAGTCTTTATAAGAAATATATTAATCATAAATTTAGATAGTTTATCCGAGTATTTTATAAACTATTTTGTATATTTGTTAGATTCGTAGTATAATTGATTTATTGTTAATAATTAATAATTTAAATAATCAATAAAAAACAAGTTTCTGTAAAGGAGGATTAAAAAGAAACTAGCAAAAATCAGTTTAGAGAGCACTTAAAAGGAGAAATGTTATGAATATTTTAAAAAAACTAACAGTAGTAAGTTTAGCATCAGTATTGATGTGTGGTGTGTCTTTTGCGGATGCTAGTGATCAAGCACAGGCTGCAGCAGCTAATAATTCTACGGTGACTCAAGCAACAGCTAAAGCAAGTGATGTTAGTAGTACGGCTAAAAAAGGAAATGCTAGAACATCACGTGAGTTTGTGTCTCCAATAAGAAAGAATAGATTAGAGCGTCGCGTAGACAGAAGACAATCTATGTTTGGTTCAGATAAACAGGATGCTTCTACTAAAGCAGCTGCTAGTAAAGCAAATCAATCATCTTAATATATAAAATTGTCAAAAATGATCTTTTTAGATCTGAAATATTCCTACATTAATTTAGTCTATAACTTTTAATTTTTTTTAAATATACAGGCCTTTTGTTGTTTATAATAAATAACATTCCTAATTATTTTTGTTATAATCGCTATATAAGTGTTTTTTAATAAAAATATATGAAAAGAAAACTTTTAATAACTATCGCCTGTGCAGGCACATTATTAACTCTTAACTCATGTAGCACCAAAGTAGCATATGAAAATCCAGATAGTGTTGATACAACATCAATAGATTTTAGTTCTACTGACTTACAAGCAATTACTAAGAAAATGGCTGATGAGATGCTTAATTCTCGTGGAGTTAAGAAAATTACAGCTATGGATACACCGACTTTATTTTTCAGTAATATCCGTAATGAAACAAATGAGCATATTAATACAACGATGTTGTCAAACACTGTTCAAACTCAAATTGTCAATTCAGGATTGTTCCAAGTAACAGATATGACTCAAATTAAAAATATCCGCGAGCAATTAGGTTATCAAGCCAATAGTGGTATGGTTGATCAAAGTACAGCTACTAAGATAGGTCATAATATAGGCGCTAGATACATGGTATATGGTAGTATTCAAGATATTAATAATACTAGTGTTGATAAAGATAGAAAATCTAAATTCTTCTTAGCTACTTTGAAGATGCTGGATTTAAAAACAAATTTAATTGTATGGCAAGGTGAAAAACAAATTCTTAAATCTCAGACAAGATCTATGTTTGGTTGGTAGTGTTTGAAAACAGGAGAAACCTCTATGAAAAAGAAAATTATAGCTTCATTAATAGCTTCATCATTAATAGCTAGCCCTTTATTTGCTGAAGACTCTAACATGCAAAAATCTAATATTGAAAGCTCAGGGTCATCACAGAAACTATCTCAAACTAAGGGTTCGCAGCCTCAGCAGCAGTCAAAGTCTGATATGAGTACAGATATTGCTACTTTGAACAATGGTATTTCTTCTAAAGCTGCTCCTTTTGTTGCAGAAAATGCTGATGTTGATAGTAGATCTGCTGAGCAAATTTTAAGTGATATGATGGAAGGTTATATCGATCAAAATGACCTAAGAGATAAATATGAATATGTTGGCTCAGCTATTGGTACAGCTTCTGTAAACCAAACGAATTCAAATTATGTTGATAGTGCGCAAATGGCGTTTGAGAAAGCATTAATAAAAGCACAGGCTGATTATATATCATTTATTTCTGCAAACACTAAAGTTGATAAAAGCTTTAGCGTTGATAGTACCCAAGGTTCTGGAGCAAATGAAATAAATACAGATTCAGATAAGCCTAAAGAGGGTACACAAGCAGCTATCGATGCTAAACAAAAAGCATTAGAAGAGGTGAAACTTGATAAACAACTTAAAGAACAAGGTTTAGATCCTAATAGTTTCACATCTGTTTCAGAAAAGAAAAAAGCTCTTTTAAGTCAACAAATGACGATAAAAAGCTTAACTACAGGGTTTGGTAATCTATCAGGTCTACTTCCTATCAAGACTTTTGTTGTTGAGAAAAACGGTAACGCTGCCATTGGTGTAGTTGTTATTTACTCAGCGAAAATCAAAGGAATGTTCGAAGATATTAAACATGGTAACGAGCCAGTAATAGTTGGTAAGGGTGGTGAGTCACCATCAGTTTTATATAAAGATAAAACTGGTGAAGATATGATGGGAGATTATGGTATTAGAGTAGGGTTTGGTAAAGATAATAAACCATACATTCTATCTTATGGTCAAGGTTCATATACTGGCCCTAATATTCAAGGCGTGTCATCAGGTGATTATGGATACAAACAAGCTGCTATTATGGCAAGAGCGAATCTTGTTACTTTGATAGCAGGACAGATGTCAACAAAAGAAGCCTTAACGATGTCAGAGAATATTTCTAGCACGTTAGCAAAAAATACTAAAACAGAACAAACGCGTAGAATAGATGCTACAGATATTGAAAAGACTCTATCTACTTATTATAAGACTCAAGCGAACCTAGATATTGTTGGTCTTAAAACGGTAAAAAGATGGCGCTATCAATTACCAAGTACAAAAAATACGGTTTATGGTGTTGTGCTTAAATGGAACCCTGATCAAGTAGCAACAGCTAAAAAAATCAAAAACTTTAATTATGATGAATATCGTAAACAACATACAAAATCACCGGCAGATTCTAAGAGCTCTCTAGATGGAAAAATAGTTATTAGACAAAGTGATGATAATAAATATCTAAATCAGTTTTAAGGTTTAAGAATGAAAAAAGCTTTAATTTCTTCTCTAGTATTTTGTGTGTTTCTATTTTCATCATCAGCTTTTGCAAAAGCTGATTCTTCTGGTAGCTCAACACTCGTTTCAGGTAGCTCTATTGCTAAATCCGATAGTACTAATGTTAGTTCTGGCAGTTCTATTAAGTATAAAGGGGTGGATGAACGAAGTAACCTAAAAATGTTTAAAGTTGCGATTCTACCATTTGATGCTCATAATGCTAAGATAAATGCAGATATGGGCATAAAACAGTTACAAGATGGTTTAAATAATATCATTATAGCGCAGATTACTCAGTCACGTAAATTTAGAGTATCGAATCGTGATGCAAAAGACCAAAAAGCATACGAGAAAGAAGTTCAACGAATAATGAATTCTGATACAGATAATGAAAGTGCTAAGCTTAACAAGAAGATCGGTGCTGACTTCATACTTACGGGAGATATTCTAAGTTTAAATGTTAGCAAAAAACAGACTTCATATTATGGTGAGAAGTTTACCTCATATCACGTATCTGCAAGTGTTGCATATCGTATGGTAGAGTTAGCAACAATGGAAGTTAAATGGTCAAATGTTGTAACGATAAACGTTCCTGCTAATATTGCTAATCAGTATGTCGAGTCTAATAATGGTAACTATTCTGAATTATTAAGCTACCTTGGTAAAAGGTTTGGAAAAATTATATCTGATCAAATTATTGGCGCTATATATCCTTTACAGGTATTAAGAGTTGATGATGGAGTGGTATATTTTAATCAAGGTGGTAATAGGGTTATTAAAGGTAATATTTATGAAATTCGCCAAGAAGGAGGTATTACAACAGATCCTGCAACAGATCAGCATATAGTGCTTGATGGTAAAGTTTTAGCGAAAGTAAGAATCACAGATGTAATGCCTAAATATTCTACAGGTATTGTAATTGATGGCAGTTTATCAAAAATTCACAAAGGCTTACGCGCATATCTAACTAAATAAAACTATGAAACTTAAACTTTCTCTTTTATCTTGTCTGTGTCTAATTCTATCTAGTTGTGCTACTTTTAGTGGTAGTCACCCACATCAAATGGCTAAAGTAAAGAAAAGTATAGATGAAGATCATCCACGAATGATAGAGGCAAGTTTTTTAGAAAATTTTGATACTAATGGTATAAATGAATCTCTTGATTACTTAGAAACGGGAAGATTTGAGCAACTTCTAAAAAATGATCGCCTATCTTTATACAAATACTCAAAAGCAACAGATTATGTAACTAAATCAGAATTTGAAGCAAAAATTAGAGTCAGAAATATTTTAAAAGATGCTCAAGCAACTTTAACAAGTGATAGAGAGAGATATTACTATATATCAGACTATGAAGTAACTTTTTTATATGCTTATCAGGCTCTTAATTATTTAATGAAGCATGATCTTGAAAATGCTGCAGTAAGTATTAGAAATCTTTCATATGCACAATATGCAACTTTTGAATCAAAAAATTTATCAAGTAATAGTAATCTAAGTAATTATAATCAGGTTAACTCAAATAAAGTTTATTCTGATTTATCAAGCTCAAAGCAGTATAGGCAGCTATATAACATAGCTAATAAGGCTAGTAACTCTTATGAAAATGGCTTTGGCTACTATTTGGCCGCTATTATTTATCAATCATATGATACGAATTTAAACAATGCTAATCTTTCAATGAAAAATGCATTGCGAGTTATTCCTGATAATCCATATGTCCAAAGAGATTATGCACAGATACATGAAGCTTTTAATCAAGGGGGAAATGTTTATAAAAAAGGACAAGGTAAACTTGTTGTAATATATGAAAATGGTTGGGTTGAGCCAATACAAAAATTTGATTTACCTATTGTTATATTTGTCCAGTATGCAGGTGTGCAAAAGATTTCACTTCCATACTATGCACCTTATAATCTCGGGAGGCCTGCTGATGTAACTGTGTATCAGGATGATGATGAGGTTACTCAAGGCCAAACTGCTTTACTGGTAGATACAACAGCAATGGCAGCAAAATCTTTATCTGACAGATATTCTATGATTGTCACTCGTGAAATATTACGATTAATAACAAAAACAACAATGTCTGTTGCAGCTATAAGAGCATCAGGTGATTATGGAGCTTTAGCAGCTATTGGGACATCAGTATATAATTTAGCGACAACTTCTGCTGATCAAAGAAGTTGGAATCTTTTGCCACGAAATGTTGATCTTTACTCAACAGATTTAGATCAAGGTCAATATACTATAAGAGTAGATAACAAGATAGAGAAGATTTCAGTTGAGCCTCAGAGGGTAACTTTAGTCTGGGTTGTTAAAGAGCAAAGGTTTGAGAAAGTTTTATTTAACGGTGTTTTGTGATTTAAACTAGCTCGACCAAGTTAAATAATTCCATCAAATAAATTTATTTTTTTAAATTTACCTTTAAATTATCTTACAAGTATAATAAAGTTAAACATTATTTCCTTATTCGAAATAAGAAAGTTATAAGCTTAATCCTTTTTAAAGCTGTTATTATTGTAATATTAGACTATTTTACTGAATAAGTATAATATCCTATTGCTTTACAATTTAAACTTTCTAAAATTTAAGTATTACATTAAATAAAATATTTTTGGAGAAAATATGAGAATTTTATCAGTCCAAGATATGGCTAGAATAGTTGAGAAACATGGGTTTAATAATTTTATAAAAGATCTTGTGAATTATACAAAAGAAGATTTTGTTAGATGGAGTGAATTTGATAAGTCTCCAAGGTATGCAGCACATGTGCCAGGCGGAGTTTTAGAGCTTATGCCAACAGCTGATAATAAGCTTTTCACTTATAAGTGTGTTAACGGTCATCCAGCAAACCCTTTTGATGGTAAACAGACTGTTGTAGCGACAGGCCAATTGAATGAAATTAAATATGGTTATCCTTTGTTAATATCTGAAATGACGGTTCTTACTGCGTTAAGAACAGCGGCAGCTACTGTTATGGCAACAGATTACTTAGCTCGCAAAGATAGTAAAACTATGGCATTAATAGGAACAGGTGCACAAAGTGAATTTCAAACTTTAGCTCATAAGTTAATACGTCCGATAGAAACAGTTAAATACTATGATACAGATTCTGAGGCTATGAAAAAATATGCTAATAATATGAAAGATGTAGATCTTGAATTTATAGCATGCGATAGTGCGAAAGAGGCTTGTCAAGATGCTGACATTATAGTTGTTTGTACAGCTTGTAAACTTCATGCAGTTGTTATTGAAAATGATTGGGTGAAAGAAGGTGTACATATTAGTGGTCTAGGAGGAGATTGTCCTGGTAAGACTGAATTAGATATGAGTATTCTTTTTAGAGGTAAGGTAGTTGTTGAATATAAAGAACAATCTATGATTGAAGGTGAAATACAAAACTTATCTCCTCAAGAAGTTGAAAAAGTTTTACATGCAGAAGTATGGGAAATTTTGACAGGTAAGAAGAAAGGCCGTGAGAGTGATGATGAGATCACTATTTATGATTCAGTTGGTTTTGCAGTAGAGGATTTTTCAGCTTTACGCTTAACTCTAGATTTAGCTGAAAAATATGATATAGGTAGTCAAATGGATATGGTTCCACCAATAAAAGATCCAAAAAATTTGTTTTCTGCATTATAAGTTTTGATTTTTATAGGAGATTTTTATGAAAAAAGTAGAAGCTATTGGTATTGGAATTGGTAATGCAGGTAGAGAGATAGGATGTGGTAGAGCTCCTTATACTCTTTTAAATGAGCTTAAAGATAGAAGAATAGATGCTCAGATTTTTAATTATATTGGCGGTAGAACAGAAGTAGAAACTATGAGTAGATACTTTACTAATATTGCTAAAAAAGTATCAGAAACCCTTAATGAAGGCAAGTTTCCTTTGGCTCTTGGTGGTGATCATTCATGTGCAATCGCGACATGGAGTGGAGTTTATGATTACTTGAAAGATCAAAAGAAAGATATGGGACTTATATGGATAGATGCTCATATGGATAGCCATAGACCAGATACTTCTGATACAGGAAATATTCATGGTATGCCAGTTGCTCATCTTTTAGGTTATGGTTATGAAGAGTTAACCAGTATTCTTAACAAAAACCCTAAATTAAAGCCTGAAAATATCGTATTTTTTGGGATTCGTTCATATGAGCAACCCGAAAGAGAACTTTTAGAAAAGTTAGGAGTTAAAGTTTATTATCAGTCAGATTTGACTGATAGAAATTTTGAAGATTTATTTTTACAAGAGTTTGAACGTCTAGAGAGAGCAACAGAAGGTAATGTCGGTATTAGTTTTGATCTAGATGGATTAGACCCAACTAATCTTGATGCAGTGGGAACACCTGTTGAGAATGGTATAGATCCTCAAGTATTTTATAAGACGATTGAAAAAATTAATTTCCATAGTTTAGTGTGTTTTGAGGTTGCTGAGTATAATCCTCTAATTGACAAGACTAAAGTATCTCTAAATTATATGACAAAACTACTTAGGTTAATTGAGAGTAGTGTAAAAAATCTTCCTCAAAAATAGTTTATATATAAAAGTTCTGTTAATATTAATATTTATTAAGTCTCTATAAATTTATCATCCTAATGAATTGTGATAGTAATATTCTTTTGATGACAGATAGTTATAAACATTCTCATCCTTTTCAATACCCGGATGATACTAATTATCTTCATTTTTATTTAGAAAGTCGCGGTGCAGCAAATCCTAATTTAGGAGCCCACACGCGATTTTTTGGTTTACAGTACTATATAAAAGAATATCTCTCTAAACCGATAACATATCAGATGATTGATGAAGCTGAGAGCATTATAAAAGCTCATGGTCTGACATTCTATAGATCAGGCTTTGAGAGAATAGTTGAAAAGCATAATGGTTTTTTACCAGTTAGGATTAGAGCTGTAGCTGAAGGAAGTATGGTACCATTTAAAAATGTTTTAATGACTATTGAAAGTACAGATCCTGAACTGCCTTGGTTACCTGGCATATTAGAAACTCTATTTTTAAAAGTATGGTACCCAACAACAGTAGCAACTATTAGTTTTAATATTAAAAAAGTTATTAAAGAGTATCTGTTAGAAACAGCTGATAGTCTTGATAAGCTTGGATTTATGTTGCATGACTTTGGCTATCGTGGAGTTTCCTCAGAAGAGTCTGCTGCAATTGGCGGAGCTGCTCATTTAACTAATTTCTTAGGGACAGATACTTTAGCAACACTACATTTTTGTAAAAAATACTATAATGAAGATGTTGCTGGCTTTTCAATTCCTGCAAGCGAGCATTCAACAATAACTAGTTGGGGTGTTGGATCAGAATGTGAGCGACAAGCTTTTGAAAATATGATAGAACAATTTGGCGATAACAGTGTTTTATATGCTTGTGTTTCTGATAGCTGGGATTTTAAAAAAGCTATTCAAACTTGGATTGATCTAAAAGAGAAGGTTAAAGCGAAAAAAGCCAACTTAGTTATTCGTCCTGATTCTGGTGATGCTGTGGATAATATTATCTACGCATTAAAAGAGCTTGAGAAGGCATATGGAAGCATAACTAATTCAAAAGGCTATAAAGTGTTAGAAAAAGTAGCTTTAATTCAAGGTGATGGTGTGAGTATTAGCTTAGCCAAAAAGATCTTAAATGCTATGAAAGAAAATGGTTTTTCAGCTGAAAATATTGCATTTGGTATGGGTGGAGCATTGTTGCAAGGAAATTTTGAATCTTCTATTAATAGAGATAGTTTTAAATTTGCGATTAAATGTTCTGCTATTAGAAGAGCGGATACTATTTCTGGAGTTAAGAAAGAACCTGTTACTGATTTATCTAAAAAATCAAAAGAGGGTCGTCTAGATCTTATAAAAGATGAAAATGGTAATTACAAGACAATTAAATTAGATGAAAATTATGCTTTGGGAAAGTATCATCCTCAAAGTCAGCTAAAAACATATTATGAAGATGGGAAAATACTTTTTGAACAAAGTTTAGAACAAATTCGTAATATTTAATAAAAGATTGATTTTATAGTTATATAAATGATATCTTAATACACTAGTAAAATTAAGGAAATAATCATGTTAGAACATCATCCATTAGTAAAAGAGTTCCCTGAACTTAAAGATCAAATTCATAATATTAAAGAAGATCATCATATCAGTAAGCAAATGAAGCATTATGAAGAATTAGATAAGAAAATATTTAATCTGGAAAGTACTGGTAAGTTTCAAGATTCTGAATTAGAAAATCTTAAAAAACAACGTTTAGAAGCTAAAGACTTAATCTACAAAGCTTTAAAATCTTAATATTCAAAATAATTTTAATATTACCTCATACGTACTTTTTAGATCTAATTTCTAGTAATAACTATCTTTATCTAGTATATTTTCTATATATTTTTATTTTTTATACATATCGTTTCAAGCTAACGTATTTAGTAATTACGAAGTTTTATTACAAATTCAGTAGAGCTTATAAGGTTATAGTCCAGGTTTATGGATATTTAATAAGGGTTTAGTAATGCTAGTAACAAGATATCAAAAATTAGTGATTAGTTTAATTGTTCTTACGGGAATTTGCTCTGGGTTTGATATAGGAGTTATATCCGGAACTCTACCAGTTATTAAAAATGAGCTATTGCTAAATTTCAGTCAGTTATCACAGATAGCAGGAATAGTCTTTTTTGGAGCTTTGCTATCAAAGTTAATATCTGGTCCATTAATGGATTTTTTGAGTAGAAAAAATGTTATAGCTTTTGGAGCATTTCTATTTACCATATCGATGGTACTGATGATGCTTTCAAATACTTTTGTAACTCTTATGCTATCAAGACTTTTACAAGGGGTTTCAGTTGGTTTTTTACTAACAGTAGTTCCTGTATATATTTCTGAAACAAGTATTGCAAGATTTAGAGGTAGGGCTATGGCAATATTCCAGCTATCATTAGTTTCAGGGATATTTTTAGCTAATTTATTTGCTAGTATATTTGTTAATGATTTTGGTTGGAGGTTTATTTTTGGTTGTGCTATTCCATTTTCAGTAGCTTTATTTATAGTTAGTCTCTTAGCACCATTTTCACCATCATGGCTTGTTTTAAAAGGAAGAAATAATCAGGCATTGAATATAGGTGAGCAACTAGATTTAAAAATTCAATTATCATTGAAGGAAAAAAATAAAATAGGATTTATCGAGTTTATAAAGATTGTTATTAAGCAAAAATATTATCTTTCTATAGCATTAATTAGTTTGATGGCTATTTTAAATGGATTTGTTGGTATCAATGTATTTATTAGCTATGGTCCGACTATTTTTGGTCAGCTTACGAATTGCTCTAGCTGTGATCCAACTTACTATGGCTCAGCTATGACTTTGGTTAACCTAATAGCTACTGTAGTTGGTTTGTTCTTGGTTGATGTTATTGGTAGAAGAAAACTTATTATAGGAGGGTTAATTATATCTTTCCTATCAATATTTGCGACTGTTTTCTTTATAACTTGTAGCTCTGATAATGTGGCATTATTAATGCTTGTGATTGTTGTGTTTGGTGGAGCAGTTGGTCCTGGTGTTTGTATATGGTTAGTTTTATCAGAGGTTTTACCTGTACATATAAGAGCAACAGGTATATCTATTGCTCTTGTTTCTAAGGCATTAATTGAGAGTATGTTTATTTCAAGCTTTTTAGATCTTATCAATGATTATGGTTATGCACCTATACTATATTTTATGGGAGTTTGCATAGTTGTATTTATAGTAGTGGTTTATAAATTTTTGCCAGAAATGACAAATAAAGAGCTTCTTTAGATAAGTTATTTTAAGTGAGCTATTAGATCATCGAGTTTATAACTAGCTATATCTTTTTGCTTTGCATGATGTTCTTCTAAAAGAGCAAAATCAGCATCTGCATAAGCACATAGATCACCTTTTTCATTATAAATATCAACTTTTATCCAAACTGTTGTACGACCTTTTCTAATAATACTAGTTTTAAAAATATGAGAGATCTTGCTATAAGTTGGCTTAAGATATTTAATATTTAGGTTACGAGTCATGCAAAAGGATTTACTAACACTTAAAACATGCTTACCAAGAATATCATCGCATATTAAAGCAATAATGCCTCCATGAATAACATTATCCCAACCTACATGGTTAGGTAAGCATTTAAACTTAGTATACATATGCTCGCCAATATGATATAGCGGAAGTTTAATCCCTAAAGGGTTCCTTTTTGTATTACTAAAACAAGTAAAATCCCAAGGGAAGTCAATTGGTTCGTGGTTATCTAAATTTATCATTTTTCATACCTATTCAAATTACGTAGATATATTTAAAAGACTATTAATTTAATCATATTCCAACTCTATAAGTAAAAGGATACCATAAAAATCATCGTCATCCTCGTGCTTGACACGGGGATCTCTTAGCTATTTGAGAGATTCCCGCCTGTGCGGGAATGACTACAGATTAAATCAGCAGTTTTAAAATATATTATTTTTTATAAGTTTGTGTTTGTAGTTTAGCTTAAAAAATATTTATTACTAGAGAAGGTTGTGAAAATTTCTAGCAAGCTTCAATAATTCCAGCTGCGCCCATTCCAGTACCAATACACATTGTAATCATAGCATATTTTTTACCAGTACGTCTTAGTCCGTGTAGTGCTTTAACGGTTAATATTGTACCAGTAGCACCAAGAGGGTGACCTAAGGCAATAGCTCCCCCGCAAGGATTAACTTTTTCTGGATTAAGTTTAAGATCATGTATTACAGCTAGTGATTGTGCTGCAAAAGCTTCATTTAGCTCGATCCAATCAATATCATCGATTGTTAGGTTTGTTTGTTTAAGTATTTTAGGTACGGCAGCAACAGGGCCTATACCCATAATACGTGGATCAACACCAGCTACTGAGAAGCCTAAAAACTTGCCTAAAGGTTTTAGATTATGTTCTTTAAGATATTTCTCACTTACAAGAATTACAGCACCAGCTCCATCTGATACTTGTGAGCTATTACCAGCGGTAACAGAACCACCATTTGCAAAAGCAGGCTTTAACTTAGCTAAAGCTTCGGTAGATGTATTTTTACGCGCACCTTCATCAGTAGCTATAGTCTTTTTATGATTGATGATTTCGCCACTTTGCTCATCTGGTTTACGATGATCAACATTTATTGGTAGTATTTCATCTTTAAAGTAGCCATTTTCAATAGCATGAACAGCTTTTTTGTGACTGTTAAGAGCAAAAGCATCTTGATCTTGACGAGATATATTCCAGTCTTTAGCAACATTTTCTGCGGTGATACCCATACCGTAAGCTATGGCAACATTTTCATCTTTTTCAAAGATCTCCTTACTAAAAGACATTTTATTACCACCAAAAGGAATCATACTCATGCTTTCTATACCAGCACCTATAGCCACATCCATATTACCTTGAGCAATCTCATTTGCTGCAATGGCGATTGATTGTAGCCCAGAGCTACAGTAACGGTTAATAGTAAAAGCTGGAACAGTATTTGGTAAACCAGCTAGAAGAGATGATATTCTAGCAACATTTAGGCCTTGTTCAGCCTCTGGCATAGCACAGCCAACGACTATATCATCGATATCATTAGGATTAATATTTGACTCCGTAACAGTCTTTCTCAATACATCTGCTAGTAGTTCATCAGGACGTTTTTTTGCAAAACCACCTTTTTTACCTTTTGTAACCGCAGAGCGTTTTGCAGCGACTATATATACATTTTCACTCATGACAGTACTCCCTTAGTTTCTTAGTGGTTTGCCTGTTTCTAGCATATGTTTCATTCTAGCTTCAGTTTTTTCAGACATAGCAAGTTCTTTGAAGTTTATAAGCTCTCTTTCAAGGATCCAGTCTTCTGAAACTTCAGTATCTTTTTCAATCTCTCCGCCACACATTGTATCTGCAAGATTTACTGCAATTTTATAATCATGTTCAGATATTTGATTACCATCACGCATATTTACAAGCAAGGCTTTGACTGTTGCGATACCAGTCTCACCAAATATTTTGATTTTCTGTTTAAGAGGAGGTTGATATTGACCAAATGCTAGTAGTTGAGCTTTTTTAAGAGCAACGCTAAGTATCTCTTTGCTATTCATAACGATAGTATCACTTTCGCGTAAGAAGCCCATTTCTTTGGCTTCATAACTACTTTTAGCTACTTGTGCTAAAGCTAAATTCTTATAGCGTTTTTCAAAGTCTTTCCATGGATCTTGAGCTTTAGAAGCTCGCAGAGCCATTTCTTTTGAGCCTCCCCAACCAGGTATAATCCCTACACCTGCCTCAACTAGACCAATATAACTTTCATGTGCAGCAACTGCAGCATCACAATGCAAGATAGTTTCACAACCACCACCAAAGGCAAATCCCTTGACAGCTGCAACCACAGGTATCTTGCTATAACGAAGTTTTTGGGTGATGATTTGATGGCCTTTACGAATAACTTCTTCAATTGCAGCTTCACCATTCATTGTAAATTTGATACCAAACTCTTCTAGATTTGCGCCAACTGAGAAGATATCTTGTTGTTGCCATATAACCATGCCATCTAAGTTTTCTTCAGCGTAATTTATAGCTTCAGAAATGCCATCTAGTACATCATCGCCAATAGAGCACATTTTACTCTTAAATGATAATATGCCGATACCTTTATAGTCATCTATTTGCCATAGTTTGACACCATCATTTTCATAGAGTGTTTCAGTATTAACTTCACTTGTATGTTCAATAACAGTATCTGCGAAAAGTTGTCTAGCATAGACGTTTAATTTATCGCGAGATATAAGTTCTTTATCATTAAAACTAAACTCTTTGTTATTTTTATAGACACCAATATCTAAATCATTTACCCAGTCAGGAAGTTTGTTTTGTGATAGAGCTTTACCTGCGGAAATATCTTCTTTTAACCATTTAGATACTTTGTGCCAACCAGCTAATTGCCAGATTTCAAAGATTCCCTGTTTCCAGCCAAATCCCCAACGAATTGCTAGATCCATATCTTTGGGAAAGTTTGAGATATCTCCAACAAGATGAGCCGCATATAGGAACATTTCTCTAAATGTTGCCCAAATAAATTGAGCTTGGGTGTTATTACTATTACGTAAGCCCTCAAGTTTATTGCCCCAATCTTTTTCAGATAAAATTTCTGATACTTCTTTGTCTGCTTTTTTATCAGAAGGGCGATATTCTTTAGAATCTAAGTCGAGCACTTTAATACCATCAGACTCTTTTATATATAACCCTTTTTTGGTTTTTTGCCCAAGAGAGCCGTTATCAATAAGGTTTTGGATCCAACTAGGAGTCTTATATAAATCCTGCCAGTCATCTTCTAGGTTATCTTTCATTGTTTCTACTACATGTGATAATACATCTAGTCCAACCAAGTCAGCAGTTCTATAGGTAGCACTTTTAGCGCGTCCTAACTTTTTACCTGTAAGCTCATCAACTATTTCTAATGGGATATTCATTTTCTCAGTATAGTGACAAGTTACAAGCATAGAAAACACACCTAAGCGGTTAGCTATAAAGTTTGGTGTATCTTTTGCTCTTATTATGCTTTTACCAAGTTTTTCTACTAAGAAAGTTTCCAATTTATCAATAATTTCAAGATTAGTATCTTTATGAGGAATTAACTCAACTAACGGCATATATCTAGGAGGGTTAAAAAAGTGTACACCACAGAAATTCACTTTTAAATTTTCAGGTAGAACTTCTGCAAGTGTTGTGATACTTAGTCCAGATGTGTTAGATGCTAATATAGAATTTTCTTTTAAATGACTTGCAATATTTGTATATAAACTCTCTTTTATATCCAAACGCTCAGCAACAGCTTCAATGACTAAATCACAGTCTTGAAGTAGCTCTAGATTATCCTCATAGTTGGCTGGAGTAATGTATTTAATTGATTCTTTTGAACCAAAAGGCGCGGGATTAAGTTTTGTGAGCTTTTGTAACGAGTCTTCTATGATCTTATTTGGTTGCCCATCTTGTGATTTTAGGTCAAAAAGAACAACTGGAAATCTTGCGTTTGCAAAGTGAGCAGCTATTTGAGCTCCCATTGTTCCAGCACCAAGTACTGCTATTTTATCGATATCTTGACGCTGTGGTTTACGATCTACAGGTTCTAGTTTTTTTGCAATATTTGATTGAGAACTATTATTTTCGCTGTCAGGAAGATATTCATCACCAAAAACCTTCAAATAGCCGCGCATGGCATCTTCTTTTGACATACCTTTAATAGCATCCCAAGCCATCCATTTAGCTTTCTCAACCATCTTTAGTGCCGAAGGTTTTTTTGTGTTATTATCGCCTTCTTTAACTTGTTTGTAGAAAGCATATAATTTTAGTTTTTGGCTATTATCTGGTTTGAAATCAATAGTTGCATCGCGGACAGCTACAAGCATTTCTTCAAATTTTTTTTCTAACTCAGTCATTTTTCCTCCTTGAGGTCGATATCACTATCGATTTTTTGTATAAAACATTTAACAGAGTATTTTTATCTAAATTTCTCCTTTAGTTTGCCATTCTGGGTGAGCATTTTTAGGACCTAGTGCATAGTCATCAAACTCATCTGTTTGGATGATATTATTAATCTTAGTTAACATCTCTTTAGCATTTTGAGCCTCTTCTTCAGATATGATCTTATTTTCCGAAGCTTCTTCAAGACATTCTGACCAGTTCGCTTTAGGTAACTTTTCAGCTTTAATAGCATCGATAATTTTTTTCTTAATGTTTGTGACTTTTAGAGCCGCTAAGTATGCATTTTCAACTCTACCAGTTGGATCATTATCATTATTTGGTACATAGCAGTAAGCTTTCATAGCTTCTCTGGTTTCACAGTTTGTGCTTAAGGCTTTGCATATTTGTGCTTCAAGCTTATCTGAGGGTCTTCTGAATTTCTTACCATAAGGGAACACAAAGAGTTTCATTTTTGTACCAAATATTCTATTTGGGAAATTTCTGAATAGATCTAACATTGCTTGTTGGGTTTGGTATAAGCAATGCTGAATACTCCAATCAACAAAAATATCATCACTCATAGGTTCACCAGCATCTTTATAGTATTTTAGAACAGCACAAGCCATATATAGATAGCTCATAATATCGCCAAGACGTGCTGATAATCTTTCTTTACGTTTTATACCAGCCCCTAGAACAGTAACTGATATATCATTAACATAAGAATATGCAGTACTCATATGAGAAATATATCTATAGTAGCGTTTGAATTTTGAACTATAACTAGTGGCTGTAAAGCCTCCGCTTAGACCGTACCATAAAGTACGAGAACCATTAAGAGCCATATATTTAAAGTGACTCTTAAAGTTACTAGTAAAACTTGCTTCATCATCATTCATTAGACTTTCTATTTCTTTGCGTATATATGGGTGGCATTTCATAGCTCCTTGACCGAATATCATCAAGTTGCGTGTCATAATATTTGCACCTTCAACAGTGATTCCAATCGGTGTAGCCATATATGGAATAGCAAGATAGTTATTTGGCCCCATAATAATTGCGCGACCACCATGAACATCCATTGAGTTGTTAATTGTTGTGCGTCCCATTTCAGTTAAATGATATTTTGCAATTGCAGAAGCAACAGAGGGGCGAATGCCACTATCTACAGCAGCTACTGTAAATTGGCGAGTCGCATTAGCTATATATGCAAGACCAGCTGTTTGAGCTAGTTTCTCTTGAACACCTTCAAACTGTGCAATTGGAACTTTAAACTGCTCACGAACGCTTGCATATGCTGATGTAATAACAGTAGACATTAAAGTATTTGCTGTACCGCATGCCGGTAGTGATATTGCTCTACCTATTGATAAGCATTCGACTAACATACGCCAACCTTCTCCAGCCATTTTTTGTCCGCCTATAACCCAATCCATAGGTATAAAAACATCCGTGGCTTTTATATAACCATTCATAAATGCTTGGCCTAAAGGGAAGCCTCGTTTACCTATCTCTAAACCTTTATGATCATGAGGAAGTAGCGCACATGTAATACCTTCTGAGCCAGTATCACCTAATAATCCATCAGGATCTTGCAACTGAAATGCTAAGCCTACAAGTGTTGCAATAGGAGCTAAAGTAATATAGCGTTTATTGATGTTTTTAAGTTTAATTCCAAGAGTTTTTTCACCGTTATATTGTTCGTAGCAGACAACACCTTTATCTGGTAAAGATGTTGCATCAGATCCTGCAGTAGGCCCTGTTAATGCAAAGCAAGGTATCTCCTCACCAGAAGCTAATCGAGGTAGATAATAATCTTTTTGATGATCTGTACCATAATGAACTAAAAGCTCGCCAGGGCCTAAAGAATTTGGGACCATTACAGTGATTGCTGCAGTGACACTTTTTGTAGCTAGTTTCATTACAACTTCTGAGTGGGCTGCTGCAGAGAAGCCTTTGCCACCATACTCTTTACCAATCACTAAGCCTAAAAATCCTTTTTTGCGGATAAAGTCCCAGGCTTCTACTGTTAAATCCTTATCTTCATAATTAATTTTCCAATCATCAATCATGGCACAAAGTTCAGTAGTTTCATTATCTAGAAAAGATCTTTCTTCGGCAGATAATTCAAATTTTTTAAGACTATGAAGTTTATTGAAGTCTGGTTTTCCTTGGAATAAATCTTGCTCAAACCAATTCTCACCTGCATTAAGGGCTGTTTGCTCAGTCTTTGAAATTTTAGGTGTTGATTTTTTCGCTATTTCGTAAATCTTATTGAACATCTTTTGGCTCCTTAAGCAACGGATGAATTAATTATTCTTCATATTTTTCAGCATACTCTTTTTGTAAAGCATTTACATCTATTTTTCCTACAGTATTTTTAGGAAGTTCATCTATAAAAATTATTTTTCGAGGCAGTTTATAATGAGCTAGTTTGCTTTCGCAATATTTGAATATTTGTTTTTTGGATATTTTTGCATCTGGTTTTAAAACTATAAAAGCTACTGGCATTTCCCCAGTTTCTTTGGAGTGTCCTTTAATAACAGTAGCATCTTCTATTTCATCTTTCTCAATAAGTACAAGCTCGACTTCTTTAGGAAAGACATTAAACCCTGAGACGATAATCATATGTTTTATACGCCCTGAGATTACTAAACGACCAAGTTCATCTAGGTAGCCCATATCACCTGTTTTAAGCCAACCATCATCAGTGAAATGCTCTTTATTTATCTCCGGTAAACTCCAAAATCCTGGAGATTTCTGTGGGCCTGTAACCCAAATCTCACCAGTCTCACCTTGAGGTAGTTCTTTACCATTATCATCGTATATCTTTATATCTGTACCAGGTAAAGGAAAACCAACAGTTCCATTAAATGGCTCATCTTCTAAAGAGTTAACGGTAACTACAGGTGACATTTCAGATAGTCCGTAGCCTTCTTTAATATTAACTCCTGTGACTTTCTTCCACTCATCGGCTACAGCCTCTGTAGTTGACATTCCACCACTTATAGAAAGTTGGAAATTAGGGAATTTACTGTTTCTGAATTTTTTATCATGTAGTAATGCTATATAGAGAGTATTTACACCAAAAATAGTTGAGAAGTTATTTTTTCTCATTTCACCAACTAATGATTTTATATCTCTAGGGTTTGGAACTAACACTTGGAATGCTCCAGAGAAGTAAAAAAGAAATAAGTTTCCTGTAAGACTAAATATATGGTAAATAGGTAGAGCGTTTATAACAGTTTGTTCACTAAGATTTATTGAAAAACCTTCCGTCCAAGCTTTTATTTGATATATATTAGCTACAATATTTCTATGTAGTAAAATGGTTCCTTTAGGTGTTCCTGTAGTACCACTAGAGTATTGTAAGGCAGTAATATCATCAGGGCTGATTTTAATTTTAGAGTAGTCAGGTTTATATTCAGCATTTATAGCATTTTCAAAAGTATCAAATTTATCTTTTGAGAATTTATCTTTCATGCCTTTAATATATTTAATGATAAAAGAAATTAGCTGTTTTTTAGGTGAAGGATATAAATCAGCAATACTCGTAACCATTTTGTGTTGTAGATCTTCGCATTCATCAGCAATAGCTTCAACATTATGAGCTAATGAAGAAAGAACAATTATTGCTTTTGCTTTTGAATCTCTAAGTATTCCCTTGACTTCTCTACTTGTATATAGAGGGTTTATATTTATAAAAATACAACCTAATTTTATTAGTGAAAATATAATAATGGGAAATTGCAGTATGTTAGGTAGCATAATTGCGATATGATCACCTTTTTGGATATTCCATTTGCTTTGTAAAAATCCGGCGAATTGATCAGAATAGCTATTAACTTCTTTAAAGGTTAGTTTTTCACCGTGACAGGTAAGAGCATCTTTAGAGGAAAATTTTTCAGTGGTTTCTTTAAGCATATCATTTAATGTGACACTAGGTATGCTTATATTAGGACTTACTTGTTTTGGGTAGTTTTCTTTCCATGGTTTAGGCATTTTTAATCTCCTATTATTTACTGAACTTTTTAACCCTCTATTTAAATCCTCCTGTATTATGGCTACTAACTTAAAACATTTCTTATATAATTTCATTATATTAGATATTTAATCTTACCAGCAAATTTTTTTACAAATTTAGCTATGTAAATTGTTAAATTAATTTAATGTTGTTGTTTCTACTAATTTAGTATAGCGATTGTGGTGAAACTTTTTTATCATTTCTTTTTCAATTCATTTATAATTATGCATATTAACAAGAAATAGCGTATTTAGTATTGTTATGAAAATTTATCATAATCCAAAATGTTCGAAGTCTCGACAGGCTAAACAAGCCTTAGATCAAAGTAATATAAATTATGATACACATCTATACTTAGATGATCCTTTATCAGAAAAAGATTTAGAATCCTTACTTAAAAAATTAAAACTTTCTATAAAAGATATTATTCGTACCAAAGAAGCTATCTGGAAAGAAAACTTTAAAGATAAAGAGTTTACTGATAGTCAGCTTATTGAAATAGTTGCTGAGAATCCTAAACTTCTAGAACGACCAATAATTGAGCATAATGATTTTGCAGTAGTAGCAAGATCAGATGATAAAATTACAGAAATATTAAATACTTACTAGTTTTATGCTAGTATTTCAAAGATTAAATTCTATTTATAGGAGATTTTTATGCATAAAATATTTTACACTTTCACAGATGAAGCACCTGCTTTAGCAACAGGATCTTTTTTACCAATTGTTGAGAGTTTTACAAAAACAGCAGATATTGAATTAGAAACTAAAGATATATCTTTAGCAGCACGTATATTGGCTAATTTTAGTGATTATCTTACAAATGAGCAGAAATGTTCTGATGATCTAGCAATATTAGGTGATTTAGCAAAAACTCCAGATGCTAATATTATTAAGCTTCCTAATATTAGTGCTTCAATACCTCAATTAACAGCTGCTATTAAAGAGCTTCAAGCAAAGGGATATAAAATACCTGATTACCCGTTTGAACCAAAAGATGATAAAGAGCAAGAAATTAAAAGCCGTTATGCAAAAGTTTTAGGAAGTGCAGTTAACCCTGTATTAAGAGAAGGAAACTCTGATCGTAGAGTCGCTGAAGCTGTTAAAAAATATGCTGAAAAACATCCTCATTCAATGGGTGAGTGGTCTAAAGACTCAAAGTCACATGTTGCTAGCATGACTGATAATGATTTTTATGCTAATGAGAAGTCTTATATTGTGCCAAAAGCAACTACTGTGAAAGTAGTGCATACATGCCCGAAAGGAGCTCAAACAGTTCTTAAAGAAGGTCTTGCTCTAGAAGAAAAAGAAATTCTTGATGCTACTAAGATCTCTGCAAAAGCTCTAAGAGAGTTTTATAAAGCTGAAATTGCAAAGGCTAAGAAAGAAGGCACGCTACTTTCACTTCATTTGAAAGCTACTATGATGAAAGTTTCTGACCCAATATTATTTGGTCATGCTGTAGAGATATTTTTTGAAGATGTCTTCAAGAAATATTCTAAAGAATTTAAAGAGCTAGGCGTAAATCCTCGTAATGGTTGGGGTGATGCAGTTGAGAAAATTAAACAGTTACCTCAAGATGCTCAAGATAAGATTAATGCAGATATCGAAAAAGTATTTGCTAAACAACCTGATATTGCGATGGTTAATTCTGATAAGGGTATCACAAACTTAAACGTGCCAAGTGATGTGATTATTGATGCTTCGATGCCTGCAGCTATCCGTTCATCTGGTAAGATGTGGAATAAAAATAATAAGCTTCAAGATATGAAGGCAATGATTCCAGATAGATGCTATGCTGGTGTATATGCTGCAACTATCGATTTTTGTAAAGAAAATGGTGCTTTTGATGTTGCTACTATGGGAGATGTTTCAAATGTGGGACTAATGGCTAAAAAAGCAGAAGAATATGGCTCTCATGATAAGACATTTGAAATTCAAGCTGACGGTAAGGTAGAAGTTATCGATGCTGATGGTAATGTAATATTTGAGCATCAAGTTGAAAAAGGTGATATTTGGAGAGCATGCCAAACAAAAGATATCGCTGTAAAAGATTGGGTCAAATTAGCTGTAAATAGAGCTAGGATTACACAAAACCCTGCTATTTTCTGGTTAGATTCAAATAGAGCTCATGATAGAAATCTAATTGCTAAGGTTCATGAATATTTAGTGTTACATGATACTGCTGGGCTTGATATAGAGATCCTATCTCCGATTGAAGCTACTAAGTACTCATTAAAAAGAATGAAAGAAGGTAAAGATACAATTTCTGTTACAGGTAATGTTTTAAGAGACTATCTAACAGATCTTTTCCCAATCTTAGAGCTTGGTACTTCTGCTAAAATGCTTTCAATTGTACCTTTACTAGCAGGTGGTGGATTATTTGAAACCGGTGCTGGTGGATCTGCTCCTAAGCATGTTGAGCAACTTATCAATGAAAACCACTTAAGATGGGACTCTTTAGGTGAGTTCTTAGCTTTGGGTGCGTCATTAGAGGATTTAGCTATTAAAACTAGGGATGCTAAGATTAAAGTTTTAGCGGAGGCTTTAGCTCAAGCAAACCAAGAGTTTTTAGATAATGATAAGTCGCCAAAACGTAAGGTTGGTGAACTTGATACTCGAGGAAGCCATTTCTATTTAGCATTTTATTGGGTAAAAGCTCTCGCTGAGCAGACAAGTGATGCTGAGCTAAAAGCTAAGTTTGAACCAATTTATGCAGAGTTAGCAGCTAATGAAGATAAGATTGTTAAAGAACTAGCGAGTGTTCAAGGTAAAAAAGTTGATATTGGCGGTTATTACTACCCAGAGAAAGCAAAGTTAAGTGATGTAATGCGTCCAAGTAAGACTTTAAATTCAATTCTAGCTAAGATATAGCTTTTATCTTTTAATATTTCACTTATAGGGTGTTAAAATACATTTAGTTTATATAATTTTTTTAAATGTTTTTTTAATGCCTAATTTTAAAAATCAAGCTTCTAGTTTATTAAATCAAATTTCAACTAAATTGCGTGGTAAATATATATCATTGCTAAAGAGAGGAAGTGTAGATTCTAAGCTTATCAAAGAATTAAATGATTTAGCTAAGCAAACTGATCAAAAAATATTACCTAAAATAACATACCCTGACTTACCTGTTGCAGACAAAGTTGGTGATATTAAAAAGCTTATTGATGAAAACCAAGTAATAGTCGTTGCTGGTGAAACTGGCTCAGGTAAATCAACACAGCTACCTAAAATTTGCTTAGACTTAGGTCTGGGTAAACGAGGTTTAATAGGGCATACTCAACCAAGAAGAATAGCAGCTAGATCTATAGCAAATAGAGTTGCTAGTGAGATAGGGGATCAATCAAAAGTCTCTTTCAAAATACGTTTTTCTGATCAAACATCTGAAAATACTTTGATTAAGGTAATGACAGATGGTGTGTTGTTATCTGAAATTAAAAATGATAGGTTTTTATCTCAATATGAGGTCATTATAATTGATGAGGCACATGAAAGAAGTTTGAATATTGATTTTCTTTTAGGTTGCATAAAGAAAATTTTACCATTTAGACCTGATTTAAAAGTTATTATAACCTCAGCAACTATAGATCATCAAAAGTTTACAAGCTATTTTCAAAAGTCTAAAGAGATTGCAGTTAGTGGTAGAACATATCCTGTAGAGATCTGTTATCAAAATGATGAAGATTTTGATGAGTTTTCAATGCAAGAGAGGATTTTGTATGCGATTGATGAGCTTGGTAAAGGTGATGTTTTAGTTTTCTTACCAACAGAAAGAGATATTCATGAGACTTTAGCATATTTGAATAAACAAGATCTTAGATTTACAGAAGTCTTACCCTTATTCTCAAGGCTATCAAATAAGGATCAAAATAAGATATTCAATCCTGAAAGTTCTACACGAAGAATTATCTTAGCAACCAATGTGGCAGAGACTTCTTTAACTGTTCCACGGATAAAATATGTTATAGATTCTGGTTTGGCTAGAGTTAGTAGGTATAGTTATCGTACTAAGGTGCAACGTCTACCTATAGAGAAAATATCTCAAGCTAGCGCAAATCAAAGAGCTGGGCGTTGTGGAAGATTATCGGCAGGTGTGTGTATACGATTATATAGTGAAGAGGATTTTAATAATCGTAAAGAATATACAGACCCTGAAATTTTGCGTACAAATTTAGCATCAGTTATTTTGCAGATGTTGTTTTTAAAGTTAGGTAGCATTCAAGAGTTTCCATTTATAGATCCGCCTGATTCAAAATTTGTTAAGGATGGCTTCAAACTTTTATTTGAATTACAAGCAATCTCAGAGCTTAATTATTCAAAACCTAAAATCACGGCTGATGGGATAAAAATGGCTATTATGCCTTTAGATCCAAAATTAGCAAAAATAGTTATCGAAGGACATAGGCAAAAAGCTCTTAAAGAAATAGTTTCAATTGTTAGCTTTTTAAGTGTTCAAGATCCACGTGAAAGACCTTTAAGCTTTCAACAAAAAGCAGATGAAAAACATTCTATAGATAAAGATAAATCTTCTGATTTTATTGCTATTTTAAATTTAGCTAATAGATTAAACTCTGACTTGAAAGGATTATCAAATAGAGAGAAAAAGGATTATTATAAGAAAAATTTTATATCACCAGTTAGGTTTAATGAGTGGAATGATATTTATAGACAGATTGTTGAAGTTATTCATGGATTTGGTTGGAAACTGGGTTATCAAGGTGAGGTGGATAAAAAAGCATGTCACTCTGAACAGGTTGCTGAGCGGAGTCGAAGCACAGGTTCTCATCTTATTCGAGAGATTCCGGATCAAGTCCGGAATGACGACAAAGGTAATATTAAATATGAAAATCTACACAAGGCTATAGCAAGTGGTTTTTTAAGTAATATTGGTTTTAATTATGAGAATGCCGAATATTTAGGGGCTAGAGGACTTAAGTTTTTTATATTCCCGGGATCTTCACAGTTTAAGAGAAAACCGAAGTGGTTGTTATCTTCTGAGATTGTTGAAACAACAAAAACCTATGCACGCAATGTTGCAAAAATAGAACCTGAGTGGTTGGAAGCTTTAGCTAAACATCTTGTTAAAAAACATTATGATGAACCAACTTGGAGTAAAAAGCGTAGAGCTGTAGTAGTAAATGAAAGAATTACACTCTACGGTTTAGAAATAATTTCAAAAAGATCTGTCCAGTATTCAAGAATAAATCCACAAGAGGCGAGAGAAATATTTATTAGAGAAGCTCTCGTAAACGGTGACTTTGAGTCAAAGGTGTATTTCTATCAGCAAAACCTTAAGCTAATAGAGCAAGTTGAAGATCTTGAGAATAAGTCGCGCAGGAAAGATATTTTAGTAGATGAGCAAGTGATGTATCAGCATTATGATGAGCTTATGCCTGAAGATGTCTGTAGTGGTGTAACTTTTGATAAATGGTTAAAAACTATCTCAAAAAATGAGCAGCAGAAGTTGGTTTTTGATTTAGATAGTCTCATGCAGCATAGTGCAGAGGGAATTACTCAACAAAAGTTTCCAGATGTTTTAGCTGTTGGTGATATGCATTTACCATTAGAATATCATTTTGATCCACTTGATGAGAGAGATGGTGCAACTGTTACAGTACCTATTGTTTTTCTTAATGATATAAATCCTAGTGTGCTTGAATGGGGAATATATGGCTTCTTATATGACAAAATTATAGCTTTGCTAAGAGCATTACCGAAAAATATTCGTAAAAACTGTGTGCCAGTACCAACTTATGCTCAAGCTATATTTGAGTCAATAGATTTTGAGGTAGATAAATATAAGCCGTTAAAGTCTATTATTGCAAAACATATTACTCGTATGGTTGGTTTTATAGTTGATGAAACAGTATGGCAAAATGAAGAGCTAGAAAAACATCTTGTTTTAAATATTAAAGTAGTCGATGAAAATGGCGAAGAGTTAGCTATAGATAAAGATATACATGTTTTAAAACAAAAACTGCAAAACTTAGTTCAAAAGCCGAGACTAACTACTAATGATAAAATTTATTACGATTGGGAGTTTGGTAATATTGAACAAAATAGTCAGATAAAAGAATATGGTATAAATGTAAAAGTATATAATTGCCTTGAGATATCTAAAGATGGAGTGAAACTTTCTTATAAGGCAACTATAGAAGAAGCACATTCTTGTATGAAAAAGGCATTGAAAAAACTAATTAAATTACGTTTGCAAAATCACTTATCAAATAGCATTAAGAAAAATGATTTAGCAAGTTTATCAATGTCACTAAAGCTGAATAATTCAAAAGATGATATTGTTGATAAGGCGATAGATTTAAGTTTTTTTGATAATATTGAATTGCCTTATACAAAAGCTGGATTTGAAAAACTTTATTCTAATGGATTTGAAAAATTTGATTTAAATAGATCTAAAGTTGAATCGTTAGTTTCAGAAATAATTAAGTATAAAAATCAACTTGAGAAAAAGCTTAATGTTAAAAAGATACCTTTTAATTTTATTCAGCTTTATACAGATGTTAAGAGCGAGTTAGGAGAGATTTTCGTAGGCGATTACTTATCTCAACCAATTAAATTCTTACAGCGTTATAAATATTATATTCAAGCTTTAGAGAATAGGTTGGAAAAGGCTAAGCTAAATTTGCAGAGAGATAAGGTGTATCAAATAGAAGTAGATGAACTTAGATCGAGATTAGATAAGAAAATTAAAGCTAAGCATCTAAATAGTGAGAGTAGTGAGGTTATAAAGGTTAATTTTTTAATTAAAGAGCTTTGGGTTTCATGGTACTTGCAGAATATTAAAACTATAGAATCAGTTTCATATAAGAAAATACTTACTTGCATTAATGGAATATAGTTTAGTTAATATTACTTTGATATAATTGCTAGATAAATTCATGATTTTGACACTTAATCAATGATATCTTTTTATGATAAGAGAACACTTAACTTTTTAGTAATAATATTTCTAACTATTGTTACAGTAAATTGGACTTTTTATATTTTTAAAGAGTCTGTGGACTTATATTTCCTTGTTTCTGTTATTGTCCTTAGGTGTTTGTCATCTTTTATTCTACTAAGGGATTATATGGCAAGTTGGCGTAAGTCAACACAAAAAACTTTTTTGCGCAAAGTATTTATAAATATTCCTGTATTTCTTATAGTTGCTTTTAGCTTTTATGGGAAAATTAGGTTCTCATTGATATTTTCTGAATTCTTGTTTTATGTGTTTTTAATAAATTCATGTGTTTATTTTTACTGGTATATTACTAACAAAAGCTCTGTAAGTAAAACTAAAGTAGCTGTGATATATGGTGCAGGCGCAGCAGGAACAAAGATAGCCCAAGAGCTTAGTGCTACAAAATATAGAGTTAAATATTTTGTTGATGATGATACTTCTTTACAAAAAAGAAGTATCGATGGTAAAAAAGTTTTATCTAAGGTTGAGTTGCAAAAAAAACTATTGTCTTCAAAATTTGATCTATTAGTTATAGCTCTACCAAGCGTTGCTAATTCAAAAGTTAAGAATATATATAGAGACTTTCAAAGCGACTTTAAGCAAATAAAAATCATGCCATCGCTAGAGAGTATTTTACAAGATGAGAGTTTTATGTCGCAGCTTAAGCCTGTTTCACTTTATGATTTACTTGCTAGGGGTTCGAAAAGTTTAGATAAAAAAACTATTTCAAACTTTATCAAGGGAAAAAAAATTCTTATTACTGGAGCTGGAGGGAGCATTGGCTCTGAGATTGCTAGACAATGTATGAAATATGAAGCTAAGCAGATAATTTTACTTGACCATAGTGAGTTTAATTTATATAAGATTACTGAAGAATGCTCTTCTTATAATACAAAAAGTGTTTTATGTTCGGTTTGTGATGTAGAGTCATTAAAAAATGTTTTTAGTGATTACACTCCGGATATAGTTTTTCATGCAGCAGCATATAAGCATGTACCTTTGGTTGAGGAAAATATATCAAAAGCTATAAAAAATAATATTTTAGGAACTAAAAACACTATTGATCTGGCCATTAATACTAATGTTGAATCATTTATTCTTATTTCTACAGATAAAGCTGTTAGACCAACAAATGTTATGGGCGCGACAAAACGCATTTGTGAATTGTATTTACAAAACATTGAACCTAAAAACACTAAATTAGCAGCAGTTCGTTTTGGGAATGTTTTGGGTAGTAGCGGAAGTGTGATTCCTAAATTTGAAAAGCAGCTTAAAAAAGGAGGGCCTCTGACTGTTACTCATCCAGATATTACCAGATATTTTATGTTAATTCCTGAAGCCTGTGAATTAGTATTACAAGCTGGAGCGATAGCTAGAAACTCTGAGGTTTTTGTATTAGATATGGGTAAGCCTGTTAAGATAATAGATCTTGCGCAACAGTTTAAAAAGTTATCAGGTATGGAAGATATTGAAATAAAAATTACAGGCTTAAGACCTGGTGAAAAACTTTATGAAGAGCTTCTTATTGATGAGGGCGATATTCGTACAGAATATAAAGATATACTTGTAGGTAAAAAAACATTTTATGATATTGATAAGCTAAATAAAGATTTAAACACACTTTTAATTAGTGAACAGTATCAGCAAATTAAGCTTTTAAAGCAAATAGTTCCTGAATTTAACCATAATTTGAATAGGTAATGAAAAATGTTATATAAAGTTATAAAAAGATTTATGGATTTGTTTTTATCTTTAGTTGGAGTTATATTGTTAAGTCCTATTTTTATACTGTTAATCATTTTCATAAAGTTAGATTCAAAAGGTCCAGTTTTTTTTAAGCAAAAAAGAATTGGTCAAAATAAAAAATATTTTATGATATATAAGTTTAGGACAATGTATACAGATACTCCTAAAGATATGCCAACACATTTGCTTCAAGATCCTTCAAAATGTATAACAAAGGTAGGAGCTTTTCTGCGTAAAACATCTTTAGATGAATTGCCACAAATTATAAATATTATTAAAGGTGAAATGAGTATAGTAGGTCCAAGGCCTGCGTTATGGAATCAAGATGATCTAATAGCTGAGAGAGATAAGTACAGGGCAAATGATGTTCCTGTGGGATTAACTGGTTGGGCGCAAATAAACGGTCGTGATGAATTACCAATATTTGATAAAGCAAAGTTAGATGGTGATTATGTCAAAAATAAAAGTATTTTGTTGGATATTAAATGTATTTTTCTAACAGTTTTCTCAGTTTTTACTAAAAAAGGTGTTGTTGAAGGTGGAACAGGATCTTTAGATAGCAAAAAGGATTAAAAATGAAAAAGAGAATTTTAATAACTGGGCTAAATAGTTATGTAGGGAATTCATTTACATCTTTTTGTGCTAATGATTTTGAGATTGATAAAATTTCTTTAAAAAATGATGAGTGGAGAAAACTAGATTTTTCAAAATATGATTCTATACTTCATGTCGCTGGGATTGCTCATACATCAAAGGATCCTTCTTTGAAAGGTTTATACTATCGAGTAAATGTTGATTTAACAGCTGAAGTAGCTCAAAAAGCAAAGCATGATGGAGTTAAACAATTTATATTTATGAGTAGTATTATTATTTATGGTGATAGTGCTTCTATAGGAAAGACTAAAGTTATAGATGAAAATTCTCAGCCTAACCCTAATGATTTCTATGGAGATAGTAAATTACAGGCAGAGAAAAGACTTGCTGAACTAAAGTGCGAAAATTTTAAAATAGCTATTGTAAGACCTCCAATGATATATGGTGATGGTTCAAAAGGAAATTATCCAAAGTTAGTTAAACTAGCTAAATATGCTTTTATTTTTCCGAATATAGAAAATCAAAGAAGTGTTTTACATATTGATAAATTATCTCAAGAGTTAAAGAGCATAGTTGAAAATGGATATGATGGTGTTTTTATGCCACAAGATGATAGATATTTTTGTACTTCTGAATTTATTAAAGAATATAGAAAGAGTATAGGTAAAAAAACATATCTTACTAAAGCTTTTAACCCTTTTATTAAGCTTTTAGCTAGAAAAATTGGTTTTATAAATAAGGTTTTTGGAAATTTGATATATAAGTTAAATCCTTGACTTTATAGCTTCTATATTTGCTATTTTTAGGCATATTAAGTAAAATTATTAAAATTAAATTTAATATTTGGTATGTGTGGTGATTGTTCCTGTTATTTTATCGGGAGGGTCTGGTTCAAGATTATGGCCATTGTCTCGAGAAGCATCTCCAAAACAGTTTATAGGCTTGATTGACGAACATAGTCTATTAGAAAATACGATTAAACGTTTAGAAGGTGCTGACGAAATATCTCAACCTCTTATTGTATGTAATGAAAATCATCGATTTCAAGTTGCTGAAATTTTTCGCAAGTTGGGTAAGAAAGGAGATATTCTTTTAGAGCCGCTTGCTAAAAATACAGCACCTGCGCTTGCATTAGCAGCATTTTTTTTATTTCAGAAAGATCCTGAGAGTATAATGTTGGTTTTAGCTGCAGATCATCATATTGATAATATTGAAGTTTTTCATGATGCTATTCGTAGAGCAAAGCAAAAAGTTATTAAGGACTCTTCTTTAATAACTTTTGGAATAACTCCAACTTGCCCTCATGAGGGCTATGGATATATTAAGCAGGGAATTGAAGCAACAGAAGGTGTTTATGAAGTTGATATGTTTGTTGAAAAGCCTAGTTTAGCTGTTGCTAAGGAGTATGTTGAGAGTGGTGAATACTATTGGAATAGTGGGATGTTTATGTTCACTGCAAAATCTTATTTAGAAGCATTAGAGAAATTGCAACCTCAGATTTATAGTGCATGTAAGAAAACTTATGAAGAGTTAAAACAAGATTTGGACTTTGTACGTTTTGATGAGGTGTTATTTGGAGAATCTAAATCTGAGTCTATAGATTACGCAGTAATGGAAAAAGCAGATAATGTATGTATGATCCCTATGCAAGAAAGCGGCTGGTCAGATGTTGGTTCATGGGATTCTTTATATGATATTTCTATGAAAAATACTTATGGTAATGTAGTTTTTGGCGATGTGATTACTAATGATGTGAAAAATAGCTATTTGCGGTCGCATGATCGTTTACTTGCCGCAGTAGGCGTTGATAATTTGATAGTAGTAGAGACAGCAGATGCTATTTTAGTCGCGGATAAAAGTAAAACTCAAGATGTGAAAAAGGTTGTTGAAATATTAAAGAAACAAAAACGTAGTGAGTTTGTTCAGCATAAACGTAATTTTAGACCGTGGGGATATCATGATATATTAATTGAAGAGCAACTTTTTCACGTTAAGAAAGTGCTAGTTTACCCGGGTAAGGAGATAGCATTACAACGCCATTTTCATCGAAATGAGCAGTGGACAGTACTTGAGGGTACTGCAGAGGTTAATGTAGAAGGGATAAGTACGTTAGTAACTGAAAACCAAACTGCGTATGCAGCTATTGGGCAAAAACATAGTGTAAAAAATATTGGCTCCATACCATTAGTATTTATAGAAATACAGTCTGGTAGATATATTAATGAAAATGATGTTGAAAGGTGTGTGTTATGAAACAATGGCTAATTAGTATTTGGTTATATAGAGGATTTATAATAAGCTCTATAAAAAGAGAGTTATCAGCTGCTTTTGCTAGGAGCAAGTTAGGAGGATTGTGGACAATTGTTAACCCCTTGGCACAAGTTTTAATCTATGCTTTAATCCTTTCAAATGTTTTATCTGCGAAATTACCAAGCATAGATAATAAATATGCTTACGCTATATATCTTATGGCAGGGACTTTAGCTTGGAACCTCAATAATGAGCTTATATCGAGGGGCCTTAATATATTTACATCAAATGCAGGAATGCTACAAAAGATGAATTTTCCAAAAATTATATTGCCTTGTATAGCTTTTGGTTCTGCTATAATGAATAGTATTTTATTGTTTTTTGCCATTATGATTATTTTCTTTTTATTAGGCCATGGATTTAACTTGACAGTTTTTTGGTTGATTCCTCTAACACTTTTGGTTGGGCTGCTGGGTCTTGGTTTGGGTATGATAGTAGGTGTTTTAAATGTTTTCTTAAGAGACATTGGGCAGTTTATTCCTATAGTTTTACAAGTATGGTTTTGGTTTACTCCAATTGTATATCCTGAAAAAATTATACCAGAAAAGTATCGGGAATTATTATTACTTAACCCTATGTACCCAGTAGTAGATGCGTATCATAATGTATTGGTTTATGGTGTCAGACCTCATTTGCTCAGTTTGTTATGTTTGGCTTTATTCTCTTTACTGTTACTGGTGTTTGCACTTTTCTTATTTAAACGTTCTAGTGCTGAGATGGTGGATGTATTATGAGTTTATTAAAGGTAGAAAATGTTAGTAAAGCTTTTTATTCTTACAGAAGTGAATTAGCTCGCTTTGCAAGATGGTTTGGTTTTAAGACTAAAGCTTGCTCAGCTAAGTGGGTTTTGAGAGATATTAATTTTGAAATTAATAAGGGTGAGGCTATAGGTATTCTAGGCGTTAATGGAGCTGGTAAATCTACCTTGTTGAAACTGATAACTGGAACGTTAGTTCCAACACAAGGTGCTATTCATGTTAAAGGTCGTATATCTGCAATGCTTGAGCTTGGCATGGGATTTAATCCAGATTTAACTGGAAGAAGTAATGTGATTCATTCTGCAGGGATGATGGGGTTTTCTACTGAGCAAATATTATCCAAAATCGATGAGATTGAGGACTTTGCAGATATTGGAGAATATTTTGATCAACCAGTAAGAATGTATAGTAGTGGTATGCAAATGCGAGTTGCATTTGCTGTTGCTACAGCTTTTAGGCCTGATGTTTTAATCGTCGATGAGGCTTTGAGTGTGGGAGATGTTTCATTTCAGTCTAAATGTTTGATCAGAATAAATCAGTTTGTAGCTGCTGGTACTACTTTATTGATAGTTAGTCATGATATACCAACTTTAACAAGGTTTTGTACCAAGGGACTTTTATTAAAAGATGGGCAAGTGTTGGAGTATGGATCAATAGATCGTGTTTGTGATGTGTATACAAATATGTTAATAAATAAAAGTGAGTCAATTGATATAGAGAGAAATAGTGAAGCATTAAACAATATTAGGTTAAAAGATGAAAGTAGTAGGAATTTGCGTTCTAATTCAATTGATGGTTTTGTAGGAACAAAAGAGCTTGAATTTATTAGTTTTGAGATGTTAGATTCAAATATGAATGATATTGGAGATAGTGTCTATGGGCAAAGTAACATATGTATTCGTGCTAAAATCCGTGCTAATGTTGATACGAGTTTTGAGCCCCCTGTAGGGCTACTTTTTAGTGATGTTAAGGGATATCCTTTAGTTGCGTGTAATACAAATTATTATGATGTTTTTTTACCTAAAATGTCTAAGCATGAGTGTAAAATAGTCGAGTGGAAGTTTAAACTTCCATTTATGCATGGTAGTTTTAGATTGGATGTGGGGATTAAAAAGTCAGTTGTTGGAGTTGATTTTGTTGACAGGATATTTAATGTTAAGTCATTTACTGTTATAACAGAATGTAGTTTAGTAGAAAAAAATTTTGGAGGAATCTTATATATTGAACCTGTAAAGATATCAATTTACAATAAATGAGAACGAAAATTAATTAAGAGATAGATTATTTTATAATGACAGTTGTAAAAAACCTATGATGATTAAGATGTTAAAGAATATTAAATTATATAGGTGTAGATGATACTTATGATAAACAACTTTGGTTAATGCAAAGCTATTATTAAGCTAATGATTTTATTTAAGATAAGATGGAGGGGTGTGGGTTGATAAAAAAAATATTATTCATAGGTGATCTATATCGATTTAATCATCATAATGTCAATGTGATGAATGTGCGTAGGTTATTTGAACCTTTATTTAACAGTTCTGACTTAAGTATGGAATGTTTATTCTCAGATGATAATATAACATTAGAATCTTTTAAAAAGTCATTAATAGGTTGTTATGAAAGTAAGCTTAAGCATTATTTATTGGAAGACGCTATAGTTATTGGTTTTGAAATTAATACTATTGATATTCATTATATGAATACGAAAAATATACCTTGGATTAATGTTTGTATTAGTCCTATAAGATTTTTAGATGATCTGGGTTTAAATATTACAAGTTCATTTGATTATAACTGGAGTAAATATTCGGTTTCAGATAATGTAATATCACTATTTGCTAATATCCAAAAAAGCAAATATCCACAACATAACTACGAACACCAAGTGCCTCCAAAGAGAAATACTATAGAAAAGAAGAATAGGTCTATTTTAATATTAGGACAGTCTATTAATGATAAGTCCGTATTTTTTGATGGTGAATTTAAGTCTTTGTTGGATTATATTGATATTATAGAATCAATAGTAGGCGATTATGATACTGTATATTATAGAAGACATCCATATGAAACTGATGATAAAGTTGATGCTAAGATCAAAGAGTTATTTAATGCTCAAGATATTAGTAATGTGAGTATATATGATGCTTTTTCGTGGAGTGATATAAGCACTGTAACGGCTATTAGTTCATCAAGTCTTCATGAGGCAAAGTACTTTGGGCATAACGTTATTTTTCTCGAGCCTAGGGCCGCTAAATATAAGTTTGATACAATTTCGATTAGTAATTTGTATAAAGCAATGGTCGATATACCTTTTCTGCAAGTTAACCAGATGAATTGCATAGATGTAGTAGTTCCAATTAACACTCTTAGAAAAATGTTTGGTAGTTGGTCATATATCACAGAATCAGAAATGTTAGAAATACGTATAAACTCTGTTAGGCAAGAGTTAGAGCAATTAAATGAAAAGCTTGCAGGGGTTGAAAACTGGGCTGCTGATTTAAATAATAGTCTGTTATCTGTATATCAATCAGCTAGTTGGAAATTGACAAAACCACTTCGTTCTTCTAAGAAGATTATTAAGAGATTGTCGCAACTTTTTAGATTGAGTAACGTAAGTAAATATTTTAAAAATGTTCAGAGTGAAGGAAGTGTGAAAAAGAAATTAGAAAAAAAGAGTTTTGAATCTATTTATTCAGTTGTTGAATATGTTAATAAAGCTAAGAATGTAAAAGTCAAGCTAGACTTACAAAATACTAGAAACTTTGAAATTAATCGTGTTACAAGTAATCGATGGAGCTATTTTAAATTACTTGAGCAAAGATTGCTAAAATATTCATTTGTGAGGAAACATTATAAATACATAGCTAAGCTAAAAGTAAAAATTAAGCAATCAAAACTACTTTCAAAACTGATATTAGGACGTTAGAAAATATGAATAGTAAAAAACTTTTAGGTAGGGTTATTCAGATTCATGAAAGCATGGATGTTGGTGATGGAGTATCAAAGCAAATACTTAGCCTACATAAAATATTTCAGAAATTAGGTTATACTTCTGAAATTTATGCAAAATATATTAATCCACTAGTTGGAGTAGAAATAAAGGACGTTAATAATCTATGTGCAGATGCTGAAGATATTGTTATTTTCCATTATTCTAGTTACTCATCTATTTATCAAGAATTATTTTTGGGTAATACTACAAAAATACTTCTCTATCATAATATTACGCCAGCAGAGTATTTTAAAGTTGGTAGTGATTTATATAATTCATGTAAGCGTGGTCGTGAACAGTTACAAAAAATTGTGCTAGACTTTCATTACTATATAGGAGTTAGTCAATATAATAATAATGAGTTAATTAGTTTAGGAGCAGATAGGGACAAGTGTTTTGTTTGGCCCATAATAGTCGATGGATTTAATTACCCAACTGAGAGAAAGAGGATAGCTTCAGAAATAATTAATATCTTATATGTTGGTAGAATAGTACCTAATAAGGCTCAGCTTAAGTTAATTGAGGCATTAAAAAAATTTAGAGATAAATATAAAATATCTTTTAAACTTAATTTGGTTGGTAATGATACACAGAATACAGAATATGTTCAGCAAATTAATAGTTATATATCATCTCATGGTCTAAAAGATTGTGTGTCAATAAAAGGTAAACTTTCGGATGATGAATTAATAAAAGAATATGAGTTATCTGATGTATATATTAGTATGAGCGAGCATGAGGGTTTTGGTATCCCACTTATTGAAGCAATGCAGTTTTCTAAGCCTGTATTAGCATTAGGAATGGCGGCAGTACCAGAGATTATGTGTAATAGTGATGGTTTATTTTATACTGAGACTGAGCTACATAATTTATTACTTAAATTTAGTAGAGAAAATTGTTTTATTGATAAGTTGATAAATCAGCAAAAAAAAATAATAGACTCATATTCTCAAGGAGTTGTATTAAAAAAAGTTGAGAAATTTTTTGATAATATAATGCCTAAATTTGATGAATACAAAACGGTTAGTATTGTTGTATGTACATATAATCGAAAAGAATACCTAAAAAGATGTCTTCAATATTTACATGATCAAACTTCTAACTCTTTTGAGGTGATAGTTGTTAATGGACCTTCGTCAGATGGAACAGAAGAATTTCTATCGGGTGTGAAAGGAATTAAGCAGGCAAAAAATTCACAGGCTAATTTATCTATATCAAGAAATATAGGAATAGAATTAGCAAGTGGTGATATTATTGCATATATTGATGATGATGCTATACCTTTTGATAACTGGGTTGAAAGGATTTTATATTACTTTAATAGAGTGCCTAGGGTTGTTGCTGGTGCTGGTGGCGCAACCTACTATGCTGGGAGCTTAAAATTTCAAGTAGAAGATATAGCATTTACCAAAGAGCTTGCTTTTATACCAAATATACCAAAAAAGAAATGGTGTAATGGGCAATATAGAACTCCTTTAGGGACCAATTCTTGTTTTAAAACTAGAGAAATAAAAAATATAGGTGGTTTTGATAAGGAGTATGATTATTATTTAGATGAGACAGATGTCGCTTATAGATTATCTCTTTCAAATTTAATAATAGGTTATTATTCAGAATTATATTTACGTCATGAATTTGCAATGAGTGATAATAGAAAAGGTAAGTTTAATTATAACTGGTATTCAATTTGTAAAAATACTGCCTATTTTATGTGCCGTGCATTGGGAAATTCAGAAAAAACATATGAACTAATTAAGCAAAATCTAGAATTAGAGCGTATAACTCATTTAATGTCAGCATGCAACAATAATGAAATAACTAATTTACAATTTGAAGAATTTAAGAAAAAAATTTGGGATGGATATAATGCTGGTGTAAAGTCAGCTTTAGAATCAAGGAAACTCTTAGGATCATTAAGTAAGGGCCAGGGAATGTTTCAACAATATAAGGAAAGCTCTAAAAATATTAAGCCTTTACATATAGTGTTGCTGACTTCGGAATTTCCTCCTTTTAATGGTAAAGGAGGTATTGGAACACTATATTATAATTTAGCTTCAGAATTGCTACTAATGGGACATTTTGTAACAGTATTAACTAAGTCAAGTAGTTATAAAGTACATAGATGTGGTAATTTTATGCTAATACAGCATCCTATTATAAAAACTGTAAAAGATAAAAATAGTAAAGGTCTTTTTGCAGATAAGTTAAATTGGAGTATAACTGCTTGTTCACTTATAGAATATCTTGATGCTGAATATCTAAAGGTTGATGTGATTGATAGTTCTTTATGGGATGTTGAAATGTTTGCAATAATTGCAAAAGATAGTTTTAAAAAAATTAAAAAAATATTACGACTCGTGAGCCCATTAAAGGTTGTGGCAGATATAAATAAGCTTCAAATTCCAATGTATGATTATAACATGCTTATTGATGCGGAGAAATACTGTATTGAGAATGCAGATAATGTGATTGCTATTAGTAATAGTGTGAAGTATACAGTACAAAGTAAATACAATGTTGAAGTAGATTCTAGATGGGTTCAAAACTATATTGGAATAACTCCATGGCCAAGTTATGATGTTAATTCAAATTATGGAGAATTAGATGAGAGCTTTAAAGAGCTTAATAAAATTAGTAAAGGGTATAAAAAAATATTATTTTTAGGTAGGTTAGAGGCTAGAAAGGGTTTTGATATTTTTGTGGAAGCTATTTCAATACTTATTAATAAAGGTTGTAAGAATCTAAAGGCAATTGTAGCTGGAGATGATGTTGAAGGTATATATAGTAAAACTGTAGACACTATGACGACTAACTTTATCTATTTAGGAGCTATTGATGATGCTTATAAGGACTCAATTATCGCAACTTCAGATATAGTTGTTTTTCCATCAAGATATGAATCTTTTGGATTAGTTGCATTAGAAGCATTTATTCATGGAAAACCAGTAGTAGGGTCAAATTCAGGAGCAATTCCTGAGGTTGTAGAGGATGGTTTTGCAGGCCTTCTTTTTGAATCAGGTAATGCGGAAGATTTATCTCATCAAATAGAATCTTTAATACTTGATAGTAATTTATATAAAAAACTGGCCAAAGGTGCACTTTTTCAATCTCAGAAGTTTAGTGCAAGAAAAATGGCGTTAAGTAGCTTAGAAATATATCAAAATAAGACGGAGTTAAAATGAAAAAAGCAATAGTAACAGGAATTACAGGTCAAGATGGAGCATATTTAGCAGAGTTATTATTAAATAATGGCTATAAAGTATATGGTACCTATCGCAGAACAGCTTCGGTAAATTTTTGGCGTATAGAAGAGTTGGGTATTGAGAATCATTCTAATTTGGAGCTAATAGAGTATGATTTGACGGATGCATCTAATAGCATTCGTATGGTTTCAGATATTCAACCAGATGAAATATATAATTTAGCGGCACAAAGCTTTGTAGGTGTTTCTTTTGACCAACCATTGGCTACAGCTCACATTACAGGTTTAGGCTGCGCTCATTTGTTAGAAGCTATTAGAATAGTAAACCCTAAAATAAAATTCTATCAAGCATCAACATCAGAGATGTTTGGTTTAGTTCAAGAAATTCCACAGACTGAAAAAACACCATTTTACCCACGTAGTCCATATGGAGTTGCTAAATTGTATGCACATTGGATGGTAGTTAATTATCGTGAGAGTTATGATATTTTTGCTACTAGTGGTATTTTGTTTAACCATGAGTCTCCATTAAGAGGCCAGAAGTTTGTAACACGTAAGATTACAGATTCTGTAGCTAAAATTAAACTCGGTAAATTAGATTGTTTAGAGCTTGGTAATTTAGACGCTAAGCGTGACTGGGGATATGCTAAGGATTATGTTGAAGGTATGTACTTAATGCTACAAGCTGATAAACCAGACACATTTGTTTTAGGAACAAACCGTACAGAAACTGTTCGTGATTTTGTAAAAATGGCATTTAAAGCAGCAGAGATAGAGCTTATATTTGAAGGATCTGAAGAGAGTGAGATCGCTAAGTGCGCTAAAACAGGTAAGGTTGTAGTGAAAATTAATCCTAAATTTTACCGTCCTGCTGAAGTCGATCTTTTAATAGGAAATCCACAGAAAGCTAGGGATATATTGGGATGGGAGCCAAAAACAAGTTTAGAAACACTCTGTGATATGATGGTGAAAGCTGATATTCGTAGAAATAAACAAGGATTTTCATTTTAATGGAAAATAAGGTTCTTATAACAGGCTATAATGGTTTTACTGGGCAGTATATTATTAGAGCTCTAGAGCAAGCAGGCTTTTCTGTTTTTGGTTTAGTATCTTCTAATAGTGATAACCATAAATGTTTCAAAGCAGATTTAAATAATAAGCAAAGTTTACAAAAAGCAATAATTGAGGTTAAGCCTGATTATGTTATACATTTAGCTGCTAAAGCTTTTGTTGGGCATGGGAATATTTCTGATTTTTATACTACAAATTTGATTGGAACTAGGAATTTGTTAGAAGTAATTTCTGAAAATCTACCGGATATTAAACATGTTATCATAGCTAGTAGTGCAAATGTCTACGGAAATACTCAGGATGGTTGTCTTAATGAAAAGACTATACCAAACCCAGCTAACGACTATGCTATTAGTAAGATAGCTATGGAATATGTTTCACAATTATTTGTAAATAAGCTTCCAATTACCATAACTAGACCATTCAACTATACAGGTATTGGTCAAGATGGTAATTTTTTAATTCCGAAAATAATTAAACATTTTAAAGCTAGAGCAGATATGATTGAGCTTGGAAACATTGAAGTTTGGCGAGAGTTTAATGATGTTAGATATATCGCTGATTTATATGTAAGCCTTCTTAATATTAAGCCTGGGGAGGTTATAAATTTATGTTCTGGAAAATATTATGCTCTTAAAGAAATTGTAGATACATGTACTAATATTACTGGACATAGAATACAGATTAAAATTAATCCTAATTTTGTACGTGAGAATGAGGTGAGAGTTTTAGCGGGTGATCCTAGCAAACTCAATAAGCTTGTAAATGTAGAAAATAAGTATACTATTGAAAATACTTTGAGATGGATGCTAGAAGGTAATGAGGTTAAATAAATTAAGGTTAGGTATTGATGTAAGAATTCTGATTAAGCCCGAGATTGGAATAAGTGTATATACTTTAGAGTTAGTTTCAAGGATTTCTAAGAACCAAAATCTTGAGCTATATTTATATAGTCCTTCAAAAATACTTGATAGATATAGGTCTGTTATTAGTAATACGGTAATTTTCCGAGAGTCTAAAATTAAAAATATCTTTTTAGAGCAACTATGGAGAACTTTTAATTTAGCAAGGTTATTAAAAAAAGATAGGATAGATGTTTTTTGGGGCCCTGCTCATAGGTTACCTTTTATTAAACCTAAAGGAATTAAGTATGTTTTGACAGTGCATGACCTTGTTTATAAGTATGCACCCAATACTATGAGTAAATTATCATATCCTATAGAAAGATTTATGCTTCCTAAATCAATATTGAAAGCTGACTATGTTGTGACAGATTCTATAGCTACTAAACTCTCTGTTGAGTCTGAGTTTAATATATCTAAAGATACTATTAGTGTTATATATCTTGGGTCAAGATATAAAAATTACACTAGATCAATAGTAGAAGTAAATAGAGAAATTAATAAATACTTTTTGTTTGTAGGAACTATGGGACCTAGAAAAAATTTACCGCTATTACTTAGAGCCTATGCAAAATTATCAACGGCTCAAAAAGAAAATTGTCATTTACATATAGTCGGTGCCAAAGGTTGGGGAAGAGATAATTTAGAAAAAATAATCGAGAATTTAGGCATCTCTGAATATATTAAGATTCATGGTTATGTTGATAATCTTACATTAGCTAAACTGTATGCTAGTTGTTACGCTGTATTGATGCCATCCATCTACGAAGGATTTGGGTTACCTTTATTAGAGGGTATGACTTTTGGTAAACCTGGATTATGTGGGGACAACTCATCAATGCCAGAGATAGTTGGAAATGCAGGAGTTATAGTTAAGCATGATAGTATAGATAGTGTATATGAAGGTTTAATAAAGCTTTTAGATAGAAAAAACTATGATTTATTTCAAGAAAATATACCTAATCAGATAAGGAATTTTGATTGGGATATTTCAGCAAAAAAGCTAGAAAAAATATTTATAGAGTTATATGGAGAGTGTAGTGGGAAAAGCTAGCGTTAAAGAGTTAATGAAAAAAAGTGGCGTTAAGTTTGGTACTAGTGGAGTTAGAGGGCTTGTGTCTGCTATGACAGACGAGATCTGTTGGTTATATACAAAAGCTTTTCTTCAGTTTTTAGAAGATAAGTATAATATACAGAAAGGTTCTAAAATAGCTATAGCCCATGATTTGCGAGAAAGTAGCCCTAGAATAACAAAAGCTGTTATACAGGCAGTATTAGATAGTGGCTATAGACCTATATATTGTGGTCGAATACCATCTCCAGCGGTGATGTTATATGGAGTTTCTAATAAGATCCCTTCTATTATGATTACAGGGAGTCATATACCAGAAGATAGAAATGGTATTAAATTTAATACTCCTTATGGTGAAGTTCTTAAAGAAGATGAAGGAATAATAATAAATCAATTAGTTAGCCTTAATAAAACTGTTTTTGATAAGTGCGGGATGTTTTTGCAGACAGCAAAATTACCTAAAGTTTGTCAAGATGCATATTCCCAGTATGTTAATAGGTATGTAAGTTTCTTCCCTAATAACTGTTTAGCGGGTAAGACTGTTGGATTATATGAGCATTCTTCTGTTGGCCGAGAGATACTAAAAGAGATTTTAGAAAAACTTGGTGCTAAGGTTATTTTGCTAGGATATTCCGAGAGATTTGTGTCTGTTGATACTGAAGCAATTCGCCAAGAAGATGTCAAGCTTGCAAAACAGTGGGCAAGTGAGTACAAGATCGATAGTATAGTTTCAACAGACGGTGATGCAGATAGACCTTTAGTTAGTGATGAAAATGGTAATTGGCTAAAAGGTGATGTATTAGGTGTTTTAACTGCTAGGTATCTACAGACACAATCTGTAGCGACTCCAGTTAGTAGTAATACTATAGTTGAAAAGATAGGATATTTTAAGAATATTATTAGAACTAAAATTGGTTCTCCGTATGTAATTGCTGCAATGAATCAACTACTTTCAGAAGGGTATAGTGGTGTGGTTGGCTATGAGGCAAATGGTGGTTTTCTACAAGCTGGAGATGTTTGTTTAAAGAATGCTACCTTAAAGGCACTACCCACTAGGGATGCTGTAATACCAATGTTAGCTGTACTTATGTTATCAGTAGACTCTAATAAAACTATATCAGAATTGCTATTTGATCTACCTGAGCGCTATACAGCCAGTAGTAAGATTGATGATTTTGCAACTGAAAAAAGCCAAGAAATTTTAAAATCAATATTAGCCGGTAAATCAGATCTTCTAGATAAGGTAATATCCCAGTATTTCAATGGTAAAAATGGCATTAAACATATAGATACTACAGACGGTGTTAGAATAACTTTGGAGAATGAGGATGTTTTACATTTGAGGCCTTCTGGTAATGCTCCTGAGCTTAGATGCTATTCTGAGGCAGCTAATATTAATCTAGCAGAAGAATTAAACGAGTATGTCAAGTCTCTAATTAAGTAGATATAATATATGCAGAATATTAAAGTATTACATGTAACTAAAACTTATTATCCAGAGATAGTAGGAGGAGTTCAAGAGGCTATTCGATTGGCTTCATATTCAAAACAATCTGATTTTCAAGCAGATGTCTTTTGTCTATGTAAAGATATTAAAAAGCTTAGAATTGTCAGGTTTAATAAGTCTATAGTATATCAGTTTCCTATAAGTTTCGATTATCATTCAACACCTGTTAGTTTGAAAGCATTATGTAAATTTCGAAGTATAGCTAAAAATTATAATATTATACATTATCATTATCCATGGCCTTTTATTGGTTTGCTAAATATGCTGCTAATAGGTTTAAATAAAAAAGTGGTTATGAGTTATCATGCTGATGCAATCGGATCTAAATTACTTGAAAAATTGAATTCTTTTATTTGTTTAAATCTTTTTTCTAAAGCATCTAAAATTATTGTGGCCTCACCTAATATAACACTTAATAATCCATATTTTAAATTTAATAAGTATATTAATAAAGTTACAATAATGCCGTTTAAATTACATGATATTGTTGAGAGGCATCAATCTATTCAGATTAGTAAAGAACAGCCTCAAGACTTTGTATTATATATTGGACAATTCAGAGAATATAAAGGAGTAAATGTAATAATTGATGCTGCAAGACTTTTACCAAATGTAAAATTTTTTTTAGTTGGTAAAGGTAGGCAATATGAATTAATAAAGACAAAGATAATAAATGATAAGATTGATAATGTCTATTTATTAGGCGTAATCTCTGATGAGCAAAAAAACAAATTATTAGAGAAATCCAAGGTTTTGATTCTTCCATCAATAACAAGAGGAGAGGCATTTGGGATATCTCTATTAGAAGGTATGAGGCAATCAAAACCCGTTATTTCAACTGAGTTAGGCACAGGAACTTCATATGTTAATTTAGATGGTGTGTCTGGTTTAGTTATCGAGCCTAATAATTCTAAAATGCTTGCAGATGCCATATCTAAAATGTATGAAGATAATGAGTTATATAAGAAGTTATCTATAGGAGCAAGAAAAAGATACAAAGATTATTTTTGTTACCAAGACAATAGTGAATATATAAAACTTTATGAAGAAGTTTTAAGCTAACTAAGAATTAAATTAAAGAGTAATAATTTTTTAGAAAAATTTATATCTAACAAATTATAGCTCTTAAAAGAATTAAATAGCACCTCTTTTCATAGTTTGGAAGAACTCTTCATTAGTTAGAGAGCCTTTCATTTTTTCTGTTAAGAATTCCATAGCTTGAACATCTTCCATACCACCAAGAATTTTACGTAGAACCCAAAGTTTTTGTAATTCTTCTTGAGATGTAAGAAGCTCTTCTCTACGCGTACCAGATCTATCAAAGCTAATAGCAGGATAAACTCGACGTTCAGCAATTTTGCGATCAAGGTGAAGCTCCATGTTACCAGTACCTTTAAACTCCTCAAAGATGACTTCATCCATTTTAGATCCTGTTTCTACAAGAGCTGTAGCAATTATTGTTAGACTACCTCCTTCAGCTGTATTACGCGCAGCACCAAAGAATCTCTTAGGCTTTTGTAAAGCATTTGCCTCAACACCACCAGATAGTACACGACCAGAAGCTGGAGATACCGTGTTGTATGCACGAGCAAGCCTTGTGATTGAATCAAGTAGAATTACAACATCTTGCTTATGCTCAACTAATCTTTTTGCTTTTTCAATTACGATCTCTGCTAATTGAACGTGTCTAGCTGCAGGTTCATCAAATGTTGATGCTACAACTTCACCACGTACTGAACGTTGCATTTCTGTAACCTCTTCAGGACGTTCATCGATTAGTAACATAATTAGGTTACATTCAGGGTGATTCTTAGCAATTGATGTTGCAATATTCTGCATCATAATTGTTTTACCTGTTTTAGGAGGAGCAACAATTAAACCACGTTGGCCTTTACCAAATGGAGCAGCTAAATCAATAACTCTAGCTGTGATATCTTCATTTGAGCCATTACCAACCTCCATTGTAAGTCTTTCTTTAGCATACTCAGGGGTTAAGTTTTCAAATAAGATTTTTTTTCTAGCTAATTCTGGAGAATCAAAGTTGACACTGTCGATATGCTTAACTGCAAAATATTTTTCATTATCACGCGGAGGACGAATCTTACCAACAATGCTATCACCGGTACGCAGGTTTAGCTTCCTAATAAAAGCAGGTGAAACATAGATATCATCAGGTGATGCAAAATATGAACTATCTGAAGATCTTAAGAAACCATAACCGTCCTGTAGAACTTCTAAAATACCTTCGCCATAAATATCTTCGCCTTTGTCAGCATGATACTTTAAGATTGAAAAGATAAGTTCTTGTTTTCTTGCACGCAGTGATTCAAGATCTAGGCTTTGAGCTATATCCATTAGCTCATTAACAGATTTATACTTTAATTCATTTAAATTCATTTGATTCTCTATTTGTAAAGATATGTTGATATAACTAAATTATAGATATTTGTCTATGATTGAAATTAATTGACTTTTTTGTACCACACCAACTTTAGTTTCTTTGTTTTCGCCATCTTTGAAAACCATAAGAGTAGGTACGCCACGAACACCAAATTTCATAGCAGTTTCTTCATTATCATCGATATTAATTTTGCAAACTTTAATTTGATCGTCATAGTGATCAGCAACTTGCTCAAGTATAGGAGAAATCATTTTACAAGGACCACACCATGGCGCCCAGAAATCTAATAATACAGGGACATCACTGCTTAGAACTTCGCTCTCGAATTGACTATCTGATATATCGATACATTTTGACATGCTTTGATTTTCCTTTAATTTTTGATTTTAAAACTGATCAAGTAGCTTGAGCTACTATATATTTGATATTTTATAAGAAGTTAAACTAATTGCTAGTTATTATAAACAAAAAAACTTCTTAGACAAATTTTTTTAGCTATTTTAACTATATTTTTTTATAATGTAACTAGTTATAAAACACATGCTTTTGGTTTGTATGTCAAAAATAGTAGCAACAGTAGATTTAGGTTCAAATAGTTTTCATATGCTTATTAGCGAAATCAAGCCTGATGGTGAGGTTGTTACATTATCTAAGCAAAAACAAAAAGTCCAATTAAGAGCTGGTTTAAATAATAACCTAACCATAAGCAAGGACGTTCAAGAAAGAGCAATTAAGTGTTTAGAATTTTTTGCCCAAGAAATACAAAAATATAGAGTTGAGCATGTACGTGCAGTAGGAACTTACACACTTAGAAAAGCAAAAAATAATATCAAAGGTTTTAAAAAGAAATTAGATAAAGCTTTAGGAGCTAAGATTAAAATCATTTCTGGGCCAGAGGAAGCTAGACTTGTATACGTTGGTGCTAGAGATAATCATGATATAAAACAAAAAACTTTAGTTATAGATATTGGCGGTGGTTCAACAGAGCTTGTAATAGGCCGAGGCGATAAAATATTGATAGCTCGTAGCTTAGATATGGGTTGTGTAGGTATGCAAAAAGACTTCTTTGCGAATGAAAAACTTGATTTCGCAAACTTTTATGCTGCTACGGCAAAAGCGAAGCAGACACTTGAACCAATATTATCAAAATATAAAAAAATAGGTTGGAATTATATTTTAGGTTCTTCTGGTACGATAATTTCAGTTACTAATATATCTGAAATGCTTAATGAAAGCTCGATTGTTACACAGAAGTTCTTAAATGATCTAATAACTATGATGATGGACAAAAGGCAGGTTGAGAATATACGTTTTGAAGGTTTAAGAGAGGATCGTGAAAGTGTCCTTGCTGGAGGTGTTGCCATCCTATATGCGATATTTGATTGTTTGGGTATTGCTGAAATGAAGTTATCAAATGGCGCAGTACGTGAGGGTATGCTTTATGAGCTTGTTAAAAGTAAATATAAGATTGTTATTAATTAGAAAATCATGGACTAGGTATAAGGTTTATGTTAATAGTTTCGCAACTGGCTTTGCCAGTTATTGCGACATACTTTTTTCATGGCAGAAAAAAGTATGCAAAACTGCTTAGCACTTAGCTATCGCTTTGTTGCTAATCAATGGTGGCTACAAAACTCACTATGTTCAGACAGTTGTAGCAACTTTTCATTGATATCGCAACAGCTAATCGCAATGTGCTGTGAAAATCAAAAAATAATGAGATTTAGTAAATGAAATACATTCCATTAGCAGCCAGAGTAAGACCTATGAAAATCGATGATATTATAGGTCAGGAACATTTGTTATCAGATAATGGGGTGTTAAGAAAAATACTCGTTGGTGATGGTATCTGTTCAATGGTTTTATGTGGTAAACCGGGGGTTGGTAAAACTACATTAGCAAGAGTTATAGCGAGTTCTAAAAATCTAGAGTTTTTTGAGCTATCAGCAGTGGACTCTGGTGTCAAAGAAGTTAAGAAGCTTATTGCAGATAATAAGGATTTAGATAGTTTTGTGCTATTTTTGGATGAAATCCATCGTTTTAATAAATCACAACAAGATTTACTTTTACCATATGTCGAGTCGGGTAAGATTATTCTAATTGGGGCAACAACAGAGAATCCGACATATTACTTAAATAACGCTTTAATTTCGAGACTTTTTGTATTACGTCTTAAACGTTTATGTATCACAGGAACTAAAGAGCTTATCCAAAGAGCATTGAAACAGGATAAGATTTTAGCAAAGCATTCTTTTGAAATAAGCGAAGATTTATATAATGCTATCCATAATTACAGTGAAGGTGATTGCCGTAAAATTTTAAATTTGCTTGAGAGAATGTTTTTGATTAGTAATCAAGGAGAGAATATTGCTATAAATAAAGATTTATTTGATCAAGCAGTAGGTGAAGCATCGCGAGATTTTCATCGTGAGGGTAAAGAATTCTACGAACAACTTTCTGCTTTTCATAAATCTGTAAGAGGTACTGATCCAGATGCTGCAATATTTTGGTTGGGATTAATGCTTGATAATGGCGTAGATCCATTAGTTATTGCTAGAAGAATGTTGTGTATAGCATCAGAAGATATTGGTAATGCTGACCCACAAGCTTTGAGAGTTGCAATAGATGCTTGGAATGCTTATGAAAAACTAGGTCTCCCAGAAGGGCGCTTAGTGCTATCTCAAGCTGCTATATATTTGGCGGTAGCACCTAAAAGTAACGCTTGTTATAAAGCACTAGCAGAGGCACAGCAAGTAACTAAAGCCTTAGGTCATATAGAAGTTCCGCAACATTTAAAAAACTATAAAGATAGTAACTACCTATATCCACATAATTATCCAAACTCATATGTTAATCAGCAGTATTTACCTGAAAATATTAGACAAACTTTTTACTCTCCATCTGGAAGTGGATTTGAAGGTAAGATTAAAGCAAAGCTTGATAGTATAAACAAAATCAAGAAGTTATAATAAATCTATTAAAATTTTACATTTGTATGTTATAATCTTTGGAATTAAATTATATCGAATAAAATAATAACTAGGTTTTAAAACTGCTATGGCACTAGAAAATTTACTACATCCTACTAATATTAAAATTGATGACTATGCTAAAAATGCGACTAAGTTTTCTTTTGAAGCACTAGAAAGAGGTGTTGGTTATACACTTGGTTTTGCTCTTAAGCAAACTATGCTTTATTCTGTTGGTGGTGCATGCGTTACTAGTATAAAAATTAATGATGGTAAAATTACATCTCTAGAAGATGTGATTCCATGTGATGAGACTGTTGCTGATATTATCTTAAATGTAAAAGCTCTTCCTGTAACATTAGCCGATAATGTTGAAGCTGGTAAAATAACTTTTGAACTTTCTGGTTCTGAAGAAGAAGTTTTTTCTGAAGAGGCTAAATTATCAGAAGGTTTAAAGATAACTGAAGAAGTATTTATCTGTAGTTATAATGGTGGCAGAAAACTTAAAATAGAAGCTAAAGTTGAAAAAGGTGTTGGCTACAGACAAACAGTTGAAAATTTCAAAGATGGAGAGTTTCTTTTAGATGCTACTTTTTCACCTGTTACTTTCTGTGACTTTGAAGTTAAAGATGCTCGTGTAGGTAGACGTACGGATCTTGATAAGCTTAATTTTAACATTAAGACAAATGGTAACATTACTTGTGAAGAAGCTTTAAGATTAGCTGCGACAAAGATTCAAAATCAACTAAGAAATATTGTTGATGTTGAAGAGATCAATCAAGGTATTTTTGTTGAAGATCCAACAAAAGATATTGATCCTATACTATTAAAGCATGTTGAAGAGTTAAATCTTACAGCTAGATCATCTAACTGTTTAAAAGCAGTAAACATTAGATTTATTGGTGAACTTGTACAAAAAACTGAAAATGAACTTCTAAAAGCTCCAAACTTTGGTAAGAAATCTCTAACAGAGATCAAGCAAAAATTATCAGAGTTAGGTTTATCTCTTGGTACAGCTATAGATAACTGGCCTGAGGATATCTAATAATACGCCGGAGTGGTGAAATTGGTAGACGCGCCGGATTCAAAATCCGGTTCTGGCAACAGAGTGCCGGTTCGAGTCCGGCCTCCGGCACCATTGATTCAAATAATATAATATTCCTTATATTATTCAAAAAGTCTTTATATATTAATTCTTCAGATATATTAAAAGTACCCAGCTTTATATAAGTTTAAATAGTATTTTTTTACAGCGAATATGTGATTATAATAAGTACATATTTATTCAAAATTAAAATATATAAGTTATGAGTAACGCAAGAAAAAATAATCTTATTAAACAATTTCATAATCTTATTGATAGAGGGGAAACTGTATCTACGGCTGTGAGAATAATTAAATCACAAACAGGAGACTTTTTTATATTAAAGTATGTGAATGCCTATTTAGTAGCAAAGAAATCCCTTAATTATTTATGAGATTTTCATAATAATGTTATTTTATTCGCAATATTCTTCCCAGTAATCTAGTGAATCTACTTCATCAATAACTTCTTTTACAATTTTATTTAGTATAGGTTTTTTTTCTAAGGAGTATTTATTTACTAATATATACGATGTTATTTCTTTTCCAGAAAGATCTGTAAATATATGTTGGAGCTTATTAGGGCTTGCTCTAACAACTGATTCTGGTAATAGTCCAATTCCTAAGTGTTTTTCAATTAGCATTTGCTGGAAATTAAAAGTATCTATTGATGCCCTAACATTAATTTTTATTTTATGTATGGTGTTAGATTTATCTTTTAATGTCCAGTAATTAGGATCTTCATATTTGTTTATAATGCAGTTATGTTTGCTAATATCTGAAGAGTTTCTTACATTTGGGTGATCTTGTATATATTTTTGTGAAGCATAAATTCTTTTAACTGTTGAGAGTCTTTTCTTAAGGATCCACTCCTGATCATCAATTAGATGCATAAATTCTTCTGCTAAGACGATTATATCAATTTCATTAAATAAATGTCTTAGCATTGTTCCATAATTAGTTAGTTGGTATTGAGTATAAGCTTTAGCTTCTAATGAGACGGAAGGATTTTTATTTAGGATATTTGCAATAATAGGGATGCCAAAAGATTTATATATATCAGTACTATTTAAGAATTTAATATGATAATTTGATTTTAAAGATGTTTGTGATATTTCATCAAATTTAAATTCTAAGTCATCAATAAGATGTTTTAAGTTAAAAAATATTGGGGTTCCTTCATCAGTTAAGCTAATCTTACCTTTTTCCATTTTTATTAACTTAACTGATAGATGATCCTCTATTCTTGATAAACGTTTAGAGATGGTGGTTCTGTGCTCCCCATTTCTATCTGATAGGGCAGAAATAGAACCTAATTGAATTACTTGAATAAATACTTTAGCATCATTTAAAAAATCTGAATACATAATTATTTTATCTATTTTACTTATGCTAACTAAAAGTATTGTACTATATTTAAAGAAGAATTACTTTTTTATGAAGTATAAATTTGACTTAGTGTTGAGTGAATATTGTTCATACCTTTGGAAAATAGCATTAATTTAAAATTTGATTTGTAAATAAAATTTATATTAAGTAGTCTGTAATGCTTTTAGAATAAGAAGGTAATAACTATTTTAAAGTAAAAACTTTAGAGTAGATATGTTATTCCTAGGCTTAACTTTTTGATCAAATTTTAAGATTTCACTTTTATGTGAACTTTTAGATTTTTGAAACTAAATCGAGGTCAAATATAATTTTAGTCTATTTAAAAGTATCAACTTGTCATATTACTATATCTAGACTAGGAATTATATATGAAAATTTTTTTTAATAAGTCTCTATTTATATTTTTACTTATTGTATTGTTTACATCTGGGAAATCGATGCAAAATACTAATTATAATTTTAATAAGAAAAATATATTGAACTCTTCTATAAAAAATTTTAAGAACTGTCTTTATAAGGATACTTGTATAGTCCCTCGACATAATAAAATAGAAGGTCCTGTAATTGCTGGATTTCTACCACTATGGGGTAAAAGTATTTCTTATAATATTTCCTGGCATCAAATAAGTACTGAGCCAATAGATATAAAAGTATCAAAAGATAAAGAATACTGTAATCAGCATCATATGATTTGTAAATATAACGTCATAATAGCGGTATATCTAACTTACACTAAAGATAGAGGTTTTGAATTATCTTTTAGACAAAGAAACTCAAGCTCGAAAAAGATATACAATCGAAGAGAGCTAAAAAACTTTATTAATTATATGAGGTCAAAAGGTAAATATGTATTAGTATCTACAGGAGGAGAAAAGTCTCATATAGATTGGACAACTGTAGACTTAAACGATCTTAAGAAAATTATAGAAGACTATGGATTTGATGGGTTAAATTTTGATTTAACTGAAACGGAAATTCCTAAAGAAAAAAGATTATCTACTTTAGCAACTAAGAAGATAAAAAAATTAATAAGTTCATTAAGACAAAAGAATCCAAATTTTTGGCTAACATTTTCTCCAGAATGGTATTACATAGTATTTCCATTAACAAAAAATGGTAAAGATAATATTTTTAGTAATCGTGCTTATATTGAATTAATTAATAATATAGGGGTCGAGAATATAAATTATATTTTGTTAAAGACATACTCTAAAAGATCTACTAATGGGATTCTTAGCTTTTATAAAGATAAATATGGAAAAAATATAAAAATTACACCGATTGATGGGTATGACAAATTTTTATCTTCCTTGGCATGGGCTTTAACAACAAAACAAGGATATGATGTTAATATGCTTAAATATGACCTTAATAAACCATTTAGAGTACCTGCTGATAAGCTGGTACTTTTGATTCCGGCAACTAAAGGTGCTGTAGATAGTAAAATGACTTACATACCAAATAAGCAAAATATTAATAATGCAATCTCTTTAATGAAAAAACATAAAGCATCATTTGCAGGTTTTGCTATTTGGGATTTAGGCTTTGACTCCACATATATCGAGGAAGGAGATCTTGGAGAAAACTATACTCATATACCCTGGGAGACTACAGATATTATAACAGATATAAAGTTACCAACTTCTTATTCTAACTTTGATGAAAAAGATATAAAAGAAGCTAAAAATCCATATATGAAAAATGTTACTAAAGTTGTAAGTATGGATATCATCAACTATCCAGATGATATAGGCTTATATACTGAAGATACTATAGTTAATTATCAAGGTAGTAAATATAAATGTATTTCTAGTTTGGAATTAAAACTATGCAATGATAAAAAATATATACCTAATGGATTTTTGGGTAATTTAGTATGGCACAGACTTGATAACGTTAATAAAAAGAGATTATCAAATCAACTGAATCAGCGACAAAAAAGAATAAGCAAAATGCCAGAGTATCCTAACTATATTGGCAATTATAAATTAGGTCAGATTGTTGTAGCTAATCAAAGAAGATTTAAATGTGTAAATAATAAATCTCAGCAATGCAATAGTATTAAATATTCTCCGATTGGAGAAAAAGGTTATATTGCTTGGAAAGATATTACTAAAGACTTTGATCAAATCACTAATAAATAATAGTAAGAATTATAACTATATATGTGTCAATAATGAATATAAGAGAGGTATGAATAAAAGTTAGTAATAATTTTAATTAGGACTCTTTATTGGATAACTAACTACTATAAGATACTTATATACCTACTTTAGTTTTAGTATTAGATTCTCAAATTATCACAATCACAACTATATTCTTGAGATATGTTTTTTAAAAAATTTTAGAGTTATAATGAAAACTATAGGTAATTAATGTCTGTTTGATTATATGAGTTAAATTTTATTTTAAAGCTTTAAAATGTACAGGTGAATTATTATGAAGGAAGAAGTAACTAAAAAAGTAACCCTATTTAGTGCAACCTTATTATGTGTTACCGCTATGATGGGGTCTGGATGGTTATTTAGTTCCCAGTTAGTAGCTGCAAAGGCGGGTAATTACTCATTTCTAGCCTGGATACTTGCAGCTTTTATTATACTGTTGGTTGGCTTGTGTTACGCTAAGATTGTAGCCATACATCCGCTACGAGGCGCTACAACGAGAATTTCTGCAATATCTCACAACTCTATATTTGCAATGCCATTTGCTTTTGCGAACTGGTTTGGAATTGTGGTATGTTTTGCTACTGAGGCTTTAGCGACCACTCAGTATTTATCAGGTATTAATTCTCTTAATTTTTTGGTTGATCCAAAGGGTTTAACTATATATGGGAAACTTGTATCTTTATTTATACTATGTATATATTTATTAGTTAATTATTTTGGGGCTCAATTTTTATCGAAAATTAATAATGCTATTACTGCTTTTAAAATAATAGTTCCTATTATTATTGTGATATTGTTTGTTATCTATGGACTATCAAATAATCATGGGGTATCGAATTTTACCCAGATACCAAATAATAACTTTAGTATAGGAAGTATTTTTAGTGCTGTTGTAGCAGGAGGATTAATCTATACCTTTAACGGTTTCCAAGTTTCGGTATCTTATGCTTCTGAAATTGATAATCCAACAAGAAATGTACCTTTATCATTAATATTTTCAATTCTTATAGCTTTGGGATTATACTTAGCTCTTCAATATGGATATATGGATGGAGTGCCTCATAGCTATTTAGTTAGTCATGGAGGGTGGGCTAATTTAGACTTCTCTTCTCCATTATTAGATGTTGCAACAATACTGGGATTAAATTATTTAGCAATGTTGCTGTTACTTAATAGTATAGTTAGTCCATCTGGAACTGGATATGTATATTTAGGTACAGCATCAAGGATGCTATATGGTATGTCATCTGAAGGTCAAATGCCAAAATATTTTGCTAATCTGCATCCGGTATTTGATGTTTCAAGACGCTCATTAATTGCTAACTTTTTACTAGCAGTATTTTTTCTAATGTTTTCTGATAATTGGGCTGGAATGATGTTATTAGTTACTGCTTATAATCTTATTGGTTATTTAGCTGCACCAATTAGTATGGGAGCATTAATCCCAAAATCAAGATTATTTGGGTTAGTAGTTTTTATAGTAATAAGTTTACTTTTAATTACGTTATCAACAAAAGCAAAAATATACATGTTTGTATCATTTGTAATTTTAATGCTTATATATGCAAGCACAGAGTATAATAGAGTTGGATTTAAGAATTTAGTCTATTTGATATTTCCATTTTTATTATATGTAGGTTTAATTTGCTTAGTTTCTAACTATTATTTGTTTGGAATTATTTCAGCTATTTTCTATTTAGTAGCAACAAATCAAAAGTTTATTGAGTATTGTAAAATTCATGCTGTAGAAAATAGCGATTAAAAATCTAAATAATACAAATATTTATATTATCATTAAGCCGTACTCAATAATTTAACTATATTTTAGACTAATTTAGTATACTATTTAGAATATTAAGTTTTTATATTTTATATAGTTAAGGTTATATCAAATGAGTAAATTTAAACGCTATATTCCTATTCTAGTTCTAATACTAGGTTTAGTTATATTTATTTCTTTAAATGGGCAGAAATATTTGTCACTGGCAGCAGTCAAACAGCACTATCAAGATCTAGTTGCTTGGACGCATTCGTATTTTTGGCTTAGCTCATTAGTTTTCGTTTTGGCTTATATTCTGATCGTAGCATTTTCATTACCTGGAGGAGCTACTGTTATGACTCTGTTAGGAGGTTTTTTATTTGGGTTGGTTGTTGGTACTATTTGGGTGGTAATTGGTGCAACAATTGGTGCTTGTTTGATATTTCTAGCTGTAAAAACAGCTTTTGGTGAAGTGCTGAAATCAAAAGCAAAAGGCAGTATTGAAAAATTACGCAAAGGCTTTGAGGATAATGCTTTTAATTATTTATTAACATTGCGTCTAATACCTTTATTTCCATTTTTTGCTATTAATATAGCATGTGGGGCTATTGATATCAGTTTATCGACATTTTTCTGGGCGACCTTACTAGGTATTATACCTGGATCACTAATATACTCTTGGGTTGGTACAGGATTAGGTTTTGTATTAAACCAAGGTAAAGATTTGGATATGGGTATTATTTTTGCACCGCAATTTATCTTACCTATAATTGCTCTGGCTATATTGTCACTTGTGCCAGTTCTATATAAAAAGATTAAAGGAGCTAGATCATGAAGCAAATAAAAACAGATATCTGTGTTATTGGTGGAGGCTCAAGTGGTTTATCTGTTGCTGCCGGAGCGGTGCAAATGGGTGCAAAAGTTGTACTTTGTGAAGGTGGTAAAATGGGGGGTGATTGTCTAAACTATGGTTGTGTACCATCTAAAGCAATAATTGAAGCTTCAAGAATTATACACAATTTCCATAAAGCTAAAGAGTTTGGCATTGATATTAAGAGCATTGAAGCTGACTATAAAAAAGTACAAGCCCATGTTGCTAATGTGATAGCAAAGATAGAACCGCATGACTCTGTTGAGAGATTTGAATCATTAGGTGTAGATGTTATCCAAGATTATGCTCATATTATAGATAAGAAAACTGTCCAAGCTGGTGATATACAAATTAAAGCAAAATATATAGTCTTAGCGACTGGTTCACGGGCAAAAGTATTTCCCATAGAAGGCCTAGCAGATATTGATTATCTAACAAATGAAACAATTTTTAGTTTAGATAAACAGCCAGAGCATTTACTTGTGATGGGAGGAGGGCCGATTGGGGTTGAGTTAGCCCAAGCTTATGCTTTGTTAGGTTCGAAAGTAACAATCCTTGAAGCAGAATCTACTATATTAGGACCAGTTGATAATGACTGTAGACAGATATTATTAGATGAGTTTAAGAAGCTTAATATAGATGTAGTTACTAATGCTAAGGTTACAAAAGTATCAAAACAAAATAATCAAGTACAGCTAGAAACTAATAGTGGTGTCTATAGTGGCTCTCATCTACTGGTGGCAACGGGAAGGCAGCCTAATATAGAAAAGCTTGATTTAGATAAAGTTGGTATTAAATATTCTGCTAAGGGAATTAATGTTGATACGAGGTTACGAACTAATTATAAAAATATATATGCAATTGGTGATTTAGCTAGTCAATATCAATTTACGCATGCAGCTGGTTATCATGCTGGAATTGTTATTCAAAATATCTTATTTAAGTTGCCTGCAAAAGTTGACTACTCAAGTTTTCCATGGGCTGTATATACAACTCCAGAGATAGCTCATACCGGCATTGCTATTAAGCAAGCTGAAGAGGTTGGTGCAACAATATTAACACTACCATATGAGAGTAATGATAGAGCTCAGGCAAATCTTTCAACAAATGGCATGCTTAAGGTAGCTGTTAATAAAAGAGGTTATATTCTAGGAGCTAGTATTGTTGGAGAGCAGGCTGGCGAGCTTATTACTCAGTGGACTTTAGCTATTAAAAATAAACTGAAAATTAAGCAAATGGCTTCACATATTGTGCCATATCCAACTCTTAGTGAATTAAATAAACGTATAGCTGGATCATATTTTACGCCGTCTCTTTATAGTGAGAAAGTTAAAAAGATAGTGCGCTTTTTATTAAAGTTTTAATTTAGGAGTGTTATGTTAGAGCAAAGTGTTAGGCCTTGGTTTCAAAAGTATTTTATAAATGCTGTAGCAACATCATTGTCAGCTTTAAATATAAAGCCAAATACTTTAACTATATTATCTCTTATTACAGGTTTTATAAGTGCTATATTAGTCTTATGGATACCATGGTTAGCTGTGATATTTCTATTAATCTCAGGTTATTTAGATGTTTTAGATGGTAGTGTTGCAAGATTGCAAAAATCTAATTCACCATTAGGTACGATGCTTGATATTCTGTCTGATCGTTTTGTTGAGTCTTTTATTATTATCGCTATTTTTATTTATCAGCCAGATATCGCTTGGGTTGGATTGATAATGATGATGTCGATAATTGTTTGTGTAAGTAGTTTTTTACTTGTTGGAATATTTAGTCAGCAACAATCATCAAAGAGTTTTTACTATTCACCAGGATTAATGGAGCGAGCTGAAACTTTTATATTTTTTATTGTGATGATTTTACTGCCATCGACTGTATTGCCTCTTGGAATTTTATTTACTATTTTAGTGTTGTGGACAACTTTTTATAGAGTTTATGAATTTTATAAGCAAGCGAAGGTTTAGAATGAAAAAAATAAAAATATCCAAATATTTTATGTTAGTAATACTGGCTTTGATAGCTACATCTTTGAATGCTGCTCCAAGTGCAAAGTTGTGGGGCTATTGGGATAAGTCAGATCAATCATCACAAGCAAAGATTGATTTTAAATCATGGCAAGCATTTTTAGATAAGTATGTTGTACAAAAGGGAGATCAAACATTTGTTAACTATAGAGATGTTTCAAAAAAAGATAAGCAAAACCTTAATAAGGCAATAAATACTTATTCTAAGTTGGATATTTTAAAATATAATAAAAACCAACAGTTAGCGTATTGGATAAATATGTACAATATGTTGACTATCCGAGTTATTTTGCAACACTACCCAGTTAAATCAATCACAGATATTGATAAAAGTTGGTTCGGATATTCAAAAGTATGGGATCAAAATGTTGTTAAAATTAATAGTAAAGAATTAACTCTAAATGATATTGAACATCGGATTGTTCGTCCAATATGGCATGATCCAAGAGTTCACTCTGCTGTTAATTGTGCTTCTATTAGTTGTCCAAATTTATCTAAACAGGCATATCAAGGTGGTCAAATAAATGCACAATTAAACAAGTCTTTTGCTACTTGGGTAAATAGTTCCAAGGGCTTTGAGTTAAGAAATAATAATATTTATATATCAAAAATATTTGATTGGTATGGTAGTGATTTTGGTAATCAGACACATATGCGTCAGTTTATTGCTAAATATCTAACAAGCAAAGTTAAAAAAGAAGCAATATTGAATGAAAATAAAACTATCTATTATCAAAATTATAATTGGAATTTAAACCAGCTATCTATTTATGAAAAATAATAATTCACCAGTATCAAATTATTATACAGCAGGTAAAAAAGTAGGCTTTTTTGCACTAACAGCAACTTTAGTTATGACTGAGTTAAATACTTCAACACTTATTGGCTTTTCTAGTCTTGGTTATAATTATGGTTTTTCAGCAATTTCACTTGGCTTAGTGTTTTTGTTTGGATTATTTTTCTACGCTATTACAGTAGCAAAAAAATGGAAGAATTTTGATGCAATAAGTGTTACAGAGTATTTTGGCTATCGCTATAATAAAGCTTTTGGTATTTTTGTAGCTATATGTCTATGGGTTGCAATGTTAGGTTTTGGAGCAAACTTTATTCATTCAATAACTGTATGTTTAGAGGTGATATTTCCCGGATATTCCAAAGCATTAATTACTTTTATAGCTTGTTTGGTAATGTTTATAGCAACTATTAATTCAGGACTCAAATCAATCATCCAGATTGATAAGATAAGTTTCATTTTATGTTTGGTATTATTTATTTTTTTAGGCTTTTATTTTTACAAATATGGTCAGCAAGGTATTGTTATAAATGCCAAAAGTCATGCAAGTTTGCCAGTCTCATTTAGCTTATCTCTAGTAGTATTGACTTGTTTTACTTATATTTTGTCTCCATGGTATGGCCAAAAGATTTTCTCTGCAAAATCATCTAAAGTAGCTTTTTACTCAATGTTTGTTACAGCAATCTTAGTTAGTTTATTCTATGTAATAGCTATTTTTATTACAGCTTCTTTTTCTAAACAGTTAGATCTAGCAAATCCAGATTTAGCATTAGCAAGTATTATTGCAAGAAAATTACCTTTAGCTATTCAGATTTACTTTTATATAGTGATATTTTTGATTGCTACAACAACTATAGCAGCTTTATGGAATACTATGGCTTCAGTAATTTTTGCTCATAGTAGCCAAACAAAAACTACTAATTCAAATAGAATTTTAGTGCTATTTATAGCTATATTGAGTTACCTAATAGCAACATTTTTTATTGATCATATTCTTGATAAAATGTTACTTTTTAATATACCTATAGCGGCACTATCTTTTAGTCTAATATATGGTTTCTATGGTAAGAGCAAAAATTTTATAGGCGCAGTTTTAAGTACTATCATAGGGATAGTTATTGCAGTAATGTTATATTTTACTTTTGATCAAGCAACATTTATCTTTTATTGGGCTTTTGTATGTATTCCTATTGTTTTCATAGTTGGCTTTATACCTGTTATTTTTGAGAAAAAATATTAATGAATAAAGATAAAGCATTAGTATTAGTGCATGGCTTTAATAAAAACAATAAAGATATGGCTACTTTAGAAAAGTACTTTTGAGTAGAGATTATAGATATTATCCTTGATTAGGTTTATAGTATTTAGGTGTAAACTCTATACCATATTTTACATTCATCCACATTCTACTTATAAAACTTTGCATTTTAGCATCATGAATATTTAAGACATACATTTTCTTAATCATTTCATCAGTAGGTCGAATATTTGTATCATCAAACATTTTGCTCATGTATTTTGCATTTTGCGTTACTCCATTTGGCTGGTATAAGTAATTACTATTTTGAGCTGAGACATAAGGATCTAAAATATAGTTCATTAATGCGTAAGACTTATCTAGATCTTTAGCACCTTTAGGAATCATTAACATATCAAACCAGATATTTGTACCTTCTTTAGGTATTACATAAGCTAGAGTTACATTAGGGTTTATTTTTTTAGCTCTTTGGACCGAACGAACTACATCGCCAGAATATCCCATAACTAAGCATAAGTTTCCTGCAGTAAAATCATTTTGGTATTTATTACTATCGAAATACTTAATATAAGGACGTATATTTTTGATAATGTCTAGCGCAGCCTTCTCATATTCAGCTTTGCTATTTGTATTTGGATTAATGCCGTAATAATGAAAATAGTTACCAAAGATTTGCTCTGGCTCATCAAGAAGTGAAACACCGCATTTTGAAACTTGTTTTAGATATTTTTTATTAAAAACATATTTCCAACTATTAGGAATAACTCCTTTGCCTAGGCGTTCTTCAATTTCTTCTTTATTATAAGCCAAGCCTGTAGTTCCATAGCTATAGACAACAGCGTATTTATTACCTGGATCATTTATTTCTGAAACTTTATCGTAGATAGCCTTATTACGATACTTTAGGTTTGGTAGTTTTGATTTATCTAACTTTATAAGAGCATTTGAAGCTATTTCACTATTTAGATAAAGTGCACCTTGTTCAATTAGGTCAAAACCAGATGATCCTGTCATAACTTTTGCTCTAGTCATATTATCATCAGATGTATAAATATACTTTACTCTAGTGTTTGAGAGCTTTGAGAAGCATGGAATTATATCTGGCGATATATAATCTGCCCAGTTTGTGAAATTAAGAGGAGTTTTATTCTTAGTAGGAATAATAGGATTTTTAAGTATCTTATTACTACAAATATAAGAATCATTATCAGCATAGCATAAGCTTGTAATACTTAGTAAAGCACCAATAGCAAAAAGCTTTAGTTTCATAAAAGTAAATGCAACTGTAGTTGTTATAAAATTACTTTAAGTATATACTAAAGCGCGTTATTTTCTAAAGAAAAAATAAGTAATGGAACAGATCGTAAGTAGTAAAAAATTTGGTTTAATAAGACTTGTAATGATAAATATCATTGCGGTAGATAGTCTTAGAAATATTTCTATCACAGCTCAAGCAGGGTGGATAGTTGTAACCTTCTATATATTAGCTGGTATTTTCTTTTTAGTACCATGTGCTCTATTAACTGCTGAAATGTCCACTGGCTCATCTCAAGAGACAGGAGGTATTTATATATGGGTTAAAAAAGCTTTTGGCAAAAGATTAGGATTCTTGGTTATTTGGTTGCAATGGGTTTATAACTTAGTATGGTTTCCATCTATATGTGGTTTTTTTGCTGGAGTTATAGCTTATGTCATAGCACCTTTTACAGGTCAAGCAGCAAATGAGTTGGTAGCTAACCCTTGGTATATGATATCAATGAGTTTAGTAATGTTTTGGAGTGCTACAGCTATAAATTTATTTGGTGTTAAAACATCAAGTACAGTAAGTACATTAGGTGCTATTATAGGTACGCTTTTGCCAATGTTTATGATTATTATAATAGCTATTATCTGGTCACTATCTCATAGTTCTGAGATTGTAGCACCGAGTGTCTCTGATTTTATTCCATCAGGAAATAATATAAGTAGTTGGGCTTTATTTATAACAGTAATGTTTAGTTTATTTGGTCTTGAAATGAGTGCTATACACGCTGCAAATGTGACAAATGCTAAGAAAAATTTTCCAAGAGCATTGTTGATATCAGGTTCTGTTATTTTAGGTTCACTTATCTTATCAAATATAGCTGTGATATTAGTAAGTAGCCAGTTACAGATTGGCGATGTTGATATTGTGACTGGATTGATGGTTTCTTTTCATTATTTCTTTAGTCAGATCAATATGCCATGGATGACTTATATTATAGCTATCACATTGATATTTGGTGCTTTTACAACAACATCTGCTTGGATTATGGGCTTATCGCGAGCATTTATGGTGGTGAGTAATGATAATATCTTACCGCAGATTTTTGGTAGAACTAATAAAAATGATGCTCCAGATACTATGCTAATTACTCAAGCACTAGTATTTACAGTATTTTGTTTTTCATATATTTTTATGCCGTCAGTAAATGAGGCATATTGGTATCTTAGTGATTTAACTGCTCAGTTAGCTGTAATAGCTTATATATTAATGTTTATAACAGCAGTTAAACTTAAAATTAGTCAGCCTCTACAAGAGGGACAATATGAAATATTTAAAGGATCTATTGGTACTATAGTTATGGCAATTTTAGGGTGTGTCGGCTGTGTTGTAGCAATAATAGTAGGGTTTATTCCTATAGATAATATTGATATGTCGGTGACTAAGTTTGATATGTTATTGATAGTCGGGGTAGTAGTAGCATTAATTATCCCAGCAATTATTACAATAAAAAAGGATATATAGTCCAATAAAGATTCTTTAAAATTTAAAAATATTCAAATATTTATTAAAACTGTTAAAATATTAACAGTTTTAATTAGCTCTTATATTAAATGGTTTTCAAAACTATAAAAAATTGGTACAGAGATAGATACCAAAACAATGAGCCAATAGTGTTTATTGGTTTGATGTTATTTTTCTATTTAGTACTGACTTTCTTAGGTAATTATATTGCTCCTATTTTAGCAGCACTTGTTATTGCTTATTTACTTGATACATTTGTGAATATTCTCCATAAAGCAACTAAGATAAATCGGCTTATATTAGTCTATTTTGTTTATATAATTTTTTTGATTGTTCTATTATCTGTGATTTTTGTATTGCTGCCAATTATAGTTAATCAGATGATAGATTTTATAAAACAAGCATCACATACTCTTTCGAGCTTAAAAACAAGTTTAGAGCATTTATCTAAACAGTATCCTACATTGTTAACAGTTGATAGGATTGATTCAATAGTTAGTTGGTTTGATAGCATTGATTGGAAAAAAATAAGCTCAAGTATTGGATCTTTTATTTTACAAAATACAGCTACAACATTACCGGTATTATTTTCCATACTTATCTATTTATTTTTAGTTCCTTTAATGGTGTTTTATTTTCTAAAAGATAAAAGTAAAATCATAGGTTGGTTTAAGTCATTTTTACCAGAAGATAATAATGCATTGTTTTTTGTTTGGAATGACTTAAAACCTAAACTTGCTGACTATGTCAGAGGTAAGGCAATAGAGTTTATTATTGTTTCTATTGTTACATATCTTGGTTTTGCATATTTTGATCTTAATTATTCGATTCTTTTGGCTGTTGGTGTTGGTTTATCTGTAATTATTCCATATGTTGGTATGGTGATGATTACTATACCTGTAGTTATGGTTGGAATATTACAATATGGGCTTAGTATTACCTTAGTTTGGATGCTAACAGTATTTTTTATTATCCAAGCTTTAGATGGTAATTTGTTGGTACCATTATTGTTTTCAGAAGTTCTAAATATGCATCCAGTTGGAGTAGTTTCTGCAATATTAATATTTGGTGGAATGTGGGGCTTATGGGGAGTGTTTTTTGCGATACCTCTAGGTTTACTTTTTATCTCAGGAGTAAATATGTTTAGAAATCATCAAAAAGGCAAAAAAGATCCTGCCAAGATAAATTTATGTTAATTAAACAACGATTATTTAATCAAGAAGTTTTAGATCATCTATTAGCTAATCAGTATGATGGCTTTTTAGCTAAGCTTATTGCTGCAAGAGTTAGTGATATAAGTAATATAGACTTAATTCTAAAAGGTTCTGTGAAAGATTTATCATCACCATTTTTATTTAAAGATATTGATAAGGCAGTTGATAGGCTTTATGTAGCATTACAAAATAATGAAGTTATAGGATTAGAAACAGATCATGATTGTGATGGTCAGACTTCTCATGCTATCTTCCATGAAGCATTAACAAAAGTTTTTGGTTACTCTCAAGATAAAATTCGTTCTTATATAGGTCATAGAATGAAAGAGGGTTATGGTCTATCAGAATCTTTGATGAAGCGTATTTTAACAGATGATGTCCGACCAAGTTTAATAATAACAGCAGATAATGGTTCAACAGACGAGCCAAGAATAGCGGTACTTAAACAAAATGGCATAGATACGATTGTAACAGATCACCATGGCATACCTCCAGAGGGAGCTCCAAAGAGTGCTATAGCAGTACTTAATCCAACACAGAACGGATGTAATTATCCTGATAAAGCAATTGCTGGTTGTATGGTTGCTTGGCTTTTTATGGCGGCTTTAAGAAGAAAATATATTCAAAATAATAAACCAGTATCTAAATCATATGGCTTGAGTAACCTATTGGATTTTGTCGCTATTGGAACAGTTGCAGACTGTGTGAGTATGGCAAATAGTTATAATAACCGTATTGTTACAAAACTAGGTATCCAGCAGCTAAAAGAAAATGATCGCCTATGCTGGGACTTTATAGATAGGGATAAATTATCTAGCGAGTATATAGGTTTTAGTATAGCACCAATTTTAAATAGTGATGGACGAGTATCAGATGCATTAGGTTCAGTAAGCTTTTTGCTAGAAGAAGATGATGAGAAAATTGAGAATATTTTTAATAATCTTAAAGATCAGAATAACCAACGTAAGGATATCCAAAAACAAATTACTCAAGAAGCTATAGTTCAAGCTAGTGATTTAAATAATACTAAAAAATCTTTGTGTATCCTACTTGAGAATGGTCATTCAGGTATTCATGGTATCTCAGCTAGTAGAATCAAAGAGATGTTTGGTAAACCTGTGATAATATTCTCCCAAACTCAAAATGACCCAAACTTAATATCAGGCTCGGCTCGAAGTATTGATGATATTCATATTAAGCAAGTACTGGATAAGATAGCAAACTTAGATTCTGATTTAATGCTTAAGTATGGTGGACATAAGGGAGCTGCAGGATTAACTATTAAGTATCAAGATTTTGCTAAATTTTATGATCTTTTTGAAAGCCAAGTTGAGAATATTGTAAATAGTGAAAATATAGTTCTTGAACCTTGTATTGAATATGATTTTGAACTTGGTGTAGATGATTTTAATCTAGATACTTTAACAAAAATAGAATCTTTAGAACCGTATGGTAGAGAGTTTGATAAACCTATTTTTTGTAATGATTTCTCTATAGAACAAATCCGTTTAGTAGGTAAAGATAAAAATCATGCACAATTAGTTTTACGCTATAAAAATACAACATCTATAAAAGCAATATGGTTTAATGCCACTGATAATGCTGTAGTAGATGAGATAGCTATAGGTGATACTGTGCGAGTATGTTATCAGTTGCAAAAAGAAGAGTTTCTTGGGCAGGTTAATTTGTCGTTGAATATAAAAGCACTAGAAAAATTATAGCTTTATATTGAAAATGAAAGTAGTTATTTGTAATAAATGTTTTGGGCTGAAAACATCTAGTATTCAGCGGTTTGATCTGGAAATAAAAATATATGAAAAATCATAAATATATACAGCAAAATCTTGCTCAGCAAATAGATGATATAAGTATAGAATATTTTGAGACAATAGGCTCTACTAATGATTGTCTTTTAGAAAAAGAGTTTATTGCTAAATATCATTTTTGTTATGCAGATATTCAGACAAAAGCACGTGGAAGAAGAGGGGGAAAATGGATAGCTGAAGGCAAAGATAATATTTATGCTTCTCTTGGTTTAAATTGTAAATTTAATATCTGCCAAGACTCTCTTAAAAGCATTAAAATAGCATTAGGGGTTCTAAAAGCTATTCAAAAATATATACATCCTGAACAAAAAAAGTATCTAAAGATTAAGCTGCCTAATGATATTTACTTTAAAGATCAGAAGTTAGCAGGTATTTTAATAGAAACTAAGAATATTAAAAAGGATAGTTTTGATATTGTTATTGGTGTGGGTATAAATGTCAATATGTTTGATTTAAATGAGAATATTGATCGTGAGTGGACATCATTGGCAATTATAAATAATGAGCAAGTAGATTCATCACAACTAATAGTTAGTTTAGTAAAGCAAATGATATCTTTATTTGACCTAAGTGATGAGAAAGCTTTGGTTGAATTATCTAAATATGATTATACGTTGGATAAGAAAATAACTTTTAAATACGATAATCAGTTAATACAAGGAATTGCTAAAGGAGTCTCAAAAGAGCTTAAGTTAAATATTTTAAGTGATGATAATAAGCCTCTTGAGTTTGAATTAGCAAATGTAAGTAAAATTAGAGTAGTAAAATGAGTCTAGAAAATATCCAAAAGCGTTCAGAATACTTAGCCCAAATTCGCGAGTATTTTAGAAAATTAGGAGTCTTGGAGGTAGATACGCCATTAGCTTATAATTATGGTGTGACAGATCCATTTATTGATGTTTTTGAAATAGCTACTGTTACGGGCAAGAGATATCTACAAAGCTCACCTGAGTATGCTATGAAGAGACTACTTGCTGCGGGAAGTGGTAGTATTTATCAAATATGCAAAGCATTTCGTGATGAGCCTTGTGGGCAGTACCATAATCATGAATTTACCATGATAGAGTGGTATAGAGTAGGTATTGATTATTTTGATCTAATGAAAGAGATGGAGCTTCTTTTTTTAGCTGTTAAACCAGATACTCAATTTATCTATTTAAGCTATCAAGAGGCTTTTGAAAGATATTATAATTTTAACCCTCATACCATTTCTTTAGATGAGCTAGAAAATATTGTTGAGAAAAATTTAGGTAAGATTCAAGGTTTAGAAAATCCGACAATAGCAGATTGTTTAGATATACTTTTTAGTTATAAAATTGAGAAGAATCTTAATCAACAAAATATTGTATATTTTATATATGATTATACAATTCACCAGTCAGCATTAGCTAGAAAGGTTCTCGATAAAAATAATCAGCAAGTTGCTGCAAGATTTGAAGTCTTTTATGATGGAGTTGAGCTTGCTAATGGGTATTATGAGCTTATAGATAAAAAAGAGCAGCTAAAGCGCTTTAAAAATGACTTAGTAATTAGGAAAGAGCAAAGTAAGCCAATCTTGGATATAGATATAAAACTTCTCAATTGTTTAGAAAATATTCCGCAATGCTCTGGGGTTGCTTTAGGGTTTGAAAGATTATTGATGAGCCTAGAAGGAGTTAAAGATATAAGACAGCTGTCTATTTTTTAGTATTCTTTTCTAATAGTTACAGGATTTATTGCAAATTCAACATTTAATGAATTAAGTTTTTTAGCTATAGCTAAAAATATATCATCTTGAGTATTAATAAAATCAGTAAAAAGCACTTTATTAACCATGGCATAAATTTGTAGGTTAATTCCATTTGAGCCAAAACTACCTTCTGATTTATTACCAATCATAGTGTTACCAGATACTAGAGATACTGCTATAGTTTTATCTTGATCGATATTTGGATATGATTTAAGTATTGAAAGTATTTCTTGCTTGATTAAATCAACTTTCTCAATGTATTTATAATCAATAGTTATGAATTGGACTATACGTCTATGAGTACGGCGTGATGTTGTTGTAATACAGGTATTGAGAAATACTGAATTAGGTATGTGCATAGGAGCAGTCTCATAGCTATTAACTTGAGTCGTTAAAATACCAATTTTCTTGATTGTACCACTAAACTTCGTTGATGAGTTTATATCCGAGGATATAATATCACCCTCGGAATATTTACGGTTAAATATCACAAATAGTCCACCAAAAAGATTTGTAAGAAGGGTACTCTGTGATAATGTTAGACCTGCTATAGCAACACCACTAAATGCTCCTAGTGCTGTAGGAGGAACGCGAAAAGCTGTTAAAATTAAGATAATAGAGATGACTATAGCTCCTAGCTCTAGAGCTTTAAATATAGCATTTATATCTCTAAAGTCATCATAACCGTCTTTGTTCTCTTGTTTTTTCTTTTCAATAGCTATTTGCTTACTTTTAGATATGAATCTAAAAAGACTAATTATAATTGCTAAATAAACACAAAAATCAAAAATTTTATCAGAATAAGGGATTATTAAATTCTTATAATTAGGTAAATATGCAATTACAGGCAGATCTATACATGTTTTTATAAAATATGACCATATTACGAGATATAGTATAAGCTTTAGGGATTTTATAAACGAAAATCTTATAGTATTCTTATGTTTCATAATAAGTAAACTGCCTAAGAGAAATATGATTAGGCTAGCAATCAGACATATTACAAAGTCTATTAATAGAATATAAGCAGGTGAGTAATTTTCTATCCTTAGAAGTATATTATTTAAAACGTTCATAGCTTTATCAATCTATACATTTAATTATTAGATCAATGTTAATATATTTTGAGGTAGAGATATATATTTAGAAAAAGAAATATTTGTATAGATTTATTGTTTAGTAGGTATTTTGATACTAGATGCACTTGTGTCGCTTGGAGCATCAATAACCATATTGCTCATATTAGCTGTTGCAGGAGGGTGTGCAACAGAAGTTGATGAGTGTGATGTATTCGATTGTGTATCATTGTTGGATGAGGTTTTTTCTACAGAAGTATTACTGTTATTATTTGTAGTTTTTGCAGTTTGTTGTTCGCCATAACTATTTCTATCATACTCAATAGGAGTGTAGATAATAGATGATTTTGAAACTTGAGGGTCTGATATTGCAACATCCATTTTCTCTTTAACTTGCTTAACAGCCAATACAACAATAGCAACAATAATAATTATTATTGCTAGCCTATTTATATAGTCGAAAGCTTTAAGTTTTCCGTAGCGAGATTTTTTATAGTGTAAGATATCAACTTTATTCAGAATTGATACTATCTTTTTTTCAGGAATCTCAAGATATTCACAATACCTTCTAATTTGGTTTTTAAGTAAGCTGTTGGAGCTTTGTAATAAAGTATCGTTATCTGCTTCTTCTATAATTTGGATAGTATCTTCAGATAAGTTAATAGCATCAGCAATAGTATCTCGTTTAAGTTCTTTAGATTCACGAGCACTTTTAATAAAAGATTGAAAGTTATGCATATCAATTAGAATCTTTAAAATTAATTTCTTGTATGCATTATATAAGAAAATGATAGAAAATTAAATGTAGATATTTAAAAGTTAGATTTAACTATTTAGATTTATTTTTTTGTTCTAACATCTTCTCTAAGAAATGAATGTTAGTTGCACCTTTAATAAACTCTTCATTATTAAGAATTTCTTGATGTAATGGGATATTTGTCTTAATACCATTGATAACCATTTCTTCAAGTGCTGCACGCATTTTTTGTAGAGCTGTTTCTCTATTGTGGGCGCGAACAATTACTTTTGAAATCATTGAGTCATAGTTTGGTGGTACTGTATATCCAGAGTAGATATGTGAATCAACACGTACTCTAGGTCCAGCAGGTGGGTGATACATATTAATTTTTCCAGGAGATGGGATCATTCTTTCTGGATCTTCAGCATTAATTCTACACTCTATAGCATGGCCAACGATAGAGATTTCTTCTTGCTTCCAACTTAAGCCTTGACCACTAGCAACTTTGATTTGCTCTTTAATAAGGTCAGTTGATGTAATAGATTCTGTAACTGGATGTTCAACCTGAATTCTTGTATTCATTTCGATGAAGTAGAATTCACCATTTTCATATAAGAATTCAAATGTACCAGCTCCACGATATTTTAAAATTTTACAAGCATTAACACATTGCTCACCAATACGTTTTCTTTGCTCATCTGTAAGTCCTATAGCTGGAGCTTCTTCAATAACTTTTTGGTGTCTTCTTTGAGTAGAACAATCTCTTTCAAATAGATATACAGCCTCACCTTCACCATCACCAAATACTTGGATCTCGATGTGGCGAGGATTTTCTAGGAATTTCTCCATGTATACCATATCATTATTGAAAGCTATTCTTGCTTCACTCTTAGTTAGTGAAATAGAGCTTATTAGATCTTCTTTCTTTCTAACAATACTCATACCACGACCACCGCCACCACCGGCAGCTTTGATGATCACTGGATAACCAATTTGCTCTGCAATTTCTAAGTTCTTCTTATCATCGTTGCCTAATGGGCCACCAGAACCAGGAACACAAGGAACACCAGCTTTTTTCATCCATTTGATAGCTTCTACTTTATCGCCCATTACTTCGATATTTTGTGCACGAGGACCGATAAAGATGAAACCACTTTCTTCAACAGCTTTAGCAAACTGAGCATTTTCTGATAAGAAACCATAACCAGGGTGTATCGCATCAGCATTTGTAATTTCAGCAGCAGTGATAATTGCTTGAATATTTAAATAACTAAGGTTAGGTGCAGCTGGACCAATACATACTGCTTCATCAGCTAGTTTAACATGCATAAGATCAGCATCGGCAGTAGAATATACAGCTACAGTTTCAATTTCTAATTCTCTACAAGCTCTTAGAATTCTAAGAGCTATTTCACCTCTATTGGCAATTAGTACTTTTTTAATCATTGTCCATTACCTTCAAAATTTTATAATTTATTTACGAAATTTTATTCTCTATGTAATATTACTCGATTATAAATAGAGGTTGATCAAACTGGATAGCATCACCATCTGTAGCAAGAATTTTAACGATTTTCCCGCCTTTTTCTGCTTCAATTTTGTTCATGATTTTCATTGCTTCGATGATACATAATACATCGCCTTTTTTAACTTCTTGCCCTTCTTTAACATAAGGAGCAGCATCTGGTGAAGGAGCACTGTAGAAAGTACCAACCATAGGAGATTTGATTTCTTCTCCACTAACTTCTTGTGGCTCTTGTGCTTGTGGAGCTTCAGGAGCTGATGAAGCAGGTGCACTGCTAGCTGCTGGAGCTACAGTAGTAGCTGGAGCAACATTGCTAGCTACAGGTGCTGAAACAACGCTTGTTGTAGCTGTGTCATTCTTTGTCATAAAGATGCTTGAACCACCATCTTTAACTTTAATTTCTCTGATGTCGCTTGATTTAAGAATTTCAGCTACTTTGTCGATTGCCTTTAATAAATCCATAGTTTTCTACTCTCCTTTCATATTAATGTAGTTTATTGCTTCTATTAACGCTAGTGTGTAACCATTTGCCCCAAACCCAAATATACATCCATAAGCTATGTCTGATAGAAGCGACTTAGTCCTAAATTCTTCTCTATTATATATATTAGATAAATGTATTTCAATAAAAGGCTTACTTGTGGCTAAAAAAGCATCTCTTATTGCAACGCTTGTATGTGTGTAAGCGGCAGGGTTTATTATTACCATATCGGCAGAAGATCTATGTATCATATCCACAATCTCACCTTCATGATTACTCTGGAAAAAATCAATTGAGACGTTGTTTTTATAAGCAGTATCGGCAAGATTTTTGTTTATATCATCAAGTGTTTTATATCCATAGGTCTCAGGCTCTCTAGAGCCAAGTAGATTAAGATTAGGTCCGTTAATTACTAAAATGCTCATTTAAATATCCTTGTAGCTTTTTTTTGCTTTAACTGAGTATTTTTGATCTGTCTCAAGGCAATAACATGTTAGTTTACCACCAAAAACACAGCCTGTATCTAAAGCTATTATATTGTCAGATTTAGTTTCTCCTTTGATAGCTGCCCAATGCCCAAAAACAATTTTATGAAAGGGTTTAAGTTTCTTATGCTTAGTTTTAAACCAAGGTTTGAAATTCTCAGGAAGTTTATCTAAAGTTGAGCTAAATTTTAGGTTTAATTTACCTTCTTTATCAATTGTTCTCATTCTCGTGAAATAATTAAGTATACATAGCCATCTTTCAATACCTTCGGACTCCTTATTCCACTTTTTGCTTTCATCATTAAACAGGTTGGCTAGTAGAAGTCTTCTTGTAGTTTCATTTTTTAAAACAAATTCTACTTCATTAGCACGTTTGATAGCTTTTTTAGGGGACCATATATGAGGAATACCTGCATGAGTTATAAAAACATTATCAACTTTTATTAAAAGATTTTGATTACATAACCATTCTTGTATTTGCTTTAGATTAGGGGCTTTAAGAAGATCATCAAAAGTATCTTTATTACTTGATGGTAAATAGTTATAGCTAACAGCTAAAAAAAGTATCTCATGATTACCTAAAACAGTTTGGGCACTATCACCTAACGACATTACAAAATCAAGGGTTTCTAGAGACTTGGGTCCCTTATTGATAATGTCTCCAGCAAATATTAGCTTATCTTTTTGTTTATCAAAATTTATTTTATCTAAAAGCTGTTGTAGCTCATCATAACAGCCTTGTACGTCACCAATAACATATGTAGCCATTTTTTATACACCTTAACTTAAAAAGTTTGCTAAACAAACAAAGTCCTCAACGCTCAAATTTTCTGCTCTTAATTTAGTATTAATAGGCAGAGTGTCTACGTCAATGTTGTTGTTTTTAAATATATCCTTTAAGTTATTATGCAAGGTTTTTCTGCGTTGCGCAAAGCTTTGTTTAACGATTTTTTCAAAAAAAGTATAATTTTTTAAAAAGCTTTTATTTGTTTTTGGCTTTAGTCGAAGAATAGCGGAATCAACTTTGGGTTGTGGATAAAAAACTTCGGGAGGTATTTTAAGAATCATACTACACTCAAAGTGATATTGTAGAATTACTGATAATCTACCATAAGATTTACTATTTGGAGAGGATACTATTCTTTCAACAACTTCTTTTTGTAACATAAAATGAGCATCTATAACCTTATCACTCATCTCAATGACTTTAAATAAAATAGGTGATGAAATATTATATGGAAGGTTACCTATTAGCTTGATTTTTTCTGAAGAGATTTTATTTATATCAAATTTTAGAAAATCTGCATGGTATACATTAGGTTGGCCATACCTCTCACAATTCTCAATCAAAGTATCAATAACACTAGAGTCAAACTCAACTACATTTACATTAGAGCTTGCCAAGAGTAAGTGTCTTGTTAAAGCACCTAAGCCTGGGCCTATTTCTAAAACAGTATCTTGTTTTTTTATATTTGCAAGTTTGACAATCTTTTGAATAATATTTTCATCTTGGAGAAAGTTTTGTCCTAAGGATTTTTTAGCTTTTGTTTTATACTGCATTTTAATAAAGCTCAGGTGTTTTTAGATTCTTTTGTAAGATTTCTATATAAGCATCATCTTTTATTGATGTTAGCCATGTTTTATAAACTTCTTGAGCTTTATTTGCGAAGATAGCTTCTAAAGCTTTCTGTTCCTCAAGCTCTTTAACTGCATCATATTCTTTGACTTTTGTGTATTTAATAATCATCCATGTTTTTGCATCTGCCTGGAATGCTTCGGAAAGTTCTCCTTTTTTTAGCTGTCCTAATTGAGCAAATGCAGCTGGTGGTATCGAAGGGGGCGTGTCTAGTTTAGAAACCCACTTGAAGTTTCCATCCGCATGGTCATAATCCTGGTTATATTTTTCAGCAACTTGTGAAAAAGGTTGTCCACTTTGAATAGCAAGTCGAGCCCTATCAAGAGCATCTTTAGCACCTTTTTCTGTCATACCGCTACTTAGTTTAATTTCAATTGCATGAACATAATATTTCTTTACATTTTTACTTAATATTGGTGCGTGCTCATCTAAATTATCAATATAAATCATTTGTAAAGTATGATTAATTACAAAAGGCTGTGAGACTTGATGATCCTTAAGGTCTTTTACATGACTTTTATATATCTCTGGTATTGAGTCAAACTTAACTTGTTGGCTTAGTTGGCCACCAGAGCTAGCATTTGGCGCTTCAGAAAACTGTTTTGTCATTTCAGAAAAGTCAATAAGCCCTTTGTTTACTGCAATAGCAAGCTTTTTGAATTGATCAATTTTCTTTTGACGTGCTTTTTTTGAATCTGGTAAGGCTACGATAAAGTTTTTTAATGTATAGATTTTGATAGGCTGCATTTCTCTATCAAATTCTTCTTGATGTTTCTTTATATATTTTTGGATTTCTTCTGGAGAAACATATACTTGTTGGGAGATAGCTTGCTTCTGTAGCTGATTTACCATAAGTTGCTTTCTAATTCTATCTTTATAACTATCAAAAGACATTCCTGCAGCTTCTATATTTAATTTTAATGATTCCTCAGAAATGCCATTTTTTGCGGCGATATCTTTTATGGTGTTATCGATTTGAGCATTTGAAACGTTAATATTATTCTGTTGGGCAAGTTGAACTAGTACAGCCTGAGCTATTAAGCTTTGCAGAGCTTTTCTCTTTAAATCAAGTGACGCAGGAGTTAAGTTGGGATTAATACCTTGTGCAGCCTGAAGTTTTGCCACTTCTTCATTTAACTCAAAAGAAGTTATTGGTTTATTATTTACTATAGCTACAGTCTTATTAATTAGTTGTTTGCTGTTTGATGATGGTGTTGGTTGACTAAGGGTACTATTATTTGCTCCAGGACCAAAAGCGTTCTGGAATAGGCTTGATGAGACATCACAATAACCATAAGTAAATATTGATATAGACAGTATAAAAATAAATACTTTTTTCATTATGTACCTACTCCCCATTCACCAGATTCATAGCCATTGATTTGATTTAATCTAGAAGCTAGGTTACTTGCGCCAGCTCCACCAAGACCTTTAAGTTCAAACTCTAGTAAGTAGGTGTTTGTTAAGCTTCCTAATGCTTGAGTATTATTAGGATCTTCGTTAGTGTAAGCAGTAGCCTGCCATAAAGCTCTAATAGCCCAAGATTTAGCGTTGTATTGGAAACCTGCAAATACGTTTGAGGTTTTGGCTTGTTTGAAATTATAGTTCCATAAAGCAGTAAGTCCCCAATGATCAGTAATATTTAATATTGTTGAAAGTGTAATAGTTTCTTGAGATGGAGGTGCTATACCTTGGTTTATCTGTTGCTGAGTTATAGCGTTCCAGTCTCTATCAATATTATTAAAAGAAATATTAAATATGTTTTCATTCTCATCTTTATATGAAAGCTGATAAACTTGATAGTCAAATTTTTGGCTCTGTAGACGATAGTTTATCTGTGCTGATAAATAAATATGTTTCATTACTTGGAACTCAAATGATGACATAATAGGTGAGAATGTATCATTAGCATATGGATCGAATGTTGATGGGTTACAATTAGGTTGTCCTTGACAAAGGCTAACTTTTCTATCATCAAAGAACATCATTTGACCTATTTTTGCCGATGCTACTGTACTGCCATCAGCTTGATTTGTTGTCGATGCCTCTAATGCATATGTAAGCTGGTTTGCATTGTTAATTCTATCCCAACCAGTGAAACGGTTAACTTGGAACATCTGCATATATTGTTCATTTTGTTGCGATGTATCAAATAAAGGAATATTTGATTGATCTTGGTATGGTATATATGTATAGAATAGGCGAGGTCTTAATGTTCCAGTATAAGCACCATCATCAGTAGTATAATCACGGTCAAAGTATGCACTAGCATCTATATTAAATATCGGTAAGACACTGGTTACAGAATTTTGATTAAATTTAACTACATCTGAAGCTTGATTATTTAATTGGTAGTAACGAACAGGCAACTCCAGAGATGGGTTTATATACCCCCAGCTATTTGCAAAATTACCTGTGATTTTAGGCGCTTCTACAGATCTGAAGCCATTAACGTTTGTACCTTGAGCTGTAGCATCTTTTAATGGTTCTATGGTTCCTTTTGCTTTATAAAAGAATGTATTAAGAGTATCCATGCTTACTGTTAAGTAGTCAGGAGTATAACCATCAGAGGTTACATTAAATTTGACTTCAGGTAATTTACCATAAGGGATGTTAGCTAAGTCAATATCTGGGTTTACTACACCATAGTCTAAAACTGTAACACTTGAGTCAATATTATCATTTGTATAATTGACATCAAACTCTCTATCTAATAGTGTTTTTGTAACTAGATTGACATTACCAGCAGAGAAGTCATTATAATATTGAGAGTCACTTATGTAATCATATTGTAAATTTGTTGTTATACCGTTTTCAAAGTCTCCTTTACTAGAAAGTGAGAATGCTCCGCGCATTTTTTGTGCTTGGAAATCATAAGGTACAATAGATCCCTCAAATTGGTTCTCAGTATATTCTGACTTATAACGGAATGTACCATCTTCCATTAGACCTCGATCTGTCCAAAATATAGAGTTTAAAAGTAAGTCATAGTTTGGTGCAAGGTTAAAGTAATAAGGAACTGATAAAGCAAGACCTGAATTACCATTTTGGGCAAAGCTAGGCATTAAGAAGCCTGAGCGTCTCTTATCACTTATCGGATGAGAGAAATATGGTAAATACATGACAGGGACATCTTCAACTTCAAAGTAACCGCCTTTGACGTAAGCCATTTCTTCTTTAGTATCTATGTCAATATTTTTACCCGTTATTTTCCAGGCATTATCATAAGGTCCACCAGATGTAATATAACCATCTGATAAAATTAGGTTATTAGCATCTTCTTTCTTAAAGCTTTTTGCGTAGCCTCTTAAATATCCACTGAAGTTATCTTTGTTATAAATACGTGTATCAGGAGTTTTGCGAGCCATTCTAAAATAGGTCTCTCCAGCACTAAAAGTACCATCATTAACGTTTGTGTCTAATTCTTTTGTACGTAAAACAATACCGGTTGATGGCTGTCTTGCGATTACATCTCCAGTCATTACTAATGATTTTATCGAGCTTCTATCGGTATTAAAATTAACTATGGCGTTATTACCATAAAGCTCTTGATCACATTGTAGTACTTCTACGTTTCCAGAAGCGATTAATGTTCCATCAGTATCATATTCGGCATTTTCATAAGAAACATCAGTTCTTTTTGATTCGCATAATGCTTTAGTGAATTGGCTATCATTACTGTAGTAGCCACCGACGAAATAATCAGGCTTGTTTACCCAGCCTAAATCATCAGCTAGGGCTTTTTCTTTTTGAGCAGGTTTTAATTCTTTGTTAAAAACATTCTTTGGTTTTTTAGAACGTTGGCATGACCATTGACCATCAACAACTTTACATTTCCAGTCTTCTTTAATAGGATTCTTATCAAGAATGCGCGCAGCATTAGCTTGTACTGTACACAATACAGTACCAAAGCATATCAATAAATACTTACGAATCCCCTTTAGCATATTTGACCTTTGATAGCCCTAATTTATTGAGTTTTTAAAAATAATCATGATATTATATCCACATTTACTAAAATTTTCCATTTTAATTTTTAAATACAAACAAAACTAACATACTGGATTGCTAAATGAATATAGAAACTTACTTATCAGAAATGCTTGCTAAAGCTTTTCAAAAACTGGGATACGCTGAGAGTTTTGCTAAAGTTGTGGTTTCAACTCGTGAAGGTGTAGGACACTTTCAATGTAACGGGGCTATGCCATTAGCAAAATTTGCAAAAAAAGCTCCATTCATTATTGCTCAAGATATTATTGATAGTATTGATGATAAGAGTATTTTTGCAAAGCTAGAAGTTGCGAAACCAGGGTTTATTAATATGACCTTATCTAGTGATTTTTTAGCAAAGATCACTAATGAATTTTTAAATGCAGAGAAGTTCGGTGCAAAAAATAATAATGATCCAAAAAAAGTCGTCTTAGATTTTGGAGGTCCCAATGTTGCTAAGCCGATGCATGTTGGGCATATAAGATCTGCACTACTAGGTGATGCACTACAAAGAATACATCGTTTTTATAATGATGATGTGGTTTCAGATGTACACTTAGGAGATTGGGGTACTCAGATGGGTATGCTGATTGAAGAAATTAAATTAGAATCTCCTGATTTGGTTTATTTTGATGAAAACTTTACAGGAGAATATCCCGAGCAGTCGCCTGTTACAGTCAAAGAGCTTGCAGAAATTTATCCTAGAGCTTCAAAAAGATGTAAATCAGATATGACAGAGATGGAAAAAGCTAGACAGGCTACTTTTGAATTACAGCAAGGTCGCAGAGGATATGTTGCGTTATGGCAGCATTTTGTCAGAATTTCTGTAGAGGCTATCAAAAAAGATTTTGATAGTTTAGATGTTAGCTTTGATTTATGGCTAGGTGAAAGTGATGCTAATAAGTTTGTTGATGAAATGATTGCTCACTTTAAAGCAGAAAACTTTATTTATGAGGATGAAGGTGCTTGGGTTATAGATACTAATAAAGAAGATGTTCCTCCTCTTATAGTCGTTAAGAGTGATGGCGGCGTTATGTACGGCACGACAGATTTAGCAACTTTATGGCAGCGTAATAAAGATCTCAATCCTGATGAAGTTATTTATGTTGTGGATAAAAGACAATCTTTACACTTTAAGCAAGTCTTTAGTGTTGCAGAGAGAACAGGTGTCGTAAATAGTCAATGTAGACTTAAACATGTGGCTTTTGGTACAGTAAATGGTAAAGATGGTAGGCCTTTTAAGACACGAGAAGGTGGCGTGATGCGCTTATCAGATTTGATTTCTCAAGCAAAACAATGTGCTAGAGATAGGATGCCAGAAGAAAAAAATGAGCATGTTATAAATCAAATAGCTATGGCTACAATTAAATTTGGTGACTTGGTCAATAACTACTCAAATGATTATATATTTGATTTAGAGAAATTTGCTCAATATGAAGGTAAAACTGGACCTTATCTTTTGTATACAGCTGTAAGAGCTAAATCAATTCTTAGAAAAGTGTTTGGTGAGGATTATTGCATAAAATCTTTAATTAAAGATTTTAACATAGCACCTGCACAAAATGAGCATGAAGAAAAATTACAGCTTCAACTTTTACAGTTTCCAATTGCTGTTGCTAGATCTTATGAAAATTCCCAGCCTCACCATATTTGTGAGTATGCATATTCTTTAGCAAATAGTTTCAATAAATTTTATGTTAATTGTCCTATTACAAGTCTTGATGATGAGACAGCTAAAAATACTCGAGTAGCTTTATGTTTAGCAACTGTAAAAGCAATGACTATAGCTGCTGGCTTATTAGGTATTTCAATTCCTGAGAGAATGTAATAATACTTTAATCATATCAAATTCTTACATTTTCCAGTTTATATCTAAGTAGTAAGAAAATAATATACTAAAGTATTTTTTCAAAATTCAGGAGTACTATGAATTAAATCTAGTATATAATTTTTCTTTAGTTAGCAAAGAATATATGGAAGTTTTAATGTCCAATTTTTTTAATCAGCCGAAAGCTTTTTATACCATCTTTATGTTAGAAATATGGGAGCGCTTTGGCTATGGTGCTTTAGTTGCAATACTTGTTGTTTATTTGCAAATAGGTGGAATTCATTTAAGTGAAAGTGGGGCTATAGCAACATATGCAGCTTTTGCAGCTTTAGTTTATGCTTTTATTGTCTTAGGGGGTTATATTGGTGATATGATCCTTGGTGCAAAAAGGACAATATTGCTTGGTTTAATTATACTTCTTAGTGGTTATGCTCTATTAGTTTTTGAGGATAAGGAATCAACTTTATGGGGCTTATCTTTTATATGTGTTGGTACCGGGCTATTTAAATCTAATCCAACTAGTTTGCTAGCTAAATGTTATGTAAATAGTGATTCTGGGAAAATTAGTAATGCATTTACTTTATTCTACATGGCGATAAATATTGGCTCGTTATTAGGTATGCTAATGATTCCAACCATAGCAAAAAACTTTGGCTATTCATCTAGTTTTATAGCTATTTCAATGGCTCTTGTTTTAGCAATTATGACATTTGTAGGCTTCGGTTTTACTATGAAAAATATCTATACATATGCTGGAGGTAAGAAATTAAATTATAAATATTTGTTTTTTGTGATCGTAGGTGTGGCTATTATGATATATATAGTTAAGTTTTTATTAGCGTATATACTAATTGCTAAACTAATAGTTGTTTTAACTTTCATATTATCATTTTGCATTTATATATATTTAGCTTACCTGTATAAGAAAGAAGGCTATTTTTATAAAATGATGTTAGCGTTAATTTTAATGTGTGAAGCGATGGTATATAAAGTCTCTTATATTCAAATGGCTTCTTCAATAAATTTATTTACCATAAAAAATACAGATCATTCTATTTTAGGTTTAACTATAGCTCCAGAAACTTTCCAGTCATTTAATCCTTTTTGGATATTCGTTTTAAGTCCAATATTGGCTTTTTATTATGTTCGTTCGGAAAATTCTAAGTTTGATATAAATGTATATACTAAGTTTTCTATAGGCTTGTTTAGTATAGGTTTTTCTTTTATAGTATTGTATATTTCTCGTTTTAGTGCTGTTGATGGAGTTATTTCTGCGTATTGGTTGGTACTTAGCTATGCTCTTCAAGCGCTCGGAGAACTTTTGATTTCAGCAATAGGCCTATCAATGTTTACTAAGTTAGCTCCAGCGAAAGTAAATGGTTTTATGGTAGGTGTTTGGTGGGTGTTTTTAGCATTTGCATCAATATTAGGGGGTATCGTTGCTCAGCTAACAGCTATTGATAAAAATCAGGCAATAAATATGACCTTAAATACATCATTGGTTGATTATACTAATTTCTTTTTATCTATTGGAGTTGTAATAATTATAGTTTCACTATTATCATTTAAACTATCGCCGTTTAAAAGAAAGCTTATGAATCAGGTGAGCTAGTAGAGTTAGTTAGTGAAAAAGTAAGCTGATGTTTGAGATAGTACAGCAATTATTAATACAGCTATTGCAAAAAACATATAGGTTTTAGCTTTTTTACTACTATAAAACCACTCTTTAAAAAAGAACCCCCAGAAATTTGATGTCAATATAATGAAAACCATAAAGATAGGGTAGGTAATTATTATTCCTAGACCTCCAAGTAAAGTACCAGAAATACTAAAAAATATAATACATTCAAAAAACATAAAAGCCATAGCGATAATAGCTATCTTTTCTGTAATAAAACTTTTGAATAAGAATGTATTATATTTTTTAGGTAAGAGTTTTTTCTCTTTATTGTATTTATATTTAAAGTAGAGAATATTAGGAATAAATGCACCTAAAAAGATTATCACCCAAGGCATATTGCTTTTTGTTAGTAATGATAAACTATCAAGGTTTGGATTTTTCATAAAGAAGCTTACTCCATAATTAAAAACAAAAGCTTGGGTCATTGATCCAATACCTGCAGTAATACAGCATATTATACCAATGATAAAGCTACTACTCTTCTTATCAAGAGTTGCTCCGATATCTCTATCGCGTATTCTAGCTGCAATAGTTACAAGTGTTACACCTATTATAAATAGGATAAAGCTTAAGATTATTATTATTCCAAATGGAGTAAGTAACTTAGATTGATTTAAGATAACTAATGGAAGAATTGAACCACCTGCTGTAGCAAGTCCGATATTTATACCAAAAGTTATTGATATCCCAACATGCTTGAATGCAACAAGGCAGCAAATCATTCCAGCACCCCAAATAAAACCTCCAATAAAAAGGGTAAGTAGGACTTTTGTCGAGATATAGCTGTAGTAAGTAGCAAAATCGTTACAAAAAAGATATAAAGTTAGAATCGGTATGATTACATATGCCCAATAAGAGAAATGAAACCATACCTGATTCTTTGATGTATTGTTTATTAGTTTAGATGGGACTGCAAAGCTACCATTTAAAGCACCTCCAACTAGTGCTAATAAAATAGCGAAAGAAAGTAACATTAGTTGTGCTCCCCATAAAATTTTCTGCCTTCTTTTGCTATAAGGCTAGCTCCATAAAGAGCAGTATCATAATCAAAATCAGATATCTTTAGTTTTGGAGGAGAAACTATTTTAAGATCATTATTCATAACTTTTTCAGTTTCTTTTAGTAAGATATCTTTTTGTTTTGTAATTACTCCACCGCCAAAAACAATAATTTCAGGAGATAAAATACATGCGATGTTTCTTAATCCTTGACCTAAGTTGTATCCAACTTCTTTCCACTCATCTATAGATAGTTCTGCAGCTGGCTTATCGTATATTTTAGAAATACCTGTACCAGAGACAATAGCTGATAAGCAGTTCCTAGCACCACATGCGCATTTGATACGTTCTGGGTGGCTACATTTGAACTCTATACTTTGGTGAGCAATTTCTGGATGAGAAAGGCCTCTGTAAACTAAGCCATTAATTAAAAAGCCGCCACCCATGCCAGTGCTAAGTGTTATATATAAGAAAGTCTTTTGCTTATAACCTTTCAAATGATATTCAGATAATGCAGCTACATTAGTATCAATATCAAAATAAAAAGGGCAATTATACTTATCTTCTATGATCCTCTTTAAAGGGACATCTCGCCATGTTGGCTGATGTAATGGAGAAACAGTTCCTTTGCTAACATCTAAAGGTCCTCCTATAGCAGCACCAATTCCTAGTATCTGAGAGCCTTGGCTAACTTCCTCAATCATCTCAAATAACATTTCTAAGCCATCTGCTAATTCATAAGGAGTATCTCTTCTTGTACGTTTAAGTTCTTTACCATTTTTATTTACACTATGAACTAAAGTTTTTGTTCCACCAATATCTAAACCAATATATATAGCCAATTTCTTTTCCCTTTATTTAAAAATCATAAAACTCTAATACTATATAAAAAGAATAATAGAATCTATACAGTTTCTCTGTACACGATGATTTTCATATTTTGAGTTCCTTATTTGTTTTATTGAGTACTCTTAAGCAAAGAGAAAAGTCTTTTACAGAGAAGGCTATCTTTTGAATTGCATTAATAATCATATCCAAACCATACCTAAAATAAGAGTTCTGCAACCTTCCATGCTTTTTTCTAGGAATAGGTTTTATTTTAGCATCTTTATACTCTCCAACCTTATGAGCCCATACAAAGGCTATAGATATCAAAGCTATTAGCTTTGATATTTTATTAGTATCAGTCAAATGAGTATCTTCTAGATTAAATCCTCTGCCCTTAAAAGCTTGAAATAAATTTTCAATCTCCCACCTCATACCATAAATAGGTATCAGTCTCTTTATACTATTGGAATTACTAGCTACAATAAGTAGTTCACCAGTATGCGATCTAGTGCCAGATAGATAAACACTTTGGTTACAAATACTTCTTTGATCTCTAAGATCCTTATGCTCATGAACAGTTAAGTCATCAAATAGTGTTGAGACCTTAGCGCTGAAACCTCTAGTGTTAGTTGTCATAAGGTTGTTTTTGATTCTAACAACATAATCAATACTTTGAGATTCTAACCAACTTAACCAGTCTTGACCTATAAACTCTCTATCTCCTAATATACAACCAATACGTTGTTTACCAAATTTAGCAATAAACTTTTTGACTAAATCTATTCTAAATCCAGAATCAGAATTACCTCTATGATCTAATAAATCATAATATAATGGTATTGCTATACCTTCATACACAGCTGATAGAACTAGAATATTTATATCTGTTTTTCCAAACTGCCAGTTTGTCCTATCAAGAATTAGATATAATTTATCTTTAGTTGATAAAAGATGTTGTATACTGAATTGGGCTATATCATCAATATCAAACTCTACTTCCTTGAAGAAGTTTTGGATTGTATCTTATAAACAGTGATTAATCTTGTATTCTATCATCCTTGATAAAATATAAGAAAGAGATGAGACTTTGACCTTGGATTGGTTATTGAAAACCGTGAGAATCAAAAAGCTCATCTCAATCACGACTTTAAAACGCGAACGGTAGAAAGGTCATCAAAGACCGAATGTACAATCCCGCGATTATGAGCCTAATAAAAAGGATACCAAACATGACAGATAAAACAATAAAGTATTTAGGAATAGATATATCAAAAAAGTGGATAGATGTTTGCTATGGCGATAAAGGCAAAGTTAAGCGTATAGCCATGAAAAAGAGTAGCATCAACTCTTTCATAAAAAAGCATTTTGAAGAAAACGAAGCTGTTTTAGCAGTATTAGAAAGTACTGGAGGTTATGAAGTTCTGCCAGCAAAATGTTTAGAAAGCTTTGGCATAAAAGTCCACATAGCTCACCCTAACAAGGTGGTTTCATTTGCTAAAGCCATGGGATGTTTAGCAAAAACTGATGCTATAGATGCAAAAGTACTAAAGGCTTATGGTGCGTTTATTAAAGACGATGATATACGAGGCTTACCTAGCGATCAAGATCTAGAGTTGAATGCACTAAGCTCTCGCCTAGGTCAGCTTAAAGAGACTCATCATCAAGAGGCTTGTCGTTTAGGTTTGGTTAAAGATAAAATCTTGAAATCATCGAGTGAAAGAATGCTTAAATACCTGAAGAAAGAGATAGAGAAAATAGAGCAACACATGATGGCAATCATAAATGAAGATAAAGTACTAGCTAACAAGTTTGACATATTAACATCGATGCCTGGTATTGGTGCAAATACTGCCTGCTGTATTGTATGTGATTTACCTGAAATTGGCAGAATTAACAATAAAGAAATAGCTGCTTTAGTTGGTGTAGCACCTATTACAAATCAGAGTGGTATGAAAAGCGGCTATTCTGCAATTAAGTATGGTCGCTCTAAAGTACGCAAAACATTGTATATGGCTGCATTAGTAGCTACTAGGTTTAACTCTAGGATGAAGGATTTTTATAATCGTTTATTAGAAAATGGTAAAATCAAAAAGGTTGCTATAGTTGCTGTTATGAGAAAAATGCTTGTAACTCTCAATGCTATGGTTAAGCAAAATATGCAATTTAGTGCTTGATTTTCAAGACGGTAGATTCTTCTATAGTTTGACTCTATCAGATTATTATTTTTAAAGTATCTAGCTATCTTCGATAGATTAACAGTTTGAGCTGATATTAGTCCAAGTAATAGATTGCTAAAGCAATAGACCTCTTGCGAAATACTAATTATTCACCATATATATAGAAAGATTGCTTAAGAGATCCATAAAAATGCAAATAAGCTACGCAATATTGTCAAAGAAAGCCAGAATATTTAGAAAACTAACAGGTTTAAAACTAAAACATTTCAATAAAATCTTAACCGATGCCTCAAAATCCTTAGATGAAGGATTTCCAAGGATTGGCAGAAAGCCAAAAGTTGATAATCATGCAGATAGATTATTGTTAGTTTTAATATATTATCGTTGCTATATGACACAAGAATTTTTAGGCTACTTGATAGGATTAGATGAATCAAATGTAAATCGCCTAATTAGACGAGTAGAGTTACTACTAGTTAAAGAAATACATATAAAAAAAGATAGAAGCATGACTAATCAAAAAGTAGAAAGACTTTTAATAGATGCAACAGAACAGCCAATCCAGAGACCTAAGAAATTAAAACGAAGAAAGGCTAACTATTCAGGGAAGAAAAAAAGCCATACACAGAAAGTAGAAATAGCTATCAGTGAAGCAGGTCAAATAGTTAATGTTTCGAAGGTTTATCCAGGCAGTGTTCATGATATAACTGTTCGCAGAAAATCAGATAAATTAGCTCGTGATGTTGATAAATATTGTGACAATGGCTACCAAGGTATTCAAAATGAATCTACTAAAGTAAAACTCCCCTATAAAAAGCCCAAAGGAGGTTCTTTAAGTATAGAGCAGAAGAATTATAATAAATGGCTTAGTAAGATTAGGATTTATGTTGAGCATAAAATTGCAGAAATTAAAAAGTTTCGTATACTGGGTGAAACCTATAGAAGTTTTGGTAAAAAAGCTAATCTTAGGTTTAATTTAGTGGCTGGAATAGTTAATTTACAAAACGGATTCTAAAAAGAAAATACCTACTTAGAAATAAAATGCCTCTGAAGTAGTATTTCGCAAGAGGTCTAATCTACTCTTGACTTGTGCCAATCAAATATTTTAGATAAACTTCCTGTTAGCTGATTAAGGTGCTTTTTCATCTGTTCCAAATAATGAATATATAAGGCTTTAGTCAGCTAACTCAACTTTTTTTGTCGTGTACAGAGATACAGTTTAGAGTTTTATAATTAAGTTTATTTTTCTTATAATAAAGTACGTTACATTGCTATTTATTTGAGATTAATTTTGGCCAAAAGTAAATTGTTTATTTTTGACAGTCCTTGTCAAAAAAAGACAAAGGTAATGAAGTAGTAATAGTAATAATTAATTTTTGTTTTACAAAAGTTTTTGTAGCTATTTAATTTCAGCTAATATTCGGTGATAATTTTTGAAACGAGTAGAATCTATATTGCCTTGCTTTAGTTGATTAACTATTTCACATCCTTTTGAATTTTCTTCGTGAGAGCAGTTTCTAAATTGACACATTCCTTTATATTTTTTGAAATCTAAAAAACCATCAAAAAGTTCTTCTTTAGAAATATGCCATAGTCCAAACTCCCTAATCCCTGGTGAGTCAATAATACTAGTATCATCATCAATCTCATAAAGAGTTGAGCAAGTAGTTGTATGACGTCCTTTCTTTGTGGAATTAGAAACAGCTGTAGTTTCTGTAATTTTCTCTCCTAGTATAGTATTTAAAGTTTCAGATTTACCAACTCCTGATTGTCCTAAAAATATTGAAGTATTATCTTTAAGAGTTTCTAAAAGCTTATCGATACCAATATTGTTTTTTGCTGAGATGTAAAAAACTTTATAACCGATCTCTTTATATACACTTACTAGATTCTCTATAAATTCTTTATCTTCGGGTGTTTGGCTATCTGTCTTATTTACTACTATTATCGGTTCGATATTACTGTTATGCAAAGCAGCTAAATACCTATCTATATAATGTTCAACAGGAGCGGGTGAGTGGGTAATGATAATTACAGCATAATCAATATTAGCCGCGACATTTTTATTTTTGCGTTGATACTGGTTAGGACGAGATATTAGGTTCTTTCTTTCTAATAGTTTTGTAATTACATAAGTTGAATTAGTATATTCAAGCTCAACATTATCACCGACAGTTAGCTCGCCTTTGAAGTTACTACGATAAAGAGCTGAGACCTTTTCATTATTGGATAACTTAACTAAAATGTTACCGCCAAAATTTGTTATGATTTTTCCTTGCAAAGATGTAGATAAAATTATTTATTATTAAAATTTATTATAAGCTTTATTAATTAAATTGTTAATAATAACTATCAAGTTATTTGAATAAGATTAAGTTCTTTGCTACTATCAAAAAAGTCTTTTGGATTTTATATTAATAAAAAGGAGATAAAATGAAAAAAACAAAAATCTTGAGTTTAATAGCTTTAGCTGCGCTAGGGACGTCTGTATCTTATGCAGCAGATAATACTAAAGCAGATGCAAAAGATAATCTTTCGCCAGAAGGCTATTGGGTACAATTTGATGAAGATCCTGATGCAGGTCGCGGTATGCCAGAGGGTATTATTCATACTTATTTTGCTAAAGATAGTAAGTATGGTAAGAAAGGAACTCTACAAATGGAGATAGCTGTTCCATTGATGACAGTAGCTAATGGTAAGCCTAGTAAGCCAAAAGCTACTTGTAATAACTGTTCAAATGGATCTTATAATGGTTTTAATTACAAAGGTAAAAATGCTCCTTTAGAGGATTTTGTCTTTGCAGGGAATATGCAAGAGCAAAAAGGTACAGGTAAACCACCTGTTAAAGGCCCTATGTATGATAATGGTGGTGTTATAAACCCTAACGATGGTAAGGTTTATGCTGCATCAGCACAGATTCAAGATAATGGTAAAACTATGTATTCTAAAGCTGCATATATTGTATGGGGTAAAGAGTTAGGTAGCAAAGCAGCTCATTGGAAGAGAATCACAAAAGCAGACTATGAAAAAGTTAAAGCAGACTGTGGTGTAACAGCTAGTGGTCAATACACAAATAAAGATAAAAAAGTAACAAGTAAATGTACTAACTATCCAGTGGCACAATTTGGAGTTAAAAGTCCTGTTTAACTAATTGTATAATTACATTTTTTCTTTATACTTTCTCTTAATACTATTTTCTAAATTAGATATTTATAGTGCTAAAAAAAATCATATTATTATTTTTATTATTTTGCTTCGTTAACAGTTATGCTAGTGGAAAAAAACTCCTAGCTGATGGCTATTGGTTACAAAAAGATACATCTACAAGTACTAATGTTTCAGTTATTCATGCATATAATAATTCCCAAGGCAATTTGAATGCCGAAATTTATGTTCCTTTATCAAATGTTGATTATGGTAAAGTTCATGCTCCAATTATCTATTGTAAAGAATGTGGCAAAGGTAACGCTTATGGCAATAAGTATGATTACTCTAGTGGTAAAGATAAGTATCAAGGACTAGAGTTTGTTTGGAATATGAAAAAAAACGTTTCAAATCAAAATAATAATAAGGGGCCTTTATATAAGGATGGTGCAGTGTTAAATCCTCATGATGGTAAATATTATCATGTAAAAGCGCAAACTATTGAAGATGGTAAGAAAATATATGTTAGAGCATTTTGGGGACCTTTGGGTAAAAATGAGTATTGGGAAAGAATCTCAAAATTAGAAGCTAAAAAAATAAAAAAACTATGTGGCTTAACTAAAAATAATGTTTATCCTTATGAAAATAAAGATGGCAAAGTAGTTAATCAAAAACTTTTTAAAGAGTGCTCAACTAGAGATTTTGTAAAAGATCCTATATAAATTAAGATGTGAAAATGAGTGATTATCGCCAAATAAAGATACTACCAGAAAACTTAGCGAATCAAATAGCAGCTGGAGAAGTTATTGAAAGACCTTCTTCTGTAGTCAAAGAGCTTGTTGAAAATTCTATAGATGCTGGAGCAACTGAGATAACTATTGAAATCCAAGAAGGTGGTAAATCTCTAATTAGAATTAGGGATAATGGTAAAGGGATTACTCATGATGATTTACAATTAGCTTTAGCTCCTCATGCAACAAGTAAAGTTTACACTCTTGATGAGTTAGAATCTGTTGCAAGTATGGGCTTTCGTGGTGAGGCTTTAGCAAGTATAGCATCTGTTTCAAAGCTAAAGATTATCTCAAAACATCAAGACCTAGATGATGCTTGGCAAATAAATAACCAAACTAGAGAAGTTACTCCTGCAGCGCATGTTACAGGTACAACTATTGAGGTCAGTGAGTTATTTTACAATACTCCAGCTCGCCGTAAGTTTCTAAAGAAAGACAATACTGAGTTTCTACATATTTCTGATTTACTTAAAAAATATATGCTTTGTTATTTTGGTATAGCCTTTAGGCTCATCCATAATGGTAAAGAGGTTAAAGATCTACTTTTAGCAGAAGATGCACAACTTAAATATAATCGCGTTTTAGATTTATATAGTCGTGACTTTATTGAAAATGCTATCTATATAGATAAAGAAGTTGGTGATGCTCATCTATGGGGCTGGGTTGCTAGCCCAAGGTTTAATAGAGCTAGAGCAGATATGCAGAGTTTCTATATCAATGGGCGTATTATCAAAGATAAAATCGTTACTCATGCGATAAAAAATGCTTATAAAGATGTCATGTATGGTAATAGGTATCCAGCATTTTTACTTTATCTTGATATGGATTATAAAGAGGTGGATGTAAACGTTCATCCCGCTAAAAGTGAAGTACGCTTTAGAAACCAAAAATTTATCTATGATTTTCTTTTTGGTACTGTAAATAAAGCTATAACTACTAGCGCTGATGTTGAAGTAGATAAGTCTGCTCTTCAGGAGGATATCTATGAAGAATCAAGCAGTGTAAATAATCCGCTTAATATTGGTAATATGAGCTTGGATATTAGTGTTGAAGATGATCAAGAGGAATCTGAATCAAATACTAGTTTACTTGATAAATATCTGAATAATCAAAATATTCAAGAAAATGAAATTCATATCTCTCAAAAACCTAAATCTAGTGGTTTAGGGCAGGCTATTTGTCAGATCCATGGTATATATATTCTCTCGCAAGTAGATGATGGTGTGGTACTTGTAGATATGCATGCAGCCCATGAGAGAATCCTCTATGAAGAGATGAAAAAAACGTGGCATGCTGATACTGATAAGTTTAAACAAAATCTTTTAGTGCCTTTAACTTGTCAGTTATCAAGTAGTATAGTTGCGACTATTGATGAAAATATTGAAGTCTTTGAGAAGCTAGGGTTTGAAATATCAATAGTAGCAGATGATGCTGTGCTTGTGCGGGCAGTACCAATTTATGTCAAAAATAAAGATATTCAAGAGTTAATATCAAATGTAGCTACAGAGTTAGTATCTTCGGGTAAGACAAAGAGCGTTAAGTTTTATTTAAATCATATTTTAGCGACAGTATCTTGTCATGCGGCTGTACGAGCAAATGATAAGTTAAGTATTCCGGAGATGAATCATCTACTAAGACAAATGGAAACTGTTGAAAACTCGGGTCAATGTAATCATGGTCGACCAACTTGGGTAAGGTTGAGTTTTGCACAGTTAGATAATTTCTTTTTAAGAGGGCGATAACCCTAAATTTTTCGTAGAGACAAGTCGTGACTTGTCTAATCATTATAATAGAAAATTGTAGTTCAATCTTTTTTATTTCGCTACTTACTACGTAAGTTATAGCGACATACTTTTTTCATGGCAGAAAAAGTATGCAAAACTGCCTAGCACTACGCTATCGTAGTTTAAAACAAATGGAAAATAAAAAACTCACTTCGTTCAAACAGTTTTATTTTCTAACCATTTGCTTTTGAAACTACTTGTCGCTGATGTGCTATACTATTTAAATACATGAATTCAAAAGTAAATAACTAAATATATGGCTAAACCAAGAATATTTGTCAGTTCAACATACTATGATTTAAAGCATATAAGAGCCGATCTCGAAAGATTTATTCGTGACCAAGGTTATGAACCTATTCTTAATGAGAAAGGACATATCCCGTATGGAAGTACTGAAAAATTAGAAGAATACTGTTATAAAGAAATTGAACTGTCAGATATTCTAATTTCAATAGTTGGTGGAAGGTTTGGTTCAGAATCAAGAGAAGATAACTATTCTATTTCAAACTTAGAGTTAAAAACTGCTATAGATAAGGGAAAACAAGTTTATATTTTTGTTGAGAATTTAATACTAAATGAATATAAGACGTATGAATCTAATAAAGAAAATGACACAGTAAATTATATATCTGTTGATGATATAAGAGTCTTTAAATTCATAGAAGAAATATATTCTTTGCCTCTAAATAATCAAATCAAAGGCTTTGATATGGTTCAAGAAATTAATCAATATCTCAAAGAGCAATGGTCGGGACTTTTTCAGAGTCTTTTAAGTGAAAATGCTCGTCAAAAAGAGGTTAATATTATTGAAGACTTGAAAAGTACGTCAAAAACGCTAAATCAACTTGTATCATACTTGATTGATCAAAAATCAAGAGGAGATACTGCCATAAAAGATATTTTATTAAGTAACCATCCTGCTTTTGATGAGTTAAGAAGAAAAATAAGTATTCCTTATAGAGTAATATTTCAAAATTACGATGAACTTAACCAGTTAGTAAAAGCAAGGCAGTATGATGAAGAGGAGTTTGTAGATAATTGGGGAACCGATGGGTTTTATAGTTGGAGAAGAAAAGGCAAGGATATTTATCTTCGTGTGAGTAAAGAAATAATGGATAGTGAAAAGAAACTTAAGGTATATACTCCAAGTGAGTGGAAATCAGAATATATTAAAGTTGATGATTATGATGAGGATATACCTTTTTAACTTATATGTTGAAATATAAGTTACATAAATATTGCCCTAGTTTCATCTTACTTATAAATATTTCTAATTTTAAGATCTATGATTAATAGGTTCTATGATCCTCTTCATGAGCGTAGTCGAACATACTCAGTGGCTAAGTGGGATGAAAAAACTGTAAAATACATTCGGATTAATTATATCAAACCTTTATAGGTTTCATCTTTCTAGAAGTTTGCAAAATAAAGACTACAGATATTAATGCTAATATCGTCCATAATAAGATCATCATAATACCACTGTAGAAATAAGGGTGTATCTCACTTGATAGTTTATAGATTTTATTAAAATCGTACAAAATTGCATAAGAGAACAGTATTTGCCCAAACATTGCTCCAAAAACTATAAATAAGTTATTTATTGAGACTGCTAGAGCTTTATCTTTAGGCTTAGTGTTATATTGGATTATGAAAAAGGCTAATGTAATGCCAGCGCATGAAAGACCAGATAGTATTGTTATAAAAATAATAAAAAAATAGCTAAATAAAATTGGTATTACCATTAATAAATAAACACCAACACCAAGTACAGATAATGCAAATATATATTTTTTTGCTTGCTGTATGGTTTTTGTATATGCACCAATAGCTAGAGTAGATATTAAGAAGCTTATCCAGAAAAATTCAGGGATTGATAGAGCATATTCTTTGGTATAGTTATGCATATGAATGTAGTAGTTTTTTGCCCAGTATCCTGGGAATCCCATCAATATAGCCCATGTAAAGAAAGAATATGACAAAACAGCTATATTTGCTGGTTGTTTAAGTATTTTGAGCATAGATTGTAGAGCATTTTTAGCTGATATTTTTATACTATTTGTAGATGTGTATTCTACTTCTTCAGTTTTCATTACTATAATTAGAGAGTAACAAAATAGAAAAAAGATTATAGAGACTGTGATTAAATGTGAAATATGTAATCCTAGGCTATTTATAGTATATAGATAAATATTATCAGCGATAAAATCTCCCGTAGCGTTTGCTATTTCAGCTAATCCTATTAATAAAGGGATTATAGATTTCTTAAAATATTTAGTAGCAAGAAAGACAGTTAATATATATGAGCTTGAGCAACCAGCTCCAGTTATTATTCTTCCAAAACCAATCAAAAGATGGTTATGAGAATAGCTATATATAGTAGTTCCAATGAAAACTAAAAATATTGAGATAGGAAGAATTTTTCTAAATCCTCTAGAATCTAAGAGAAATCCACAAGGTATTTGTAAGATAGCGTAAGACAAGAAGAATAATGTTACTATTTTTAGGAATAGGTTTTCATTAATATCAATTTGAGGCAATATAAAGTCACTATTGACACAAGGAGCTACTTGCAAAAAGCCTGAAACCATAGTAAACAATAAAGCTATAATGAATATTTGTATCTTTATATTTTTACTCATTTTATTTATCCGTTAATTTATTTATAAATATTATAGATAAAAATGCAAGAAAGTAAAATGAAATATGCTTAAGTGTCTAAGATTTAGTATAAACAATAATTATATTTTAAAATGAATAGTGATGTTCTTACAGAGATATGAGATTAAACTGTTATAAATTGAGAGTTTATTTGTTTAAGTTATCTAAATACTTCTCAGCATCTAAGGCAGCCATACAACCTGTACCAGCAGAAGTTACAGCTTGCTTGTATACATGATCAGCTACATCACCAGCTGCGTATACGCCCTCAATACTTGTTTGAGTTGCATTACCAGTTAGGCCGGATTTGACTTTGATATAACCATTTTCCATATCAAGTTGACCATCAAAAATGCCTGTATTTGGAGTGTGACCAATTGCAATAAACACACCCATAACATCAATTTGAGACTCTTCATTAGTTTTGACATTTTTAACACGTAGAGCATTAACCCCCATATCATCACCAAGAACTTCTTCTAATGTAGTATCCCAAATGATATTTACGTTACCATTTTGTGCTTTTTCCATAAGATTATCGATAAGTATTTTCTCCGATCTAAGTGAGTCTCTACGGTGGATTAGTGTTACAGATTTAGCAATATTTGATAAAAATAGAGCTTCTTCAACAGCTGTATTACCACCACCAACTACAGCAACATCTTTATTTTTATAGAAAAAGCCATCACAAGTAGCACAAGCAGATACACCTTTACCCATGAATTTCTCTTCTGATTCTAGACCTAAGTATTTAGCAGTAGCACCAGTTGAGATAATTAGGGCATCACAAGTATATTCATCTACTTCACCGGTTAACTTAAAAGGTCTAGTTTGTAGATCTACTGAATTGATAGTGTCATGTGTGATTTGTGTATCAAATCTTTCAGCTTGCTTTTGCAGCTTTTCCATTAGATCAGGACCCATGATACCATCTGGTTCACCTGGCCAGTTGTCAACGTCTGTTGTTGTTGTAAGTTGTCCACCTGGTTGCATACCTGTGATTATTACAGGGTTTAAGTTTGCACGAGCTGCGTAGATTGCTGCAGTATATCCAGCAGGACCAGATCCTAAAATTATTAGTTTATGATGATTTGCCATTTTAAAAAGTTCTTCAAAATATGATTATGGCAAAATTATAGCATAGAGCTTGGGTAAGTGAAATTTTGAAGTTAGATCTAACAAAAAAACATTGTCATCCTCGTACTTGATACGAGGATCTCTTAGCTTGTGAATTTATTTCTTTGACAAGATTTTTTATTTCAGCAAAATCATCAATATAAGCAAAGCTATCTAAAGCTTTAAGATCAACACCATTATGATAGCCATAACTTACCATTATAGTTTTTACATTTGCTTCTTTTGCACATAAGAAGTCATTCATAGAGTCCCCAATCATTAGACTTTCTTCTGCTTTGGCATTTAGTTTACTCATAGCAAAAAGTAGCGGCTCTGGGTAAGGTTTATAGCTAGATGTAGTATCTCCTCCAACGATAACTTCAAAATAATCAATTAAGCCTAAATGGGTTAGAGACTGTATAGCATCATCTTCATGCTTATTTGTAACTACAGCCATCTTGATATCTTTGCTTTTTAAAAACTCAAGTGTTTCAGAGACATTAGGGTATACCTGACTATTTATGCTATTCAGAGATTTATATGTTTGGCTTACAATTTTGACACACTCATCAGCGATAGACTCAATATATTGCTTATCATCAAAATCTAGAGATAATACTTTTCTAACAGTTGTCGGATAGCCTTTACCAACAATATTAGCCAAGACATCTTCATCTACTTTATCAAGATCAAAATGTTTACGCATTTCATTTGTAGCAGCTGTAATATCTCCTACAGTATTTACAAGAGTGCCATCTAGATCAAAGAATATATTTTTTATCATGATTTAAAACTTATTAGAAAACTTAGATTACAAGATTATCTTTAAGTGTTATCAAAATCTAGAATAAAATTTATTAATACGTAGCTAGTGATTCTATAATAATTAATCTACTAGATACTTTTATAAACCACTAAGCTTTGCTTTTATCGCAGATACTTCATCAATTTGACTGGTTTTTATCTCTAAAGCAGAGCTAGGGAATGCAGTAGTTCTAGTATCGCGTAAGATCTTCTTAGAAGCAGAACAATGGATGTTTGTAACTTTTGTGACTTCTAATATTTGTCTTACATTTTGAGAGTTGATTCCACCACCTGGCATTATCTGAATTTTGTTGCCAAAACTTTGCTGCAGAGATTTTAGAGTTTCTAATCCAGCTAGCACATTCGTGCCTGCCCCTGAAGTGAGAACTCTATCAAAGCCAAGCTCAATGACTTCTTGAGTACTTGCATGAATGTCATTAACTAGATCTATAGCTCTGTGAAAAGTTAGCTCTTTCTTAGCTTGCTTTGTTAATTTAATAAATGGTGCTAAGAAATCTTTATCAATTTGATTTTGCTTTGTTAGAGCTCCAATAACTATTCCATCTACATCTAGATCAAGCATCATTCTTAGATCATCTAGCATGATTTGTTGATCTATGGAATCATAATAAAAATCTCCGGCACGATGACGAATCATGACTTGTAGAGAGCCTTTAAAGTTAGCTTTAGCAAATTTTATTAGGCTAGGTGAGGGTGTCAGTCCTTCAACACCTAATGCTGAGCATAATTCAAGCCTGTCTGCACTAGCTTCTTGAGCATTTAGGATTGATTGATAGTTATCTACGCAGATTTCTAGAATTGTCATTTATTAAAAAATAGCATTATAAATTTATTGTTATATTATAGCTCAATACAGTTAATAAACTAGTTATTGTGGGGTCTTGCGATAGTACATGATCAAAATTGCACATTGATGTTTATTATTGTCTATACATAAAATTTATATTCTGTCTTACAATTTTTTTTAGTTTCAAAAGGTCAAAGTTATAAAAACATTAAGTTTAAAAATTTTGCTGTAAATTTAATAAAATAAGGGGTAGTAATAATGAAAAAATATTTTGTATAATTTTCTTAAGTGTAGTTTTTTCTAATTTGTATGCTTTTAATGTAAAAGCTAATAACGGAGATTATGATAGTAAGTATAAGGAATACCGTAAGCATATGAAAGTTTGGTATATGACAGTAAATTAGTCCCTAAAATAGTCTAAGTAAATACTTTCATCTATAGATAAAAACATATATCGAACGTCTTTTGAAATCATTTTATAGTTAATCTGAATGACTTATGTAAAATAAAACCTGTCATTCCGGATACTGAATCAAGTTCAGCACAGGCTTTGATCCGGAATCTCCTAGCCAAAGTGAAGAGATCCTGAATCAAGTTCAGGATGACTGCATAAGATTACACAATACATTCGGATTGACTATAATCATCCTCTCAGCAACCGATTGTAGAATGGCATATTTCCTTAGGATTAACTATAAAAGTAGTAGGCTATAGTTTAATTGTAAGATAAATTCAACATGACATTATTCTCATAGTTTAGCTATAATGATTCTAAGAAAATTAATTTTATAGAGTTTTTTATGAGTCAATTATTTATAGTTTATCTCGGTGGCAGTGCGCCAAAGGGAAATATCGAGTTACATGATGTACAGTTTGTAATTGGTAATACTATCGAAGATACTTACGAACAGCTTAGACAAAACTGGTTTGGCACAGTCAAAGGCTTACACTTAGACAGCTATAAGGCTATTAAAGGAGCAGATGGCTATAAGATATCTATACAAGATAAACCTCAAAACTTTGATAAAAAGTTATATTTTGTCAACCTTGGTGGTTATGATGAATCTAAGCTAAATGAGCTGCATGAGTTTGCATTATTTGTTGCTGCGGATAAGGTAGAGGCAAAAGAAAAAGCTAAGAAAAGTTTGCTAAAAAACTCATTACATCAGCACAAAGATAATCTTATGGAAGTTGATGATTGTTTAGAGCTTAGCTCTATAGGTGGTAAGTATATCCATTTAAATCTAAGTGATGAAAAGTATAATTTAAAACCTGATTGGTTTGGGTATAGGGTGATTGGGTAGATAATATTTTAGATAGATATTTAAAAATTATAGTTATTAGACTAGAAATCTTATAAATAGAATAATAGTATTGTATTATTTATTTCTAGTGTATTTTTATGCCTTATTTAGATTATATTGATGATGACATTCTGATAAGCCTTGTTAAAGATGTTTTGGATATTGGACGATCGAGAAAAGAAACTGTGGAAAAGAATTTTAATAAGAATGTTATTGATCCCTTTGCTTCATTATTTGACGCGGCAGTTTCAGAAGTCAATCATGAAACTTGGAAAAATTCAGAGAAAGTGCGTCAATGTCAAAAAACACTCACGAATCATATAGGAAACTTGCATCAGAAAATATTAGGTAATGTGGATGGTTGGGCAGATTTAGGCACTGGAGGAGTTATTGATCTTGTTTGTCATGATAGAAAAATAATTGCGGAAGTGAAAAATAAGTTTAATACAGTAACAGGTAGTAAATTAGCAGATCAGTATCGCTCATTGGAAAAGCTAATCACTCCCAAAGCAAGCCAATACAAAAATTACAAAGCTTATTTTGTAAATATAATTCCAAAAAAACCAGAAAGATATGATACATACTTTGAACCGTCTGATAATAATAGTGGAATAAGATGTCCTCAGAATGAAAATATAAGATTAATTGACGGAGCTAGTTTTTATACTCTTGTAACAGGAAAGAAATTTGCTTTGCAAGAGTTTTATTGTGTTTTACCTTGTGTTATTGAGGATATTTTTAGAACGGATTATGGAGTTAAAAATTTTACGATACAGGATAAAGATATTTTTAGCAAATACTTTTTTGACGCATATTTTTCTAGTAACCATGACCAATGTTTGACAATATAAAAAGATATCTATATATTAATAACCATGACTAACCTTTTGTATTAGGTTGATAGTATAATGGTTGAAGAATATTATTCAATTGCACAGGTTGCGGACATACTTGGGGTTTCTAAAGAAACTTTAAGGCGTTGGGATAACAATGGGAAACTGATTCCTGAAAGACATCATAATAATAATTATAGAGTTTATCATCGGTCTCAAATAGAGGGTTTTGAACAAGGGCAAATTTTTTTTAATGATAATTGGAATAAAGAAAACAAAATAGTGCCAAAAAAGAAATATAAATTAATAGAGCTTTTTGCAGGAGCTGGAGGCCTTGCTTTAGGTTTTGAAAAATCAGGTTTTGATTCTGTACTTTTAAATGAAATCGATAAACATGCCTGTAATACTTTAAAAAAGAATAGACCTAATTGGAATGTTATTCAAAGTGATATATGTAACATTGATTTTACAAAATATAGAAATGAGGTCGATATTATTTCAGGAGGATTTCCATGTCAGGCATTTTCATATGCTGGAAAAAAATTAGGCTTCGAAGATGTCAGAGGTACTTTGTTTTTTGAATTTGCAAGAGCTGTAAAAGAAGTTAATCCCAAAGTAATAGTAGCAGAGAATGTGCGAGGGCTTCTAAAACATGATAATGGTAAAACCTTAGCATCAATTTCTAATATTATTGATGAAATTGGTTATAAGTTAGTTAATCCAAGAGTTTTGAAAGCTATCTTTTATAGAGTTCCTCAAAAAAGAGAAAGGTTATTTTTTATAGCGATTAGAAAAGATATTGCTTCAAAAGTTAATTTTAAATGGCCATCTCCATATCCTAAAATCATGACGATGAGAGATGCATTAAAAAAAGGAGCATTGTTTGACAAAGATGTTCCTGACTCTTTAGGTCAAAAATACCCTTTAGTTAAAGAAAAAATTTTATCTCAAGTACCTCAGGGAGGGTATTGGAAGGATTTGCCTGATCATTTACAACGTGAATATATGAAGAAGAGTTATTTCCTTGGAGGAGGTAAAACTGGTATGGCAAGAAGATTATCTTGGAGTGAGCCAAGTTTAACTCTTACATGTGCGCCAGCACAAAAGCAAACGGAAAGATGTCATCCTGAAGAAACTCGACCATTGACAATAAGAGAATATGCTAGAATTCAAACTTTTCCTGATGATTGGATGTTTACAGGTCCAATTACTGCTCAATATAAACAAATAGGAAATGCTGTTCCTGTAAATTTGGCACATGCTATAGGAAGATCATTAATCGCATTATTAAATGATATAGAAGACATATAAAATTACAGAATTAGCCTAGCTTGTTTCTTAATAGGCTCAAGCATATTATCAGTCCAAACCCAGTAATAAACTGGTTCGCTACCTTTAAAACTAGCTACATAGTGATTATCTTGGTTATCAATAGCATGAATAGTTAATTCATCTAAATATCCAGTTTTTAGATGACGCAAGTCTTTAGCTGCTTCTAATACAGCGTCTTTTACAGACATTCCCATTTTCATATATAAAACTACAGATCTAGCAGTGCTACAGCGAATAGCCATCTCACCAGTGTGAGTACAAGCACAAGCACCATATCTAGAGTCAGCATATGACCCAGCACCGATAATTGGACTATCTCCTAATCTACCAGGATAGCGCCAAGCCCAACCAGAAGTACTTGTTGCTGATGATATAGTATTGTTGTGGTCTTTTGATAAATATACAGTAGTATCAAAGACTTTCTCAGGGTCTATAGCAAACTTACTTAGCTCAATTAATGGGATATTTGGAAAGTTAGCTTTTTGTTTAGCTGTTAAATGTTTATCCAAATGTTCTTGCCATACTTTTTTGATTTCAGGTAGCAGATTATCAATTTTTGTAGCATTGATTTCATTAGCAAATTTATTGGCACCTTCACCAACTAATATCTCATGATGTAATCTTTGCATAACTTCATAAGCAACTTCAACAGCATTAGCATAACCCTTGAGAGCACCAATAGAGCCTGTACGTAGATCATCACCATCCATTACAGAAGCATCTAGAGTTACATTACCTAAGATATCAGGCCAAGATCCTCTACCAACTGTTTTGATTGTTGTATCATTCTCTACAAGTTTAATACCTTCAATTATAGATCTAAGACCATTTTCTTTATTTTGGAGTCGTTTAAAAGCTTCAGGTACGCCACTACGACCTTCATCATTCGCAATTAGAATCATTTTTATACCCTAAGTTTAGTAAGTTTCTTTAATATTGGAGTTAATGCAAACAATATAACAGCCATAATAATTGCTGCAATAAAAAGTTTAAAGTATCCAGATGCAAAACTGCTAGCAGGTGTATTTTTTGTAACAGCAATATGTGAGCTTATTACGCCACCAAAAAACCCTGCATAAGCGCTAATTGTCCACCATACTCCCATCATTGTTGACTTTAGATGCTCTGGAGCTAGTCGAGTAACAAGTGCTAAACCAACAGGTGAGATACAGAGTTCACCAAATACTAGCATTAAGTAGCATAGCAATAGCCATATCACATTAGCATGTCCAGTCTGAGCGGCTATTGATCCAGCTGTGCTTAAAAAGAAAAAACATAACGCTAGAAAGACTAAACTAAAAACAAACTTTAATTCATCAGATGGTTCTTTTTTATACTGACCTAACTTTTGCCATAGAACACCAAAGAAAGGATTGATAATTACCAATAATGTTAGTTGAGTTGCCATAAGTGTAGTAACAGGCATATCAAAACCTAAAATATGTAGATCAATATTACTCTTTATAAATAAAGGTATACTGATAGAGGTTTGATTACTTAGTGACCAGTAAAATAGCATAAATATTGAAAGTATCAATAAGATCGCGATGTTAGTTTTTTGAGCTTTTCCAAGTGATTTCCATAGAGAGATTAGATAAACTAATAAAACTATTCCTGATAGTGAAATTATCACCATTGATTCTGTTGGATGAGCTATCAGATAAGCAAAAACACATGCTGAAATTATTACAAATAATATTATGGTATACCAAACATTTAAGCCTAAGAATAAATTCTTTTTCATAATTTCAAAGTTAGGCTCATCACAGCTTTTAGGGAAATGCTTTTTACCAAGTTCAAAACATATTAATCCAAGTCCCATACCAAAAGCAGCTAAACTAAAACCATAATGCCAGCCAATTTTTTCACCAACAAAACCAACAACAAAGGTTGCTATTACAGATCCAATATTTATACCCGTGTAAAAATAAGCAAAACCACTATTACGTAGAGCCTCTCTATCATCATAGAGTCTACCAACCATTGTTGAAACATTAGATTTGAAAAAACCAGTTCCAGCGGATATGCATCCTAAACCTAAAAATAAAGCTATATCACTAGATCCTGACAGTGCCATAATTATATGCCCAGATATAATCGAGATACCGCCTATTAGTACACAGCGTCTATAGCCTATTATTCTATCGGCTAATATGCCGCCAACAGCTGTGGTAATATAAAGAAAAGTTACATAACTACCAAATATCAAAGCAGCATTAGCTTCTGTGAAGTTTAATCTTTGAGTCATATATAGGATTAAAATTGCTGATAATCCATAGAAACTAAAGCGTTCCCACATTTCTGCGAAAAATAAAAATTTGAGTCCTTTAGGATGTTTTAGAGATTCCATTTTATGATTTAAAATAAAAAACAGTAAAATTCATTCTATCCAAACTTTTTTTGTAAGTCATTATTAATTTAGCATTTGAGGTCTGTAAATTTAAGGCATATAATCAATCAAATATCTATATAAATTATTTGGATTTGAATGTATGAGTGTTAAAGGATCATGCTTGTGTGATAATGTGAATTTTGAAATTGAAGGTGACTTTGAGAGCTTTTTCTTATGTCATTGCTCTTATTGTCGTAAAGACACTGGATCAGCCCATGGAGCTAATCTTTTCTCAAAAAATGCAAAATTAAAATGGAACTCTGGTCAGGAGTTAGTTAAAAACTTTAAGCTACCAGCAACTAGACATACAAAGAGTTTTTGTAGTGAATGTGGCTCTGCGATGCCTATTGAAGTGCCTGAATTAGGTTTAGTTGTTGTCCCGGCTGGAAGCTTAGATGATGAGATATCAATTAAGCCAACAGCACATATTTTTACAGCAAGTAAGGCTAATTGGGAAAATGATTTAGATAAAGTGCATAGCTTTGAGGCTTTTCCTCAAGCTTAGTGAAACTAATATTCTTTACCATCCATTAGTTTTTCAATACCGACAAAAGCTACGTTAAATATTACAGGGCCTAAGAATATTCCAATAAAACCAAAGGCTTGGATTCCTCCCATAATACCAATTAACGAAGCTACAAAGCTAAGCTTAACTTGTTTATTAATAATTTTTGGTTGCATAATATTGTCTGTAAAAATATTAAGTGCAAAACCAACTATCAAAATAGCAATAGCTTTTGTAGCGCCATATATTACAAATACTGCTCCTGCCAAAAGTATATAAACAATACCAACCATAAATGGAACCATTGAAGCTATAGCAGAGATAAAGGCAAAAAGTATTGGACTTGGTATAGATAAGATTGAGAATGTAATTCCCATAGTTACACCAACAAGCATAGCTGTTAAGAATATTGCTAAACTAACTCTGCGTGTTGTTATAATCGCAGTTGAAATAAAACTATCACTATCATGAAAGTCTTTTAAGACAACTTTTTTAAAGAATTTTTCTACAGTTGAACCACTTACTAAGAATTGATATACCAGTAATATCGTTATTAAAAAATCTGTTAGTAAGCTAATTGAAGTAGCACCTATATATCTAATAGCAGGTAAAACCTGGCCAAGGTTAGAAATAATCTTTTCTTTATCATGTTTAATTGCAGTTATTAGTTTATCAAAATGCTGCTGTAGATATTCGCCAATATATGGGATCTTTGCTATAGAATTACTAAGCTGCGCAAACGTTTGCGATAAGGATTCAGAGTTTTGTAAATATGAAATAACCTCAGTAATAGCGTATGAGATTACAATTAGCATAGGAATGAAAATGCATAATAAAATCCCCATAGCTATAAGAAAGCTACTTTTATGTCTACCTATATGTTTTTCTAGATTTACTTGTAGAGGAGCAAGTATTATAGCCAAAAGGGCAGCAAATAGAATTGGATAAATAAAAGGGTAGAGTACCCATATAATTAATGCTCCAATTAGACAAGTAATACTTAATTTTTTAATTATTGAATATGAATTCATTTTTTATGCAATAATACAATTTTTATATTTTATAAGAATAACAGTATAATAGGGCTTGTTAAACTATTAATAGCTCAATTACCATTTTTCTTGGTTACCTTGAGCATTGAGAAATTTACCTGAGTCTTTAGACGTAAGCGAGCTAATAAGCTTAGTCATAGCTGTGATACTATCTTTTACTTCTAAAGAGGCATTTTCACCTCCCATATAGGTTTTAACCCAACCAGGACGTAGGCTTATTGTTACTATTTCTGGGTATTCGGCAGCAAAAGTTTTTGTCAACATATTTAAAGCTGCTTTAGATATACGATATGAATAGCCAAATCCAACCTTTGTTTGTTCTATCGAGCCTGCTTGACTAGCCATGTTGATAACTATTGGATTATCAGATTTTAGTAGATTATCCTTAAAGTTATGAATAAGGTAGAATGCTCCTAAACAATTAGTTTGAAAAGCATCATTTATCCAGCTAGGGTCTGTATTTGATATACTTATTCTCTTATGATGCTCTGGATAAACTCCTGCATTATTGATTAAGATATCGAGAGTTTTATCTTTATATTTTTGGAATAATTGTTGTTGCTCATCTGAACTAGTAACATCAAGCTTTTCTATAGTAAGATTTGTATATTTGGCAGCAAGTTTATTCAAATTGTCAGCTTTAGCTGGGTTACGGCAGGTTGCAATGACGTTAAAACTATTTAAGACTGTTGATTTAATCTGCCAATAAATTTATGAATTTTGTAAAATATAGCTATAACAGTAGATATTTATATTTTAACAGTTATGGATTTTTTCTTTTTAGGATTAGAAGAATCATTAGGTAGTGATAATAAGTTTGTAAAGCTAAACAAGTTAGTTACCTTTGAAAAGTTTAGGAAAACACTTAAAGGTATCTATACTCAAGATATGACAAGGCAAGGTAGACCCGCCTATGATAGTATAATGATGTTTAAACTTTTGTTACTAGGGCAGTGGTATAGTCTAAGCGATAGAGAATTAGCATCTAGTTTAAGGCTAAGAATTGATTTCATGTATTTCACAGGTTTTACGCCAACGTCTAACTTACCTGATTATAGTACTATTAATAAGTTCAGAAACTTATTAATAGAAAAGAAAAAATATAAAAGGCTACTTAAAGAATTTAACAAACAGCTAGAAGCATTAGGCTTATCGATAAATAATGCCAAAGGTGCAATTATAGATGCTACCTTAGTTGAATCTGCAGGCAGACCTAATAAGCATATGGATAATCCAGTAGAAGATAGAAAAGAAGACAAAACCTCTATTCCTGATATTTCATATGGTAAAGATGTAGATGCAAGATGGATTAAGAAAGGTAATAAGAGTCATTATGGCTATAAAGTTTTTGCTAGTGTAGATGATAAGTATGGTTTCATACAAACAATACATACAGAGTCAGCAGAAGTCTATGAGGCTCATAGATTAGAAACAATGTTAGAAGATATTAACTGTAAACAGTTATTAGCAGATAAGGCATATGATACTGCTGCTAATAGAGAATTACTAAAAGCTAACAAAATTAATAATCGTGTACTTAAAAAAGCAGTTAGAAATAAACCACTAACTAAGAGACAAAAATTACGAAACATTCTTATATCTAAAGTTAGATATAAGGTTGAACAATGCTTTGGCACGATGAAAAGAAAGTTTAACTTTACTAGAGCTAGTTACTTCTCTACAGTAAAAGTAAGTGCACAAGCTTTGTTAAAAGCTATATGTTTTAACGCATTAAAAGCTGTCAATTTAATGGCTTAACTAGGATAGGTGTATTCATATCGGTACAAAATGCCGATATGAAACACAAAATAAGGATTTTAAAGTCAGATTTCTCTAAAAATACTCAAGATTAAGAGACATGAAAAAGGTCTTAGATTAACTCAACAGCCTTTCATAGCTCCACCAACGACTCCTCCCAGCAAACCTACAGGTATCATCAAAATAGTTCCTACACCTATACCAACTACTGAGATAGGGCTCATAAGAGTAGTTGATATTGTATTGCAGTCTTTTTTTTGCTTATGACTTTTGTTTTTTAATATTTTTGGTACTGGGTGATTTATATTTTTATTTTCTGACAAACAATATCCTATATTGGTAGTTAGGAGTAGTGTTGTAAGACTAAAAAATAAGATTACCTTTTTAATCATAATTCACTAATTAATAACTTTATATTAAGTTATATTATCATTTTAAATTAGATTTTTGAAAATTATGAAATTGAAATATAAATAAAAGAAAAAATTATTTAGAAAATAAAAAATTACCAACCAGTAACTTCTTTAAGCTTAGAACCTAACTCTGCAGGTGATCTAGTATAAGCAATACCAGCAGCTTCAAATGCAGCGAATTTTTCATCAGCTGTACCTTTACCACCAGAAATGATCGCGCCAGCATGACCCATACGCTTTCCTGGAGGAGCTGTAACACCAGCAATATACCCGATAACTGGCTTAGTTACATTATCTTTAATGTATTCAGCAGCTTCTTCTTCAGCTGTACCACCAATCTCACCGATTAGGATTATAGCTTCTGTTTGAGGGTCGTTTTCTAGAAGTTTTAAAGCTTCGATTTGGTTCATACCAGGGATTGGGTCGCCACCTATACCGATACAAGTAGATTGACCAAAACCTAACTTAGTAGTTTGAGCAACTGCTTCATAAGTCAAAGTACCAGAACGAGAGATGATACCAACTCTACCAGGTTGGTGAATATGACCAGGCATAATACCAATTTTACATTCACCTGGAGTGATAACGCCAGGACAGTTAGGACCAACTACTTGTACATCTTTACCTTTTAAGTATTCTTTAACTACTAGCATATCTAGAGTTGGAACACCTTCAGTAATGATTACAACTAGTTTAACACCAGCATCAATCGCTTCGATTGCTGAATCTTTTACAAATGGAGCTGGTACATAGATTACAGATGCATCAGCACCAGTAGCTTTTACAGCTTCTTCCATTGTATTGAAAACTGGTCTATCTAGGTGAGTCTGACCACCTTTACCAGGAGTTACACCACCTACGATGTTTGTACCATAAGCAATAGCTTGCTCTGAGTGGAAAGTACCGTTTTTACCAGTAAAACCTTGTACTAGAACTTTTGTATTTTTATCAATTAATACGCTCATTATTTAATATCCTTTTAACTGTTTTAATTTATTAACCTAGTGATTTCACAACTTTATCAGCAGCATCAGCTAAACCATCAGCAGGGATAAGTTTTAAACCTGAATCAGATAGGATCTTAGCACCTTTTTCTGCATTGTTACCTTCTAGACGAACAACTACTGGTACAGTTACATTTACTTCTTTAACAGCTTCGATAATTGCTTCAGCGATCATATCACAACGAACGATACCACCGAAGATGTTAATTAAAACAGCTTTTACATTCTCATCATCTAGGATTAGTTTGAAAGCTTCGATTACTCTTTCTTTAGTAGCTCCACCACCAACATCTAGGAAGTTAGCTGGCTTACCACCGTATAATTGGATGATATCCATAGTAGCCATCGCTAGACCAGCACCGTTTACCATACAACCGATGTTACCTTCAAGAGCTACATAGTTTAGCTCATGCTCAGAAGCTTTAAGTTCTTTAGCATTTTCTTGAGATTTATCTCTTAGAGCTAACAGCTTAGGGTGTCTATAAAGAGCGTTTGAATCAAGGTTAATTTTACCATCAACACAAACGATATCACCGTTTTCTCTTACAGCAAGAGGGTTGATCTCAAATAATGCAAAATCACATTCTACAAATGCCTTGTAAGCACCTAGCATAGTTTTAACGAAATCGTTGATTTGCTTGCCTTTTAGACCAAGTTTGAAAGCTACTTCACGAGCTTGGAATGGTTGAAGACCAACTAATGGATCAACTTCCACTTTAAGGATTTTTTCTGGAGTGTTATGAGCTACTTCTTCAATATCTACACCACCTTCAGTTGATGCCATGAAAGTAACTTTACGGCTTGATCTGTCAACTACAGCACCTAAGTATAATTCATTAGTTACAGGGTATACATCTTCAAATATACCAACAGCATTTACAGGTTGGCCTTCTGCGTCTGTTTGGAATGTAACAAGATTTGTTCCGATAAGACTTTCTGCTACCTCACGAGCTTCTTGAGATGATTTAACAACTTTTACACCACCAGCTTTACCACGACCACCAGCATGTACCTGAGCTTTGACAACTGCAAATTTGCTACCCATTTGGTCAAATGCTTGAGCAGCTTCATTTGGATTATGAGCTACGATACCTTTTTGAACTTTTAGACCATAACTTTCTAAAAGATCCTTAGCTTGATATTCATGTAAGTTCATCGATTTTCTTCCTTATTTGATCGTTTGACGAAAATTTTGTAAATAACAGGTAAAATAATAACGCATTTACTTTATTTTTTCTAATAAAAAGCAGCATAAAACTTTCAATTAGATAAAGCCTTTAGCCTAATCATTAATATTCCCTATTACTCGTATTGTATGGTATTTATTTTGTACTTGCAAATAGTCGTGATTTATTAAGATAGACAAATTTAGTATCTTTGCTATTTCTGTTATTTTTTATAATAAGCGATTTTGCTACTTAGATGAAAAATTTAGTTTGTCTTTTACGATAAAAATACTATTTTAATATTTTGATTTTCCTATAATATGGTAATGTTAGTTTAATAAGTTTAAAAAAATAAGGTAGATAAAATGTTTGGTTATATATTTGATAAGATAAAATCGACTATTTTTTCAAAGATTACGCCATTTCAATTGCTTTTAACATCATTGTTTGCATTTGTATTTGGTTTTATTCCAGGAATATCATATTCACCACTATTATTTATAGGGGTGATATTTTTAGTTATCATTCTTAGAATTAATATAGGTGTATTCGTATTCATTGCAATAATAGCAAAAGCTCTTTCATTTATTTTAGAGGCTGTTAGCTTTTCATTAGGGCAGTTTTTACTTGATGGATTTACCCAGCCTATATTTAAAACGCTAGTTAATACTCCAATTGTAGCTTATGCTGGTTTTGACTATTATCTTGTTGCTGGAGCTTTTGTACTTTCGATTATTTTAGGTTTGATCTTTGGAGTTATTATCGCCAAAGTTTACAAAAAAATAGTTGCTAAAATGTCAGCAATTCAAACTGGTACAGAATTATATAACAAAATCACAAAAAACTTTTTTGTAAAAATTGCTAGTTGGATTTTCTTAGGTAAAAATGTTGCAAAAATTGATTGGGTTAAGATGAAGAATCGCAAATTCAGACAACCATTTAGAATAACGGGAGTTATTTTGGTTGGTTTGATTATTGCAGCTGTAGCTTACGCGCCACAGATCCT